>CBFHWB010000065.1:0-20829 GCA_965659285.1 Planctomycetota bacterium | reverse complement strand
CTCTCTGCGGGCGGGGGAAGCTGAGGATTATTTCAAGTTCTACAGCTACTACCACAGCAAATGGGAGCTCGTGGTGGAGACAGAGGGAAAGAAAGAAACCAGCAAGGCGGAGTGCTACGGCACCGCCGCCGGCTGCAATATTTTTGTCAGCAAAAATGAGACCTCGATCTGGGGCTATGATCCGAAAACCAGGCAGTGGACCGGCGCTGGACACCTGAAGGATGGAAGCCGTTTCACCTCGACGATCTCGCGTCCCCAGGGCCCGAAGTTCAAAGCCGGCATGGTCTTGACCTTCAAAACTATCATCCGGCACGCCGATGGAAAGATCAGCTACCTGACCGGCAAGCAGACCGTTGTCGATGAGAACACCTTGACAGCGGTCATCACAGGGACCGACCAGGACGGGAAACCGACCCCGAAGATCGTCAGGACTGCCAAGAAAATCAAGTAGCCTGCTGAAGAGCTACTGGTCTGAATTTACTCAAACGAATGGAGGACGTTATGAATTTGGCGAGGATGTTTTCAATAAAGAAGAGTGGTCTTCTGATGGGACTCTTCCTGGCTGTCATGGCCTTCTGCTGGTCTCCGGGCTCTCTGCGGGCGGGGGAAGCTGAGGATTATTACAAGTTCTACAGCTACTACCACAGCAAGTGGGAGATCGTGGAGGAGACAGAGGGAAAAAAAGAAACCATCAAAGCGGAGTGCTACGGCACCGCCGGCGGCTGCAATATTTATGCCGACAAGAGGGAGACCTCGATCTGGGGCTATGACCCGAAAACCAGGCAGTGGACCGGCGTTGGACACATGAAGGATGGAACCCGTTACACCATGACGATCTCGCGTCCCCAGGGCCCGAAGTTCAAAGCCGGCATGGTCTTGACCTTCAAAGGCACCATCCGGCACGCCGATGGCAAGATCAGCTACGTAACCGGCAGGCAGACCGTTGTCGATGAGAACACCCTGCGCGACGTCATCACAGGGACCGACCAGGACGGAAAAGCGATCCCGAAGGTCGTCAGGACTTTTAAGCGAATCAAGTAGCTTATTGAATACGGGAGCGGGGTGGTATGGCGCCAGGCGGTTAAGCCGCGCCATGCCACCCCGCTTTCATCTCCTGTCCTTGTTTATCTTATCAGCGAACGGGTTTATCACCCTGGCTGGAGGACTTTTTCTTCGCGCGGCTGACTCCATTTCCCGCCAGGTGCCAGTCGTCGGAATCCTTCGAGCTCCGTCGCAGGGTCAGGTTGGTCAGCTTCGCGCTGATCTCATCGGAGGCCGGGTGAGAGATCCTGATCTCGACGGGCCCGGTGAGCTTCGCCTCGAGGGGGTTGGCCTTGTTCGCGCCGAGGGATTTCGCGGCGGTTTGAGTACTGAACGGCTTTTGTCCCGCGGCGTCCCAGATCTCGCTGACCGTGCTCGTGTCGGGAACGTCAAAGTTCGTTTCCAGGACGCACTCTCCTCCATGGTAGACCCGCAGGTGCAGGAGCTTCATGCCGGGAGGGAGGCCGCAGGATGTCAGCAGAGCGCTCAACGCCATGAGGGCGAGAGCCTGTTTCCAGTGGATCTTCTTACGATCTTTCATCGCCGTCTCCCTGTTTTGCCGCTGCGAGACTAATGGAGTCCTGCCGGGTAGAGCCATTCCTATTTTCCAGCTTTGCTTGAGAAAGGGTCACGCGATGGCTTCCGGTGGCGGAAATCGTTGATGTGACAGGCCCGGGGGTCTACCTTTGCCGTTCATCACGTTTTAAACTTCCCTTGTTCCAGTAACTGGCAGACCTTCATGCAAATCGGTCCGACCACGATTCTCGACACTTTCGCCGAAGCCTTCGGCATGCGCTATGCGCGGCTGATCATCACGGCTGTTGATGACCACTGGCTCGAGGCGGCTCTCCAGTCCATCTCAGGCTACGGTACCTCGGTGATCTCCTGCGATGCCGAGGTCGGTGTCGAGGGATACATTCCAGGCGATGAGACCCCTGATGGCAGGCCTGGCGCGAGCGTGCTGCTCTTTGGTTTTTCGACCGATGGCCTGGCCAAGGCGGTACCCAACCGGGTAGGCCAGTGCGTGATGACCTGTCCGACCACCGCCTGCTACGATGGCCTCGCGGGGGGAGAGGTGGAGGAGAAGGTTCCACTTGGAAAGAACCTGCGCTTTTTCGGTGATGGGTTCCAGAAGAGCAAGAAGCGGGAGGATCGACGATTCTGGCGGATCCCCGTGATGGATGGCGAATTCCTGGTGGAGGAAACCGCCGGCGCAGGGAAGGGCGTCGCCGGTGGCAATATCATCCTCCAGGCGGTCTCGCAGTCGGTGGGGCTCGAGGCGGCGCGTCGCGCGAGCGAGGCTGTCTCCGGGCTGCCGGGTGTCATCGCGCCATTTCCCGGTGGGGTCGTCCGCAGCGGCAGCAAGGTCGGCTCACGCTACGAGCAGCTGGTAGCCTCGACCAATGACGCCCTCGCCCCTACTCAGAGAAGTCGGTCCGAGACCGAGCTGGTCGAGGGAGCGAACTGCTGCTATGAGCTGGTTATGGACGGGATCGATGAAGGCGCCGTTAGCCAGGCCATGCGCGCGGCCATCGAGGCGGCGTCGGGGGATGGGGTGCTGGCGATCGGCGCCGGTAACTACGGCGGTAAGCTCGGCAAGTTCAATTTCCACCTGCGCGAGGTGATGGGAGACAGCTGAAGAGCCGGAAACCGGCCTCGCTGTCGTCGGGCGGTCATTAGTCGGGCATTAGGCGGGATAATCTGGTAAAACGGTCCAGAGCTTAGACATAGAGGGAGTAACCGTTGGCTACCAGGCAATTCATCATGAACGCGGGTCGCACGACCAAGCAAGGGCGCCAGATCAACGTCGGCAAGGACGACGCTGAGTACGAGGAGATGGTGACCACGTTGATCATGCATCCGGACGACATCGAGGACATCGGCGCCTCGGTCGGCGCCAGCGTCCGGGTTCGCTCGGAAAATGGCGAGGGGACCTTTGTCTGCCAGGAACACGGCGGCAAGGAAGGCAAGGTTCCACCCGGGATGGTATTTATCGCCTACGGCCCACCGACCTGCAAGCTCATGGGCCAGAGCACCGATGGTACGGGGATGCCGACCTCCAAGGGCTGGGAGGTAGAGATCGAACCCCTGGCGGCCGAAGAGGCTCCAGTTGAAGCGGAGACAGAATCTTGAAGGAACGAGTCAAGCGAGAGAGCGAAGAACAAGCCATGGATAATACAAAGCCGCGCGCGGAGACAGACCAGACGATAGCCGCCCAGTTCCCCGAGAGTCTCGAGGAGGGTCCCGCGGCGGAAGACCTTGAGGCCTGGGAGCTCATCGACCCTGAAACCGGGCGCTACATGCCGAGACGGATCCGCGGAAGCTTCCGCGGCCGGGCGCTTGGCTGAAGCTTCATCCTGCCGTCCGGTTCGGGCGCGAGCGATAAGAGCGAGATCAAGTTAAGAAGCCATGACCCAGAAAACGGTTGAGAACGCCACCTGTACCTTCTGCGGTTGCGTGTGCGACCACATCGGCCTGCAGGCCGAGGGTGATCGAATCGTCAAGACGAAGCGCGCCTGCGGACTCGGGGAGGCCTGGTTCAAGAATCATACGGCGGAGCATTGCTACCCTGACGCCCTGGTCGATGGCAAGCCGGCTACGGTTGATGAGGCGGTGGAGGCGGCGGCCGAGCACCTCTACCAGGCGAACATGCCGCTGGTGTACGGTCTGAGCAATACCACCTGCGAGGCGCAGCGCCACGCCGTCGCCCTGGCCGAGTGGGTTGGAGGCGTGGTCGACAGCCACACCTCGTTGTGACACGGTCCCACCGAGGTGGCTGCCCAGTTGGGCGGCAAGGTCACGTGCACCCTGGGTGAGGTCAAGAACCGGGCAGATTTCATCATCTATTGGGGAGGCAACCCGGCAGACTGTCATCCCCTGCATTTCTCCAGGTACACCCTGATTCCCAAGGGCAAGCACGTACCCGAGGGCCGCAAGGGCCGGACGATGGTGCTCGTTGATGTCCGTGAAACTCCCAGCGCCAGGCACGCGGATATACTCCTGCAGGTAAAGCCGGGCAAGGATTTCGAGGTCATCACGACGCTGCGCGCCCTGGTCAAGAACCAGCCGGTCGACGCGGCCCGCGTCGCGGAGACGGGGCTGACGCTCGAGCAACTGCAGGATTTCGTCGACCGGATGAAGAACGCCCGCTTCGGCGTGCTGTTTTTCGGAATGGGCCTGTCGATGACGCGCGGCAAGCACATGAACTCGGCGGCGGCCCTCGCCCTCGTGGCTGAGCTGAACGCCTACACCAAGTTTGTCTCCATGCCAATGCGTGGCCATGGGAACGTCACCGGGGCGGACGTCGTCATGCGCTGGACAACCGGTTTTCCGTTCGGGGTCAGCATGTCGCGCGGCTACCCGCGCTTCAACCCCGGGGAGTTCTCTACAATCGACTTGCTGGTGCGTGGAGACAACGACGCCACGCTCGTCCTGGGCGCCGATCCGGGCGCGACGATGCCGCAGCCGGCCATCGATCACCTTGCGAGAACCCCGACCATCGTCCTGGATCCAAAGGTTACGCACACCAGCCGCCTGGCCCGGGTTCACATCACGACAGCGACCACGGGCATCAGCGCGCCGGGTACGGTCTATCGAATGGACGAGATCCCGCTTCCTCTCAAGCCGATTCTCGAATCGCCCTACCCCACCGACGAGGAGGTGATGCACAGGATCCTTGAAAAGGTCAAGGAGAAGCCAGCCTGGACGCCGGCCTCCTACAAGGAGGTACCCTGCGCATGAAGAGGGGGTCTCAAATAACCGCGATGAGGAGCGCCCGGTATCCATGCTGCGCATAACGGGCGGGAGGGTCTATGATCCGGCCAACGAGGTGGACGGCGAGGTCCGGGATGTCTGCATCTCGGACGGCCGCATCGTCGAGGAGGTCACCGGAGCTGAGGTTCGCACAATTGACGCGGCCGGCATGGTCGTCTTTCCCGGAGGGGTGGATGTCCACACGCACGTAGCCGGGGGGGCGCTCAATTTCGCCAGGGCGATGACCCCTGAGAATCATCGAGACGCTGCCAAGTTCACCCATTCGCCGGAGCTTCGAGCAGGTGTTGGCGGGACCACGCCCAGCACCTTCGCGACCGGCTATCTCTACGCCGGGCTCGGGTATACCACGGTCAATGAGGCCGCGGTGCCGGTGCTGTCGGCCCGGCATACCCACGAAGAGCTCCGGGACACGCCGCTGGTCGATAAGTCCTGTTGCGTTCTCATGGCCAACAACGAGCTGATCCTCGACCTTCTCGAAGAGGGGGAGACAGAGCGCGCGAAGCATCTCCTCGCCTGGCACCTCTGGGCGGCAAAGGGTTACGGGGTCAAGGCGGTCAATCCAGGCGGGGTCACGGCCTGGAAGTGGGGGAAAGATGCCAAGATTCTTTCCGAGCCGGTGCCGGGCTACAGCAAGGTAACGCCCGCGAAGATCATCTCGAGCATGGCGGCGATGGTCGATGAACTCGGGCTGCCGCATCCGCTGCACCTGCACTGCAACAATCTCGGCGCGCCGGGTAACATCGACACGACGATCGAGACCATGAAGCTCCTGGATGGACACCGCGCGCACATGGCGCACCTGCAATTTCATTCCTACGGCGGCGACGACTGGGACACCCTTCGATCAGAATCGGCGCGGCTGGCGGAGTTCTTCAACGGGCAGCCCAACCTGACCGCCGATGCCGGAGCGATTCTCTTTGGGGACTCGGTTACCATCACCGCGGACGGTCCCTGGCAGCACCTGCTCTACCAGCTTACCGGGCGTAAGTGGGGCAACCTGGATGTGGAGAACGAGACCGGCTGCGGAGTGGTTCCTTATACCTACAAGGGTACCAACATGGTCAACGCCGTCCAGTGGGCCGTGGGATTGGAATTACTCCTTCTGATTGACGACCCGTGGCGGATCTACCTGACCACGGACCATCCGAATGGAGCCTGCTTCTGGCGCTACCCGGAGATTATCCACCTCTTGATGAACGCCGATTTCAGGCGCGAATGCCTGGAGAAGCTGCCGGACAAGGCGATGGAAAGGATCCATCTGCCCGGGATCGATCGGGAGTACACGCTGTCGGAAATCGCTATCATTATCTCGGCCGGTCCGGCGCGGGCGCTTGGCATGCCGCAGAAGGGGCATCTCGGTGTGGGCGCGGACGCGGATGTCGTTCTCTACAATGATGACTCCGACCGCGAGCGAATGTTCGGCCATCCCCGCTACCTGCTCAAGGGAGGGGAGGTGGTCGTTGAGGAAGGTGACATCCGCAAGATGGTCGATGGGCGTGAGTGCATCGTGCGTCCAAGCTATGACGAGAACATCGAGGAATACCTGCGGCCGCTATTCGAGCAGTACTACACCATGAGCTTCGACAATTATCCCGTTGAGATGGAGCGGCTTGAAGGAGCGGATATCCGTGAGTGTGGCTGAGAGATGATCACCCTGACCCTCAAAAAGGCACCTGAAGTACCCATCGAGGCCGAGGCTCTCTCTCCTGATATCGTGTCGAAGCTCGGCAACGATGAGCTTCGCGCTCTTCCGATCTTCTACGGCAAGCACCAGCTTCGTCTCGATGAGTTCTTCGAGGTCGAGGGAGAGCTCAGCGATGAGCTTGAGATCCATGGAGACGCCAGCAGGGTGAAGTGGCTCGGCCGGGGCATGACCCATGGTCAGCTCAGGATTGTCGGCAACGCCGGAATGCACCTGGGAGCCTTCATGAAGGGCGGGAGCATCGATGTCACAGGAAACGTCTCCGACTGGATCGGGGCGGAGATGTCGGGCGGCCTCATCCGTGTCGGCGGCAACGCCGGTGGACAGATCGGGGCGGCCTACCGGGGAACCCTCACCGGGATGACCGCCGGTACGATTGTGGTCGAGGGCTCCGCGGGCCTCGAGGTCGGGATGCGAATGAAGCGGGGCACCATCGTCATCAAGGGCATGGCGAAGGACTTCACCGGCCTCGAGATGAAGGGCGGCACCATCATCCTTGGCGGCGCCGAGCTCAGAACCGGGGCATGGATGAACCGCGGTACCATCATCTCGCTGACACCGATCCCGCTCCTGCCGACCTTCGCCTACAACTGCAGCTACAATCCCACTTTCCTGCGCGTCTACGCCAGGGAGCTTGCTGGGCTGGGGATCTCGCTGCCGTTTGAAGAGAGCGAGGGTTCCTACGAGTCCTACAGCGGCGACGCGGCGGTCTCGCGCAAGGGTGAACTGCTCGTCTGGCAACCGGCCGGGTAGGGCTCAGTCGGCGAGCATCCGGTCGAGCTCCGGCCCGATCGCTTTGGCCCAGATCTCGTGGGCCTTCTCGCTCGGGTGGGTCGTGTCGGGCATCATCTCTTTCGACAGGAAGCCCTTGTCGTCGAGAAACTTCGGTCCGATGTCGAGGAACTTCACGTTCTTGAGATCCTTCAGCAGGCCGGGGAGATAGGAGTTCAGCTCGATGATCTGCTTGCGGTGGGGGTGGTCGAGATTGCGTCTCCTGGGAAAGACGCCGAGCACCAGGATCTTCATCTCGGGGTAGAGCTTACCGAGCTTGCGCGCGATCGCCTGCACTCCCACGGCGGCCTGCCTGGGCTTGTCACTGCCCCAGCAGATGTTGTTTGTACCGATGAGAACGACGGCGCCTCGGGGAGCCTTCTTCAGCTTCGGCAGGTGGTCGAGGCGCCAGAGGACGTGGTTGGTGCGGTCGCCGCCGAAGCCCAGGTTGATGGCCTTTCTCGGCTCGAAGTATTTCTTCCAGACCGGCGCGCCGATACTGTCGAAATTATTCGTGATCGAGTCACCGACCATCAGGAGATCGATCTCACCCTTGCTCATCTCCGCGATCTTCTCGGCCTGGCGCTTAAACCACCACTCAACGACGCGGGGCTGGGGCGTGATGGCCGGGTTCTTTTCGGCCGACTGGGCGAAAACCGGTTCGGCCTGGGCGACCAGGGCGCAGGTTACAAGCGCGGCAAGGATGAAAGGTATCAGGCGAGACATGGCGGAGTCCTTTGTTGTCCGGGTGGATAAGGTTTACTTGAAGACCTGGCCTTTAGTGGCGTCGCCCTCCTGGTCAAGGACCTGGACGCTGACCACGGTTCTCTGCGAGGGCAGGCGGTATTTCCAGACCAGCTTCTTTTCCCGCGTGACCTCGAGGAGGTGGTGGCTGCCCTGGTAGAAGCTGAGGATGGTATTGCCGTTGGCCAGGCGGTTCAGCCCGGTCATGAAGCCCATCTTGATCTCCGGCAGGTCCTTACGCTCGAGTTTCCAGACCACCTTGTCATCTTTGTCAACCTCGACCGCCATGGCGCCGGCGCCGGTCGAGAAGAGCGTATTGCCATTGGGCAGCCGCATGACGGCGTGGGCCTTAGCCATCCGGACCCCGGGGATATCCCTGATCACCCGGACGGTCTTGCCCTCGGGATCAAGCTCCCGGATCTCGTCGTCACAGGACACCATGCACAGATAGTTTCCATTGCCGAGCTTGCGGCACATTCGAAAACGCATATGCAGGTCGTTGCGCTTTGTCTTGACCTTGATCTCCTTGACGATCTTGCCCTTGCGGGTAACCTCGATCAGCCGGGCGGGTCCGTTCTGCGCGATGAGGATGTTGCCATTCGGGAGCGCCTGGCAGGTGTGGATCTCATCTCGCTTTTCAGACGATTTCCACTCGAAGACCCGCTTGCCTTCCTTGTCGTAGATGCTGACGCCCATTCTCCAGGCGAAGAGGATCTCGCCATTGGGCAGCGACCAGACATCGTTGGGATTCCGCGTCTTGATGACCCGCTTGACCTCTCCCTTGTCGGTGACGAGGCAGACCTCACCCTTGGCATAGTCGGCGCAGACGAAGTTGTACTTGGGGCCATCGACAGGCTCTTCGGCAAGGGCGTAACCCGAGTGAATGGTGAGACAACTCAAAAGAGCGAGGAACAGAAGGTGGGGTTTCATCAGCGTATCCTTGCGTGTGATCTTTTTCGCCAGGGCTAAGAGGTCGCCCGGCCAGGCGATTCCCGTGTTGGAGAAAACCATGCGTCGAGACGCACGGGCAACAGTCCGACAGTCTGGCATAACCCCAGGGACTTGTTGAACGAATTCCCAGTCCACCGGAACCCCCGGCGTCCGGCTTTCGACCTCGTCTGAATTTGTATTCACTGGAAATAAAGCCTTAAACTGTGAGGCTGTTGAATTGCCAGGCCTTTGCGGTTTGTTGCGAATCATTCCGGAATTATTTTGTCCAAATATTCGCTCAGCAATTGGATACCATTGAATGAATGGATTTTGGATTTGCTTGACCCCCCGTTGCTGAAGCTGGCGAACAAGTTCTCTGGAAACAGATGCAGACCGTACAGACCCGGGTAAACCGAGAAGACTATAAGCCTGGAGCCAGGAAGCTGGCATTCTTGTTGATTACTTCCTGCTGCATCTTTGCGGCCGGTGAGGTTCCAGGGCAGGACTTCAAGGCCGAGGTCGCTCCCCTGGTCAAGGCAGCGTGTCTTAAATGTCACGATGGCGATACGAAGACGCGGCTGGATTTTGAGCAGCTTGGATACGATCTCTCCGATCCCGCCACCTTCCGAAAGTGGGAGCTCGTTTTTGACCGGGTGGACGCTGATGAGATGCCCCCGAAGGGCAAGGCCCGGCCTTCACCCAGGCTCCGCACGAAGGCGCTCGACTCGCTGAAACGCGATCTTCTCAAAGAGAACCTCTCCAGGCAGCGCCGGGAGGGTCGTGTTCCGGCCCGCCGCCTGACGCGCCTCGAATACGAGTACACGATGCGCGACCTGCTCCTGGTTCGAGAGGATCTCGCGAAGATCCTGCCAGCCGAGAGCGACTCCGGCGGTTTTGACACGGTGGGCGCCGGGCAGGGAATCTCCCCGCTCCATATCCGCAGTTACCTCGATGCGGCTGACTACGCCATCGACGCGGCCATCAATCTCCGCAGCCGTCCGAAGGTTAAGCCCAAGGTGATTGACTACCGGCACTCCAGCTATGTCGACATGTGGCATGACCGGGAGCTGAGGCGAGGTGGAAGTATCACCAGGAAGCTCAAGGATGCCGTCGCTGTGTTCGTGGACCAGGAGCATATCCTGAAGTCCGATAACAGCGGGCTCCATATCCGCGACCCGGGGCTCTACAGCATCAAGGTGGCGGCCTACGCCTACCAGTCCAGGAAGCCCCTGACCCTGACGATTATCCACACCAGCGAGAAAGGCGGCGGCGCTCAGCTGCTCGGGGCCTTTGACCTCATTCCCGGTAAGCCGCGCACGGTCGAGGTGAAGGCACTGCTGAAGCCGGGAGATTACCTCTACCCCTCGGTGGCCGGGCTCACCTATCCCAAGCGCGTCTATATTCGCGGTGCCCAGAAGTACAAGGGCGAAGGTATTGCGATGAAGACGATTCGGGTGGAGGGGCCGCTCTTTGAGAGCTGGCCGCCTCAAAGCACCCGCCGGCTCCTTGGCGATGTCGAATACAAGGAGTTGAACTGGCTGAAACGCCGGCAGTCCGCCGGTCCTGATGGCTACCGCAGAGCCTTCGAGGTTGTGCTGAAGAGGAAGCCGCTCGAGCAGGTGGCAGACATCCTTGGCCGGCTCGCGCCGCTCGCCTTCAGGAGACCCCCGCGGGAAGGTGAGACCGAGGCGCTCGTCAGCCTGGCCCGCCCGGCGATCGAAGCCGGACGCAAATTCACCGACGCGCTCCGGGTGCCGCTGCGCGCCCTCTTTAGCTCTCCCGCGTTTCTCTTTCATGGCGGCGAGCCGGGCAAGCTCGATGACTTCTCTCTCGCCACACGTCTGTCGTACTTTCTGTGGAAGAGCCTGCCGGATGAGAAGCTCTTTGAGCTCGCGAAGGCCGGCGAGCTGTCCGATCCGAAGGTGCTCGCGGCGCAGGTCGATCGCATGCTGGATGACCAAAAATCGATGCGCTTCGTCGAGGATTTTCTCGGGCAGTGGCTGAGGTTGCGGGAGATCAACGCCACCACCCCCGATGAGAAGCTCTATCCGGAATTCAACGAGATCCTCGGCCAGGGGATGAGGAAGGAAACCGAGCTCTTCTTCGCCTCTCTCATCAAGGAGAACCTTGGCGTGCGCAACCTGCTGGATTCGGACTTCACCTTCCTGAACCGTCCGCTGGCGAACCACTATGGTATCAAGGGAGTCGCCGGACAGCATTTCCGCAAGGTGAAGATTCCGCCCGAAAGCCCGCGGGGAGGACTGCTGACCCAGGGCAGCATCCTGAAAATCACCGCCAATGGAACGGTGACCTCTCCGGTCATGCGCGGCAATTTCGTGCTGACGAACCTGCTGGGGACGCCTCCCGATCCGCCGCCGCCAACGGCCGGAACGGTGGAGCCTGACACGCGAGGTAACACGACCATTCGCGAGATCCTCGCCGCCCATCGCGATGAAGAGACCTGCAACAGGTGCCATCGCGAGATAGATCCTCCCGGGTTCGCTCTCGAGAGTTTTGATCCGATCGGGGGATTCCGTACACGCTATCGTTCGACCCCGCCAAACGGAGGGGTGTTTTCGAAGATTTTTTCCGGCAAGGGGCCCAGGGTAGATGCCGGCGGGGTGACGGCCGGGGGGAAGGCCTTTTCCGGTATCGCCGAATACAAGGAGCTCCTGCTTGAGCGGGAGGACCAGGTTGCCCGTCACCTGGTCTCGCGGTTGCTGGTCTACGCCACCGGGGCGGAGATCCAGTTTGCCGACCGGGAGAAGGTGGAGCGCCTCGCCAGGGAGCTCAGCAAAAAGGGCTACCCGGTTCGGACGATCATTCACAAGCTGGTTCAGAGCAAGTTGTTCAGGAATAAGTAGGCGGCCTTTATACTGTGGGTGTCCGGCTTTCCGGACAGGACGAAATCTATGCACCAGCCACTCAAGCGACGAACTTTTCTGAAGGCGACCGGCGTCTCACTCGCGCTGCCGCTCCTGGAGACCATGTCTCCCGCCCTCGGTAGCGCTCCCGCGGCCGCTCCAAAGCGAATGGTCTGCATCTGCACGACCCTGGGACTGCATCCAGCCTCGCTCTGGCCCCGGACTTCCGGCGCCGGCTACGAGTCCACCGAGTACCTCGATCTGCTCAAAGATCATCGTAAAGACTTTACGCTTTTTTCGGGTCTCGAGCACGAGGGTCAGACGGGGCGTGATCCGCACAATTGCGAGCTGACCTGGCTGACAGCCGCGCAGGGGCCCGGGCTTGGCGGGTTCCGCAATTCTATCTCCGTCGATCAGTACGCGGCCGAGAAGCTGGGCTACGTAACCCGCTTCCCCTCCGTGGTCATCAGCAGCAACTCGGCGAAGAGCCAGTCCTTCACCTCCAGCGGCGTGATGGTGCCGGCTGAAAGGAGTCCCGCGAAGCTCTTTTCGAAGATGTTCCTGAAGGGAAACGCGCGCCAGGTTGAAAAGCAGAAGCGCCGGCTGAGCGATGGACGGAGCATTCTCGACTCCTTGAGATCCCAGTCGAAGAAGCTTCAGCGCAGCGCGAGCAAATCGGACAACCGGCAGCTTGAAGAATACTACGAGTCGGTTCGCAAGGCAGAGAAGGACCTCGCCGAGGTCGAGGCCTGGATGGCCAGGCCCAAGCCGAAGGTCGCCGCCGCTCCTCCTGACGATCTCCGCGACAAGAGAAACCTCGTTGGGCGGACCCAGCTGCTGATGAATATGGTGCCGTTGATCCTGCAGACAGATTCTTCACGGGTTGTCTCCGTCATGATCCAGGATCATTACAGCGTGCCCCAGGTTGACGGTGTCTCGCTCGAGCATCACAACCTGTCCCATCACGGCCGCGACAAGACCAAGATCGAGCAGCTCAAGAAGATAGAGTCGGCCCTGGTGAAATGTTTCGGAAGCCTGTTGACCCAGCTGAAGGCGAAGAAGGAGGGAAACGATACGCTGCTTGGCAACACATCGGTTCTCTTCGGCAGCAACCTGGGCAACGCCAATTCACACGATCCGCGAAACCTGCCGATCTTCCTGGCCGGCGGAGGCTTCAAGCACGGCAGCTATGTTGCGCGCCGCAAGGGCGACAAGGCTCCCTTGTGTAACCTCTTCGTGACGATGCTCAACAATATGGGACTGGAAACGGAATCCTTTGCGCAGAGCAACGGCGCCTTGAGTTGGTAGGCCAGGAATCGGAATCCTCTGTTTGATTCAAAATTGCGAATTGCCGGCCCGGTGGTTACGGGCAAAGCGAGGCCTGATGAAAAAAACACTGTTACTCACTGTATGGAGCCTGCTGGCGTTCTGTTCCGGTTCGGCAAGGGCGGAAACATTTACCGGGGCTGTCAGTACCGACTGGCACAACGGGGGCAACTGGTCCGGCGGCCGGGTGCCGAATCTGACCGGTGTCAACGGCGCCAACATCACCAACGGCCGGACCGCCAACGTTACCCGCGACACCGGCTTCCATGGCGATTTCGACATGTCCAACGCCACGGTGAACATTCGTAACGGCGCGCGGCTGACCTTCCACTCCAACTCCTGGTGGGGGCGCCCTGGGACCTACAGCCGCATCAACATCATCGATTCCACCTTGAGCCAGGCCTTCGGGGCGAACGCGCATTTCGGCATGGGCAATGGCGGGACAGCCGAAATGACCCTCGACAACGGGGTTTTCATCAACAACGACACGATCAAGAACGGCAATAACAACTCGCGCATGATCATCAACATGCTCAATGACAGCCTGATCGATGGCTCCATGCTCTACCTGCGGCATGAGAATCCCAGTCGCTCGGGCATCATCCGGGGGACGGGCACCATCTCCCGGTCGCGGAGGGCGCGGCCCGGAAACCCCGGCGATACAAGAGCCGGTCACATGCGCAACAACGGCCGGGTGGAGGCCATCGGCGGCCTGCTCGCGATCACCAGCTTCGGCCCCGGCGGACTTCTCGATGACAACGACTGGCCGGTGAGAATGGACGATGGGAACTACGCCGGCTGGTACGCGTCCGACGGCGGCGAGCTGAGCCTCGCCGCCCTGGCCTGGAACGGCTCACGGGCCAATTGGGGAGAACCCTCCACCGACTCGACGGTTAACGTGATCAACAGCCTTGGTTTCTTCAACGCTGTCAATCCCGCCGGACGACTCGGCGGTTCTCTGCTGGCCGTTGACAACGGTTCGGTGCACCCGGGGTTGAGGAACGCGGTAGCCGTATGGGAGCCCAGGGGTGCAACGTTCAGCTCGGCGGACCTGGAGATCGCCTTTGACTGGCCCGCCGCGGACCGCCTGAACGTCGCCGAGAGCGACCTCAGGCTCTTCCAGTTCATCGATGGAGGCTGGCGAGACCTTGGCGCCGCCATCAACCGGGGACGTCGCATCATCACCGCCAGGGGGTTGACTTCCATTTCGCAGCTCGCCGTGGCCGAGGGCGCGGCTCCACCTCCTGCCCCGGAACCCGAGTTCATCCGGGGAGACCCGGATGGCAATGGTACAGTCCAACTGACCGACGGAATCTTCCTCCTGAACTTCCTCTTTCTCGGCGGCGATTCTCCAGGCTGCTTCGACTCAGCCGATGCCGACAACAACGGCACAATCCAGATGACCGATGGAATCTACCTGCTGAACTATCTCTTCCTCGGTGGTTCTCCTCCGCCCGCTCCCTTTGATGGTTGCGGACCGGATCCCAGAGACCCGGCCGACAAGCTCGCCTGCGAGAGCTCCGGCTCCTGTCCCTGAGGCGCCTTTTTGGGATCGAAGCGTTTGCAGGCGGGGCGGTATTGGAATACCTTTCGTTCGGAGGTATCCAACATCATGCGCTGGAGAACGTTACCGATCGGGCTCTTTTTCTGTTTTGCGTTCGGTTTTTCACTCGGAGCCGAGGAACAGGATCCCGCCGCCGGCCATCCCAGGCCGTCCTACGAGCAATACTCCGGCGAGGAGATCGAAGCACTCGCCGCGGCGGTCAGAAAGAGTCGGCCGCAGATGCATCGGGGCGGCTGGGAGTGGGACCGGCTCCTGTCACGGTTTATCGATGGAGGGCGCAGGCAGAAGAACGAGCTCAAGATCGTCCAGGCGTACTTTCTCAGTATCCTCGACCGCTACCGGGAATCGAAGCGGGACGAAAAAACTCCCACCCTGACCCTCTTCTACAATCACAAGTCCTGGGGGAGCGGCGGCCGCCTGCGGATCTTCGCTGAGCTTGTGCGCCAGGGGGAACTGACCGCGGGTGAACAGGCCGAGTTCAGGGAGCTCGTCAGTCACAGCTTGCTGGTGAACTTTCCGGACTACTCGAAGCTTGAGCTCGGCGTCAATAA
The DNA here is from genome assembly GCA_965659285.1 of Planctomycetota bacterium. Classification (GTDB taxonomy): domain Bacteria; phylum Planctomycetota; class UBA8108; order UBA8108; family UBA8108; genus UBA8108. Next base: position 5,562 of record CBFHWB010000065.1, on the reverse strand, counting down.
CCGGCCCTACGGCATCAACTCCGGCCCCGCACTCGCGGTACAGATGTTCCCGAAGATGCCCGCTGCCAACAGGCACAGACCCTGGCTCGAAGCCCTCTGGAGTGAGTTGGTCGAGTACGGCGATACGACCGAAACGAACTACTATCCCTACGGCCCGCTCTACCTGCAGGGTCTCCTCGACATGGCCGAGGGGATGGGCAAGTTCGAGACCGAGCGAGACTTTCTCTACGCCCATGCGCGGCGCTACCTCGACTACGTCCACGGCGGCGGTGTGCGCGGCAACCCGAACTCGGGCGCCCGGATTATCCATGACCGGGCCCGGCTCTACGCTGATCCCTGGAACGCGGAATACTACGCCGGCGCGGAGAGAGTCAACGATGCGCATATGTGGTACCGTCTTGCGAAGCATTACAGGGATCCGGAATTCCTCTGGGCATCGGAGCAGGCTCTGCTGGGAGGAAGGCCACCGCGGGGCGCCGGGGTTCCGGCTGAATACATGGACGCCTACAGGCGGCGCTACGGTTGGTTCTTCAAGCGAGGAATCAGGCCCCGGGTTCCGGCCGGGAAATCAAAGATCGGCTACTTCAGCCCGCTGAAGCACAAGGTTCCCGATCGGCTCTACCTCGGCTCCGGCCGCGAGAGCGGCAAGCCCTTCGTTTCGTATTTTCTCTACGACCGCAACAACAACTACATGCACTGCTGCGACGATGCGGGCGGCAGGCTGTATGAGTATTGCGTCGACGGGGCCAAGTTCCTGCACACCTCGGGTAAATACTCGAGCGGCCGGGCCGGAGTCGCCGAGACGGCCTACGATCTGCTCTCGGTCCTGTCCCCGGACATGGACTTCCCCGTCGATGAGAAGGGTAAGATGTCGACACCCTCCGATGGGACCTGGAAGCTCGCGTCCATGGCCGTCAAGCTCGCCCTGAATTGTCGCACTGGTCCGGATTCTAAAAACTGGTTCTACGATACGGAGATCGATCTCTTTCGTCGGAGGGGCAATCCGAAGCTGGGCTACGCCCACGGCAATATGGATGGCTATTGGTACCTGAACAATGACTACCACCTGAGGTCGGTGCACCTGGGAACCTACAAGACCGCGGCTTCCTTTCAGAACCTGCGGCTGGGCGGCCCGAAGGGAGAGAAGATCCTCGCCGCTTTCGATACGGTTCCGGAGAATCTGGAGGTGGTGTTCAAGCAGGGGGAGGAGTCCCGGGTGCTCGCCGGAGAAGATCGCGCCCGGGCGCTGTCGATCGTGGAGGATGGCAGGAGAGGGGGGAGCAGTCTTCGCCTCAATGTTCCCGCGGGCGCCGAGCTTTCGATCACGCTCAAGGGACTGGACGAAAAATTTGACGCGCAGAACGAATACACGCGGGTCTCGTATGATTTCAAGGGTCAGCAGGCCGGCCTCCGGCTCAATGGCCGCACCCTGCCGGTCTACTATCACTCCCTCTACAACCGCGGGGCGATCCTGGTTCGTGATTCGCTCAGGGCTGAGAACAAGGGGGATGATTCCTTCGGCCGGTTTACCTACCGCAACTTTTACGGCGCACGCAGCCGCTGGACCCGGCAGACGGTGCTGACGGCCGAAGGTGTCATGGTGGTGCGCGATGAGTATGAGCCCTGTCGGGATGTGGATGGCTACCAGGCATCTCCCTGCTGGCTGTTGATGGCCGAAGGCGAGATCGGCGCCGAGGGCCGCAACTGGTTCGATGCTCCGGCGCGGGACCACGCCTGGTGGCAGAAACAGAAAAAACGCGTCCTGCTGTACCTCCATCCGGGCAAGGGTCTGTCGATCGGCCAGGTGGCGCACCGCGCTTCACAGGACATCGGCGGCGCGACCCACAACGCCTTCGCCAGGGCCGTCGTTCGCGCCGGCGAACCACAGGTCTGGCTGAGCGTCCTGGTCCCCTTCAACGAGGGGCGGGATGCTGCCGAGGTGGCCCGAAAGATCAGGGCCAGGGTAGCTGAGAAGGGTTCAGTTTCCGCGATTATCGGCAGGCTGAAGGTAACGATAGGCGAGGATGGAGCCTGGAGCGTAAAGCGTCAGCCGGCTTCCTCTTTCTAAAAATAATCCGACTCGGAAATAGTCATATGGGTTTATCGGGGTAATAATCGTTGCGGGCTTGTGCCAGGAAGAAACTGGAGCAGGATTATGTATTTACCACGAGTACGTGGCTTTGCGGTGGCGTTCGTATGTTCTCTGATGTTGTGGGCTTCCCTCGGAGCGCGTCTGGAGGCTGATTCCTTCGTACGTGGAGATCCCAACGGTGACGGGAGCATCAACATGACGGACGTGATCTCCACCTTGAACTTTCTCTTTCTCGGAGGCTCCACTCCCGGCTGTCTCGATGCGGCGGATGCGGACAATAACGGAGTGGTGCAGCTGACCGATGGGATCTATACGCTGAACTTTCTTTTCTCCGGCGGGGCCCAGCCGCCGGCTCCCTGGCCGGAGTGCGGTGAAGACCAACTGGCTGATGAGCTGGGGTGCGCGGAGTATTCTCCATGCACCGGGTCTCGGCCGGTGGTTCTCGGAGATGCGAACTGCGATGGAGTTGTCGACCAGGATGATGGAGAGATCATCAGGGACCATGTCACGATGGGGCTCGAGCTCTGCTGCAGGGCAGCGGCTGACGCTAACGAGGATGGAATTGTTAACGTCAACGATGCGGTCCTGATTCTCAATGTTCTCATCGATGCGGAGCCGATATCTGTTGATTGTCAACTGACTGATTAGATGCGGCAGGTGACTGGAGGGTTGCGCATACCGGCGATTCTGTTTTAGCTTGATGGTTCTCGGGCGCTGGATAGGATTCAGCGCGTGCAACCCTCTCTGTATTTCCCCTACCCAGCAGGTATTACAGTCATGAAGAAGAAAATTCTTTTCCTATTACCTCTCGTCTTTACGGTTTCCTTTGGTTTCGCCGAGGACAAGGAGCCGCCGCTGTTTAAGTGGAACAAGGTGGAGATCGCGAAGATCGATATCGGCTACGGCGTGCAGTTGACGGATGTCGATGGCGACAAGAAGACCGATATCGTTCTGTGCGACAAGAAGACCATCCAGTGGTACCAGAATCCCAGCTGGGAGAAGCACATCATCGCCCGTGATCTCACCAAGCGCGACAACGTCTGCGTTACGGCCAGGGATATCGATGGTGACGGCAAGTGTGAGATCGCCGTTGGTGGACAGTGGAACTTCAGCGAGACGCGCAAGGACGGGGCGGTGTTCTATCTCATTCCGCCCAAAGACCGCACCCAGATGTGGACCCCGGTCAAGCTCTACAACGAGCCGAGCACCCACCGCATGCACTGGATCAAGCACCACGCCGGCAAGTACGCCTTGACCGTCAAGCCGCTGCGCGGCCGCGGCACCAGGAACGGGGTCGGTCCCGGCCTGAAGCTGCTGGCCTACCTGCCGCCGGCCGATCCCCGCGCCGAATGGAAGACCGAGCTGATCGCCGACTTCCTCCACCTGTCGCACAACTTCCACCCGGTGAACTGGGACAGCGACCCCGAGGAGGAGCTCATCGAGGCCGCCAAGGAGGGCGTCTGGCACTTCGATTACAGCGGCGGCAAGTGGAATTCAAAGCAGTTGACGAAGGACTTCGCCGGCGAGATCCGTGACGGCAGGCTTCCGGGCGGCAAGCGTTTCATCGTCACGGTGGAGCCCATGCACGGGACGAAGTCGGCGGTCTATGTCGAACCCGAAGGAGATGGCCTCTGGAAGCAGGCCGCGGTTCTTGACGAGAAGCTCCAGGACGGCCACGCCATCGCCTGCGCTGACTACCTCGGCACCGGCTCCGACCAGATCGTCGTCGGCTGGCGGGCGATGAACGGCGGCGGTGTGCCGGGGATCAAGTTCTTCGCTCCCCTGGACAAGACGGGAACGAAGTGGCGCGAGCAGCAGGTCTCCGCCAAGGAGGTCGCCGTCGAGGACATCAAGGCCGCCGATCTCAACGGCGACGGCCTCGCCGACATCGTCGCCGCGGCCCGGCAGACCAAGAACCTGACGATCTTCTTCAGCAAGAAATAAAGGAGGCTGGGATGAAGGCGTGTCACCTGGCAGCGATCCTGGTTTTCTCACTTCTTGCGGCCTCTTCGCGTACCGGGCTGGCCGAGTCCCCGATCCTGGTGAAGAAGAAGGTCGATGGGAATTACGAGCTGGAGTGCGTGGTGGGCAAGGCGCCCTGGGGGTTCCTGCTGTTTTTCTCAGCGGATGAGAAGCTGTCTGAGTACGGCTATCTGAAGGTTTCAGCTTCGGCGATCGAGCTGGGCCATCACCACAAGGGGAGGTCGGTGACCTGGCGCCGGTACAAGCCCCCGGAGCGGAAGCTGCCGTGGAAGGTGCGGTTGCTCAAGAAAGGAAACTTTTTCCGCTTTCGGGTGGGTGACAGGACCGGCTGGATTCGCGGTCCCAGCGGCGAGTGGCTTGAGAAGTACGAACCGAGAGAGAGCTGGGTCGGCCTCAAGGCTCCCGGTGAGACAGAGCTGCGCTCGATGACCCTGACCACTCTTCCCTGGCTCCAGCAGCTGACCCGGCCGGTGATTCCGCGCGGGCCTGACGGCAGCTTCTACGAGAAGCAGGCGATTCCCGGCGCCCTGCTCAAGTTCAAGGGGAAGTACTACCTGTATTTCATGGCCGGGATGAAGGGGAACGAGGAAGGCTCCTCGCGGAGATCTATCGGAGTCGCCACCAGTCCTGACATGAGCAATTGGAAGGTCCACCCGGCCCCGGTGGTCAAAAACGGCGAACCCAATATCCCACACGACAATGTTTACCCCAACGGCGCCGTTCTCACTCCCGAGGGCAAGATCGCGCTGATGTACTCGGTTCAGAAATATCCCGAATGGGTGGGCTTCGGGCTGGCCTTGGCCGACAATCCCCTCGGACCTTTCACCCACCACGAAGCCAACCCGGTCTACAAGCACTTCACCCACGCCCATGAATTCGACCTTGTTCGGGTCGATGGTCCCGATTACCGCTACCTGCTCTTCTATGCCGGCTACACGCCCAAGCCCCGGACAGGATTGTCGGGTGATCGCGGCTACCTCCTCTACAGCGATGACCTGGTCCACTGGCGCGAAGACAAGCGCAACCCGGTCTTCAGGCCCGAGACGCTGGATAATTGGGATGCCATCCATGTGCGCCCGCGTTCGCTGACGAAGCGGGGTGACACCTGGTACCTCTGGTACGAGGGCTGTAATACCTGGAAGCCCGAGGGCAGCGACCATCACGGCTGGTGGGACACGGTCGGGCTGGCGCGCTCAAAGGACCTGGTCAAATGGGAGTACTATCCGAGAAACCCGGCGCTGCCGGGCCTCAGCATCGGCCCGGACCGCTTCGACAGCAAGTGGACCGGCTGGCCGCGCATGCGGATCGAGGGTGAGATGGCCTACATCTTCTACACCGGCAACGCGATGACGGGGATGCGCACCATCGCCGTGAAGGACCTGGTCAACTGGAAGACTGAGGGCGGCAAGACCCTGAAGCTCTGGCCGAAGGGTCGCTGAGTCTCTAGCCCAGGTTCAGTCGGTCGTTCGGACCACCCGGAAGCCGAT
>CBFHWB010000064.1:0-20900 GCA_965659285.1 Planctomycetota bacterium | reverse complement strand
CAACGAGCAGCGCCGGCATCTCGAGCCAGCCCTCCAGAACCGCAAGCCGGTCGTCCCTCACGGAACCCGCTACAAGCTCCCCCGGGCTCCTGTCTGAACCAAAGATCCGGCTGAAGATCTCACCTTCAGCGCCTTCCCGTTCGAGCTCTTCCCAGGAGAGCTCTCCACCAGTGCCCACCCTGGAACCATCGAAGGACCCGTAGCGCAGGGTGCTGTTGCCGAGCAGAAATCCGAATCTGCTGGCGCTCATCTCATCTCTCCGACTGGCAAGACCGGCAAGCTCCGCCGCAAGATCATCCCAGGTCCTCCTCAACGCTGGCTGCGGCCTGGGCCTCGCCTACAAGGACACTGGAGGCTCGCAGTAAATCATCCAGGCCGTCCCCGGTGACGGCCGACAGGGAGAAGACCTCCTTGCCCAGCCGGGAACTCAGCTCCGCCCCGAAAGACTTCACCTCATCAGCATCCAGCATGTCGGTCTTGCTCAGGACGACCAGGCGAGGTTTCCCTGAGAGCTCATCGCTATAGCCGGAGAGCTCTCGTTCGATCAGGTGATAATCCCTGACCGACTGGTCGATATCGTTGTACTCACAAGAGACCATGTGCAGCAGAACCCGGGTACGTTCGATGTGACGAAGAAATTCGATGCCCAGCCCCTGCCCCTGGTGCGCGCCCTCGATCAACCCGGGAATGTCAGCGATCACGAGACGGGCGTAGCTCCCCAACTCGGCGATTCCCAGGTGCGGTTCCTTGGTTGTAAATGGATAGGCCGCGATCTTAGGCCGAGCGGCCGAGACCCTGGAAAGGAAGGTCGACTTGCCGGCGTTTGGAAGTCCCACCAGCCCGACATCCGCAAGCAACTTGAGCTCCAGGTGGATCAGCTTTTCCGTGCCGGGATGACCTTTTTCTGCCTCTCTCGGCACCTGGTTAAGGGCGCTCGCGTAGGACTTATTGCCACGCCCGCCCTTACCTCCGCAGACCACCCTGTACATGAGCTCCGAATCGAGGAGATCAACCAGCAGCTTCCCCTCACGCGGGTCTTCATCCCCGGCCACCTCCTTGACTAAGGTACCAAGCGGCAGCTTGACCAGCAGATCCTTGCCCCTTCTCCCGAAGCGGTTGTTACCCTCCCCAGGCTGCCCCTTCCCGGCAATATAGTGACGGCGACGGCCAATATCGAGAAGGGTGGTGATGTTCGAATCCGCCTGCAGATAGACGCTGCCCCCATCTCCTCCATTCCCCCCATTGGGGCCACCGCGCGGCACGAACTTCTCACGCCGGAAGCTGATGCAACCGTCACCGCCCTTGCCGCTGCGGACATTAATGGTCGTTTCATCGATGAACATAAGATCATCGTAAAGAGGCGCGCAGACCGCCCGCGGCAGGCCTGGAGCGCCTCAAGTCTCCTCGTCCGGTTTCGGTATTCAGCCCTGGGCCTCAGCTGCGGCCACCGGCTCTACACTGATTCGCCGACGACTCTCAAACTTCACGGTCCCCTCGACCAGCGAAAAGATCGTGTAGTCGCTTCCAAGCCCTACATTGAAACCCGGATGGAACTTCGTCCCACACTGGCGAACAATAATCTGGCCGGCCTTTACGCGCTGGCCTCCGTAGGCCTTCAGCCCGCGATGCTGCGGGTTAGAGTCGCGCCCGTTCCTTGAAGCGCCCTGTCCTTTTTTATGTGCCATGGATCCTCAACCTTCCTTTGGCGAAATCAGGCTTCGATCTTCTCGATCTGGACCTGGATGTATTTCTGACGATGCCCGACACGCCGGCGAGAATTCTTACGCCGGCGGAAGTGCATAATGATCAGCTTCTTGCCCTTGACGTCGCCGAGGACCTTCCCCACGACTTTCGCTCCCTCAACCAACGGAGCGCCGACCTTGGGAGAGCCCGACTCATCGCCGACAAAGAGAACCTCGTTGAATTCGATCGTGCTGCCAGCCTCGGCCTCTCGGTAATCTACCTCGAGAGTCTCTCCCTGCTGCACACGATACTGGCGACCTCCGTCGCGAAATATGGCTTCCATCGAACTACTTTCCTGCAATAGACGGTTTTACTTATACCTGATTGTATATTTGTCTGACCCGAGCTTCGGATCATTTTTTACTACAATCTTCTTATTGTAGTCTTTTTCAAAATTGGCCAGGAGTTCCCCCCTGTCAGTACAGAGGTACTTGGTAACATCCGGCCCGGTGGTAATCTCGCAAGTCTTCTTCTGTCTTTGTCCCAGTTCTCCACGCAGCCGTCTCAAGATCTCGATACCGGCACTCGTAGGTGATTTCACCCAGCCCGTCCCCTCGCAGCAGGAGCAGGCGACATGGTTAGAGCTCTCGAAGCTCGGCCGAACCCGCTGCCGGGTCATCTCGATGATCCCGAACCGGGAGACCCGCGTAATCCAGCTCTTGGCCTTGTCCCTGCTGAGATACTTTTTCACGGCCTGCTCGAGTTCTCTGCGGTTGGGCATCTTTTCCATATCGATAAAATCGATAACGACGAGCCCGCCGAGATCCCTCAAGCGCAGCTCCTGGCAGATGACTTCAGCCGCCTCGAGATTCGTTTTAAGCGCAGTAGACTCTAGATCCTCCTCATCACGATACTTGCCGGAATTAACATCGACAGAGACCAGAGCCTCCGTCTGTTCGAGTATGATCCACCCGCCACTTGGCAGTTGAATCCGGCGATTGTATATACGCTCTATTTGCTGTTCAATACCAAACTTGGTGAACAGGGGAGTCTTACCGGTATAATGCTTCAAACGTTCGGCCGCCTGGGGCATCACGCCCAGCAGGAAATCCTTTCCATGCTCATAAACGGCCGCTTCGTCGATCAGGATCTCCTCTACGCTGGAATCGAAAAGATCTCTCAAAGAGCGCGTGACGAGGTCGGACTCCTGGAACAGCAGGGTCGGAGTCCTCCGCGTACGTACCTTTTCAACAATATCGGTCCATGAGGACATCAGACCGTCAAAATCTTTCTTGAGCAACTCGGCGGTCTCTTCCTCCCCCGCAGTACGGACGATGTAGCCCATACCCTTCGGCGGATCGAGATTGGCCAGTTTTTTACGCAGGGCGCTTCGCTCGGAACCATCCCGGATCCGCTTGGATACTCCATGACGGCTGACTCCGGGCATCAGCACCAGGTATTTACCCGGCAGGCTGACGTAGGTCGTCAGGCTTGGCCCCTTCATTCCAATCGAATCCTTGGAAATCTGGACAAGGATGTCCTGACCCTTGCGGAGAATATCCTGCATCTTCATGTCACGAGACCCGGGAACCCGCTCAGAAAGCCGGTCGACTGGGACCACGGTTGAATCTTTATAGATACCCAGTACATCCGAAACGTGCAGAAATCCGTTACGGCCAATACCGATATCAACGAAGGCCGCCTGGATGGATGGTTCTACATTGACAACCCTGCCCTTGTAGATATTGCCCAGGTATTTCTTTTCCGCCGCACGCTCGTAATAGAGTTGGTCCAGCCGGCCATCCTCAAGAATCCCAATACGGATTTCCTGCGGCTCGATCGCATTGATCAGGATCTTCCTGACAACGACAGGCCTCTCACTCTCGGTCCGTTTCCTGGACCTGGCCTTCTTTTGCGCGGCTGGTTTCTTAGCGGAACCATCGGACTTCCTGCCCCTGCCCCGACCCCGACCCCGACTCCGGCCTCCACCGGTTTTCTTCTCCTGGGATGAGCCCTTGCCACGCCCTCGACCCCGGCTTCTGCGTCGACCGGAACTCCGGCCCTCCGAAGAGTCGGACTTGGACTTCGAAGCGGACCCTCGCTTCGACGAGCCCTCCTGCTCCTGCCCGGACTTGCCCTCGGCAGTCTGGGCCGTAGCGGCAACCGGCTTCTTCGCCCCGGAACGACGCCTCGGACGCGAACGCCTGCGGCGTCTCTTCTCCCCCGACTTCGCCTTGCTTTCCGATTCGGAGCCAGTCCCTTTATTCTGACCCGAAGCCTTCCCATCCGAGGAACCGGAACGTGCCGGCCGTTTTTTCCTGGACGGTGAACGACGCCGAGCCTGGGAAGCTTCGCCGCCCCTGCGCTCGCCTTCGCTTTTGCCCCGGGGGCGCCGGCGGCGGCGAACGGGCTTGCTATCCTCGGCTGTCTTCTTTTCACCGCCGTCAGATCGGCTCCTCGTCTTGGCCTTGACAGCGCGTCCCTCGTCTTTCTGTGAAGATCTTGCGGGACGCCGCCGCCTGCGAGTTCGCGTCCGTTTCGGCTGTTGCTCTTCTCCCGCACGGCTCGCATCTTTTGAACGCGAAGATCGAGACTTTCTCTTGCCTGCATCGACAGAGCCGGCAGCCCGAGAGGCTCCTGAACGCGACCTGCTGCCGCTGCCGCTCGAACGTTTACGAGAAGGCTTTCGAGCGGAGGCGCCGGAGGTTTTTGCGTCGGACGGTTTTCTTTTTCGCGAACCGGAAGAACCGGATCGGCGTTGCGACGGTTTACCGTCGCCTGAGCCCAAACCCGCGCCAAATTCCTGGCGACCGGATTCGGATCTCTTTGTTTCAGTTTTTTTACGTACGGCCAAAATAATCTCTTAAAGATCTACATCGGGAAATCGCGACAGGCCTGGAATTTATAGAAATACCGCCCTCAAGGAGCATCTGCCCGTATGAATCGAACCACCGGAAGCGATTCTGAATGTGATGAGAGAAAACGCACTCATCCTCGCGAGTGAAACCCCCTGTTTTACTTGTTTATAAAAAAAAAACAACGGAAGAGTTGTAAGAAGAAACTCTCCCGTTGTTTCGTAACTTATTTATTTACAGGTATTTCAGTTGTCCTTTGTCTCCTGCGGAGTTCTCCCGCCCTCAAGGCCATCCTTACGGAAGAAATCCTCCTCGCGATGCTTATTGATCCTGTCACGGAAGAATTTCCCTTCCTGCTCGGAATTATTAAGAATCCGCGGAGTGATCATGATCAACAGCGATTCAATCTCGGCCCGCTCCTTATTCCAGGAAAACAATCTCCCCATCAGGGGAATTCCCGCCAGAATCGGAATGCTCGTTTTGACATTGGAGCGCTTCTCGGTCTGCAGGCCTCCGATGACCGCTGTCTGGCCATCTCGAACCCGCATATAGGTGACAACCGTCTGGGCCGACTCCCGGGGCAGATCGATAAAAGATTCGGTCTGGCTTCCAGGAGCCGAAAAGGCGAAACGCTCGAAGCCGGCGATTGAAGAGCTGGAACCGGAGAGCGTTGAGACCTTCGGAATAATGCTCAGGTTGATCTCATCTGTACCCGGCACCACGTGTGGAGTGATATACAGGGTGAAGCCGATATTGATCGGTGAGCGATCATTTTCCTCGATCGCTACGGTGACATTGCCGTTCTGATCCTGCTGGATCTGCTGGATGGCGAAGGGGATCGTCTCTCCGACAAAAATGACGGCTGGGCGGTTGTCCAGCATCGTGAGGGCCGGCTCCTGGACAATCTGCGTCCGTTCATCATCCTTGACCATCCGCAGGAAGGCGTGCATCTGGGTAAGATCCAGAACGCCGAGCGCTTCGAATCCATTTACACCAAGAGAACTGACCCCGCTCTGCCCAACGTTAAAGGGAAAAGTTCCTCCAAAAATGCTCAGCGGGTCTCCGGAAAACTCCGGGTTCTCCCGCGGCGTGATAAAGCGGGTCGACGCGGTAAACCCATCGCGCTCAGGGGTGCTGGGATCATCGAAGCGAACCCCCTGCTCAAGCAGATCGGTGTTGGTCGTCCGAATGAACTTGACCTCCACATGCACCTGGGCAGGAGGCACATCGAGCAGCTTGATGATCTCGGCCATCTCTTCCAGCTTTGGCCGTGTGTCCTTGACGATAATGGTATTCGTCCCCGAATCATAGGTGAGCTGCCCGCCATCGGTGGTGACGATCTGGCGAAGCGCTTCCTCCAGCGGAAATCCACCGCCGGCTGAAGCCTTGGCCTCATTCCCCGCCCCCGGGATGGCATCGACGACCTCATGGGCGAGGTTCTCGATATTGGCCATCCTCGCGATGTAGGGCTCCGAAGGACGTATGTAACGCAACTGGAAAGACCGCGTCTCGAATTCGGACTTGAGAGTGTCAGGATGAACCACGCGAAGAATACTGCTTTCTCCAGAACTGGAGGCCGCGCCACTGACAACTACGAAACCGGCAGTCTTGACCAGCGTATCGAGGGCCTCCCTCCAGGGTACGTTATTCAGGCTGAAGCTGACCTTCCCCTCAACCTGCCTGCCGATCACGATATTGACGCCGGCCTGCTTGGCGATAAGGTCTACCACCAGCCTGAGGTCCGCGTCGTTGAATTCCATGCTGACCGTCGCGGGCTGAGTAAAACGCACCAGGCGAGGGCTGACCCTCACAACCTTGCAATTCGACTGCTTCGCAAGAAGCTTCATCGCCTCCATCCAGTGAAGCCGCTCAACACTGATGGTGACCTTCTCCTTCACATTGGCATCAGCGATGATATTGACCCCGGCGCTGGCGCTCAGGGTCTTCAGCGCAACGGAGAGATCCTCGTCCTTGCAGTCCAGGTTCACATAGCCTGCGCCGAGGAAATCTCCAGGTTCTCTATCGGAGCCCGAGATGTACTGCCTGAAAAGTCCCAGGGCCTTCCCCTGATCATCCTGGGCCTCGGCCGACGTGGCCAGGCTGCCGCAAATGACCAGGAGCGCGACCAGAACCCTCTCCCGCAAATTACAATTTTTCATGATCTGTCCCTTCAATTGTTATCCCGACCGCCGGTCAGGTAGACCGGGATCGCCTCTCCCTTATATTCGAATTTGACCCTGTCACTGGCGACCTCCAGCAGCAGGAATCCCGAGATGCTGTCGCCCGGTCTCAGCGGTTTGCCATCGACGACAGCAAGCCCTCTACCTCCGCCGACCAGGATGCCCTTCACAGAGGGCTTCTTGCCCTCGAATTCCGCACGGATCGCTGTACGCCGGACCAGTTCGGCCGTTCTACGCCGCAGTTCTGAGGCAACCGGCGCGTACTCAGCCGAGAGCGCTTTCAGTTTTCGGGTGTCAGCGAATACCGCCAGGCTCAATTCCTCGGCCTCCCGGTAGTCGCCGGAATCAAAGCTTGCCTGCATCTCGGCCAATCCCGCGACAGCCTCGCGATAGTGGTATTTCAAGCGTACAGGTTTCAACCTCGAGCCCTGGGAGGCCAGCCTGGATTGGATATCCCTGTATTCTTTGCGATGCCGCGGCAGCGAGAACGCGGTCTCTTCGATGCCGGACTTCTCAATCTTCACCCAGGCCGTCAACGCGCCGGATTCATCTCCATTGGAGAGAGCCTCGAAAACCTTCGCGGACAGGCCTCTCAGGCGGCTGACCGCCTCCGCCTGGCTGATACCGACCCCCGGCGCTTCATCTGCTGGAGCCTCCCTGACCTCCTTCGGTTCCTCAGGAGTGCTGAGCGGAAATGGTTCGCTGAACGGATCGCGGCCGCTCAGTCTTGGAAGCTCGAACGATTCAAGCTCCAGGGCCAGTTGGACAAAACCCGTATCGGAGCCGTAGGGCGCGAGCGCGGGCAGTTCCTGGACATCCTTGATGATGTTGCGTCCGCCCTGGGCGGCCCTGCGCAGAGAAGCGAAGACCTGCGCACGCTCATTGCGAAGACCATGCACCTCGGCCTCCAACAGCGCGATAAGCCCGGCAGGCCCACCGAGAACTTTCGCATCCTGGTAGCTCTCGAGAGCTTCGCTGTAGCGCTTCTGCTGGCGTAGACACAATCCAATGGCCAGTCGATGCTGCGCCTCGTCCGGCTGTGCCTCCGCCATCACCTCCAGCTTGCCGAGAGCATCGGCTGCGCGCCCCTTCTTCCAATTACGGACAGCCTCGGAACGAAGGACCGTCATGCCGGAGTCGTTGACTGCCTGCCTGGCTCCATTCTCTCCCGCGTCAGAGTAGAATGGGAGAGAGCACAACCCCAGCAGGAGAGCATACCTCAGGAAAGCAGGACTGGATCCGAAAAGCTTCTTCATGGCTTGCTCCCGGCCTCCTTGAGATAGGTATAGGTGCTGACCGTCAGGTCGATCTCCTTGACCGAATTCCTCGCCAGGCCCAGCAGCTCAGAATCATTTCTTTCACGCAGGTCGCCCTCGGGAAATTCACCCCTGGCTCCCAGCGGCTTCAGGCTGACGGCGTCAATCTTCAGGAAGCGCTTGTGATTCTCGATACGGCTCATGAACTGCAGCAGGTCAGGCACCGTACCCAGGAGCTGGAAACGGTACCGATGGCGAACGAAGTTCCTGACATTGGCCTCGCCGTCAGCGGCAGCGACCGAATCCGCCGGCGGCAGATACTCGGCGCTCTTGATCAACAGCTGCGTATTACGGCGATATTCATCCATGACCTTTACGAAGGCATCGTGCTGCACGTGCTCCTCCGCGGGCAGGATCTCCGCATAGCTGTCCGTCGTCTGGATCAGCCGGGTTCTCTGCTCCTGGAGACCGGATATCCTGCCGATCTTGTCGCGAAGCGAGGTCTCCTCGGCCTCGCACGCCGCCAGGGCAAGAAGAATGCCGGAGCGTTCTCCCAGCTTGGAGTAGATCAGGAAGCCAAGCCCCGCGCAAAAAACGAGGCAGGCGCCGCCCAGCGCCGCGAGCTTCTGCTTCTGGTTTAAATTCTTCAGGAATTCGCTCATCGATCAGGTCTCCGTATCCGCGGCCGTATTTTCCTGGAGTCCCCGCAGGTCGAGACGAATCGTGAACCGAAGATTGTGCGGCTCGCGATAGCCTTCAAGAACCACGGACCTCCACTCAGGCCGACTGATACTCTGGAAATCGGAATAGAAATTCCCCGGCTTCAGGGACTCATCCAGGAAATCGAGATAGAACTCATCCGCCCCCTTCAGGCGCTCACGAAAAGCCGTCATCCTGCCGACCTGGCTTCCGGCTGAATAGCAGAGCAGCCTCAGGGATCCGCCGCTGCCGGCCATCTCGCCGGCCCGGGGCCGATCCTCGGGATCACGCTCCTTCATATCCAGCCGGACAAGCCAGATATGATCAGGGGTCAGCCGAACCAGCTCGGTCAGCTTCTTCGACCAGAGAATACGATTGGTCTTGATGCTGATGATCGCTCGCTCTCTCTCCTTGTAGTCATTGATCTCGTCTAGAAGGGTATCTACCTGCACAGCCTCCTTCTTGTAAGCGAAAATATCCTGCTGCCTGTCCTTCAACTCATCCCCCAGGCTCGAGGTGGAGAACACCAGGTAGAGCCAGGTCAAGAGCAGCAGACCTGCCGCGGCCAGCCCCGAGGCACCAAGGATCAGCTTGAGCTTTGGATCCACGCCAGCGGAGCGAAACTCAGGAGGTAAAAGATTGATTCGAATATTCACTTTCATCGCCATTCTCTTCAATAGTCCAGGACACGCGACGCAAGACCCACAGCTACCGCCAGTTGCGGGGAGTTACCTGCTGAGGCCAGTGCTCCTGCCGAGCCCTCGGCCTCCTCCACTCCCTCGAGAGGATTCCATTCACTGACTTCGCGGCCGAAGGTCTGCTCGAAAGCGTCGCCGATACCCGGAAGCGATGCGCTGCCGCCGGACAGCCGAACCGACTCGACCACGCGTTCATGATGGTTTTCGAAATAATCTATTGAGGCGTAAATCTCCGCGGCCAGGTCTCCAAGGATCGGCGAAACGCACTCCATCACCTCGAAGTTGTCCGCACCGGACTCGCACTTGATCCTGTCACCCTCCTCGTGGCTGACTCCCATGCGCCTCGATATGGACTCTGTAAAGTCTTTTCCGGCAAGGTAGATCTCCCTCGAGAAAGAGGAGACTCCATCCTCGAGAATGTTGATGCTGGTCTTGGAACCGCCTACATCGATCAGGGCCGTGACCCCATCGAGAGCTTTCCCGGCGCCGGAGGGCGGGCTGGTCAGTTCGAAAGCGCTTCCCAGCGCGAAACCGTCAACATCGACCGCAACGGGAAGCAGTCCGGCAGCCCGCACGACACCAAGAAGATCATCCAGCGTCTCTTTCCTCGCTGCCACCAGGAGAACCTGCATCTCGTCGCCAGGCTGATCCGCCTCGGGATCCCCCGTCTCAAGCATGGCGCAATCAAGGGCCACCTCTTCCAACTCGAACGGAATGTGCTTCTCGGCCTCGTACTTCAGCGAACTGCGAAGCTCTTCCTCCGACATCCGCGGCATGGAGATATAACGAACCACCACGGATTTCCCGGACACTGAAACGGCAACGTTCTTTGCCCTGATTCCCGCGCTGGAAAAAAGCTCCTTGAGGGCTTGCGGTAAATCCTCCCGATCTACCGCTGGCGCAGTGCCCAGGGCGCTCAGATGCATTTGCCCGGCGGACTCCACCATCTCAACAGCCTTTATTTCCTGGCTGCCTATGTCAAGCCCGACAAGGCTCCGCTTTGTAAACATCTCCACTCCCGCACTAACTGCATTTTTCCTCGTAATCCTGCGCGAATCTTCCCCTGCGCAGAGACAGTCGATATTCTGCTCCATCGGCCAGATGCAGCAAGTTCTGTGCTAACTAACTGGGTTATCGGTACGGTAGGGACGAATTGTTACCGCAAACCTTTATTAACAAAGGTGTTACCAACAATATCTATTTTCCCAGAATGCAGATGAGCGGTGAAGTCAGCCTGGCAAGGTGACTATGAAGGGATGCGACCGGTAATAACGCCCGATCGCCAGCTACCCGGATTCTCCCATCTCAACCCTGGCTGATCAGAAGAAATCCGGCAGCAACTTGCTGGTGCGCCGGGCCAGGAATTCTTCGCTCTCACTGGATTGTTCGGCCCCAAGACACTGCTCAGCAACCTCGACCGCCTCCTTCATGGTCACCTGCCGAATGATGCGCTTGACGGTAGGAATGGCGATGGGACTGAGGCTGAAATGCCGCAACCCGAGTCCCATCAGAAGCAGGACGTAGGCCGGCTCACTACACATCTCGCCGCAGATCGAGACCTGGATCCCGGCCCGGTTGCTGGCGACGATCACCTCCTCTATCAGTCGGAGAATCCCAGGATGGGACGGTTGGTAGAGATGGGCGACATGCTCGTTGACCCTGTCGACAGCAAGAGAATACTGCACAAGATCATTTGTACCGATGCTGAAGAAATCAACCTCGTCGGCGACCCTGTCGATGATCAGGGCGATGGATGGAACCTCGACCATGATGCCCACAGGCACCCGGGGCGCCATCTCGACCCCCTCGGCCTCCAGCTCCTCGCGAACCTCCGCGATAATACTCTTGGCTGAGCGCAGCTCCTCGATGGTTGATATCATCGGCAGCATGATCTTGACCGGCCCGAATACCGAGACACGGAGCGCGGCCCTCAGCTGGCTGCGGAACATGCCCTGTTCCTGGAGACAGAGACGAATCGAGCGGCAGCCGAGAAAGGGGTTCGGCTCCTCAAAGCCGACAAACTCCTCGTGGAACTTATCCGCCCCGGCATCCAGCGTCCTGATGACGAGTTCGCGGCCGCGCAGGGCTTTGATCGCCTTACGGTAAGCTTTGAAATGGAGGTCTTCATCCGGGAAGCCCTGGTCATAGAGGAACTCGGTCCTGTAGAGACCGATGCCCTTAGCCCCCCATTCGAGGGCGGTGGCGACCTCTTCGTGCAACTCGATGTTTGCCGAGAGAGTGATTTCATGACCATCGATGGTTTCCGCCGGCCAGCTGATCTCCTCCTGCAACTGGCTGTAGAACTTTTCGGAATATCGCGCCTTGCGCCTGTAGCGCGCCAGGGTCTTTTTGTCGGGATTGACGATGACCTCTCCGGTATAGCCATCGATCACCAGGGTGTCGCCATTGACGACCTTTCGGGAGACATCCTTGAGACCTACCACCGCCGGCACCTGGAGCGCTCGCGCCAGGATGGCCGTATGAGATGTACGGCCTCCAACGTCTACCGCGAAGCCGACCACCATCTCCTTGGCCATAGACGCTGTCTGGCTGGGTGTCAGGTTGTGGGCGACAACGGTAACGTTCTCCCGAAAAACCCGGGGCTTGCGTCTCTTGCCAAGAATTCGAGTCAGGAGCTGCCTCTCAATGTCCCTGATGTCATGTGAACGCTCGGAGAGGTATTCCGATTCCATCTGCTCGAATCGATCGTGGTATTCACCCAGGACGATTGATGAGGCATAGGCCGCCGTGAACTTATTGTCCCTGATTCGGCTGATGACATCGCTGTGGAGCCCGGGGTCATTCAGCATATCCCGGTGCGTCTGAAGCACCTGGGCAGCGATCATCAATTCCTCGCCAAGATCCGCGATCTGGACCTCAAGATCGCGGCTGGCCTTACGGGCAGCCTGCTCGAAACGCCGAACCTCGGATTCAACATCCTCCTTCGCGACAAACCGACGATGAATCCTGAGGTTGTCGGAACGCAGGAGCGCCACATCGGCAATCGAGATGCCCGGCGATACGGGAATGCCCTTGATCGTTTCCATTACTCTTCGTCAAACTTGCGTTCAAAGAGATCGATGATGGCGTCCAACGCGTCAGTCGCATCGGCGCCTTCCGCCTTCAGGCAAAGATTGGCTCCACACTCCGCTCCCATGCTCATGATCCCAAGAATGCTCTTGGCATCGACAAAGTCATCACCTCCCTCACGACCCAGCCTGACATCAGAATCGTACTGTGCGGCGGTCTTGACAAGCGCGGTGGACGCCCTGGCATGCAGTCCATACTTATTAGAAACCGTGACTGTGCGCTCTACTTCCATCTTCTAACTTCTCTGCCTCTACTTTCAATTTTCAGCGTTGCTCGTGTTCAACTTCTCGGCTTTCACCAAGGATCGCTCCCGGCCGCGATTCCGGAGCGCGGACCCTCAGTTGTCTCCATCGGCTGTCGCGCCGTTCCCGCCCGAATCGGGGGAGAATCCCTTCTTCAAAAACTCATCATAGATCACCCGGGCAAGGGCATCCGAATCGTGCCTGGCGAGGCACTCATCATGAGTCCCCCAGCCCCGCTGCCCGGCGGCCTCTTCCTGGTCAAAGAACGCCCCGGTGACCAGCCTGACGCTTTTGTACTCGGCCTGGCCATTGAGATCGCAGGCGACCGCCTCCGAGCCCGCATCCTTATAGGTCTCGATAATCTCGGGTGGAACCAGCCCATCATGGGCGACCACCGCGTCAGGAAAGCCATTGCCGACATGGACACGCAGCGCGGCGAGATGATCACAGAGAGTGTACCCATCAGTCTCCCCTGGCTGGGTCATGATGTTGCAGATATAAATTCGCTGACGGCCGGTGGCATTGATCAGTTCCATCAACCCATCGATGAGCAGATTCGGAATGACGCTGGTGTAGAGACTGCCGGGGCCGAAGATAAAGAGGTCGGCCTCATCGATCGCAGAGCGAATCTCCTGCGACATGGCGACCGGACAGGGACGAATTTCCACCTTCTGAATTCTCTTGGTACTCCGGGCAATCTGCACCTCCCCGGTACTCTTGGAACCATCGGGATGCTGAGCCACCAGGGAGACCTTCGCGCTGCTGGCCGGTATCACTCGCCCGCGAACATTGAGGATCCTGTTCAACTCTCTGATGGACACCCCGAAATCGCCGACCAGCCTCGTCAACACGGTAATGAAAAGGTTCCCGAAGCAATGCCCCTTGAACTCCGCCTCATCAAATCGGTACTGGAAGGCCTTGGCTATCAGCGGATCGACATCCGCGAGCGCCATCAGGCAATTGCGAATATCTCCCGGAGAGACCATGTCGAAATCATTACGCAACCTGCCTGAGCTTCCCCCGTTGTCGGTGACGGTAACCACCGCGGTGATCCGGTCAGTATAGGCCTTGAGTCCGCGAAGCAGCGCCGCCATGCCGGTGCCGCCGCCGAAGGCGACAATCCTGGGAGCGGTTTTTCGCTGAGCACCCGTTGGGTAGGTGCTTACGCCAATCTCATTGTCAGCTGAACTGCTCATCAGCTTCTCTGAAAATATCAGTTATCCGTTTCGGATCATCACTCGTGGCAAGGTACCTGAGAGATTTTTCATCGCGATGAAGGGTTGCGACCCTCTTCATAATCTCCAGGTGAAGCTCAGCCGTTTCCTGGGATGAAAGCACAAGGAAGAGCAGGTGGGCCGGCTCTCCATCCACCGACTCGTAAGGAAGACCTTCTTCGGAGCGGGCATAAACCCCAAGCAATCCATCGATGAAATTACAGCCCTTGGCATGGGGCACTCCAAGCCCCTTGCCAATCCCCGTAGATGCCTGGGTCTCACGTTTCTTAATAGCCTTCAGGGCATCCTTCACCGCCCCCTGATCAAGCTTTCCCTGGCTAACGAGATGCTCAAGCATCTCCTCATTGGCCGACTGCTTGTCCCTGGCCTGCAGATCCAGGAGCATCGAGGAGGGTGGATACAACTCAACAAGATTCATGAAGTCACATACCTTTCAGGCGATAAATACGAGCCAGTCTACTTTCCGACATGTAAGCCCCCGGGGCAAGCTATCTATAAGAAAGCTGCGACTTTAACCCGCCTGGAACCTGTTCTGATAAGTCCACCAGCGAAATCAAACACTCCCGTTCACAAATAAGCTCACTTCTTTTTCTTTTCGACACCAGCCGCCGCCAGCAACCGGGGTTCAAGCCAGTCACTAAAATAATCGTAAAGGCGTACGGAATAAACGCTTACTCACCAGAAGCAAAGAGTATCGACTCCCTGTCGCAAAGTCAATCCAGCCCGGAGCAATCGGTAAAGGTTTCATCCCGCAAAACTGCCGCCTTCCTTTCCAGGTCGCCATCGGAGAAAAAAACCTCCTCGAGGCAGAGTCCGGAGGCCGGCGCTGTACAGCCTGTATCGACTCTCTGGCCGGATCGCAGAGCATCCAGGATCGTACCTGGAGCCCTCCTGCCCTGCCCGATCTCCAGCAAGGTGCCGGAGAGTATCCGCACCATATTGTAGAGAAAGGCATTTCCGATCACATCGATACGGATCAGCGAATTGCCGGGCGCCCCCACCCTGACAAGATGGAGATACCGGACGGTGCTCACCGAAGTATCAGCTGTGCTGTTCTGAAGACATGCGAAGTCATGCCCCCCCTCAAAAAAAGCAGCCGCTGCCCGCATCGCATCGATATCCACCGGACCCCGAACTCGTGACACGTAGCGGCAGGAGAAGACATCATCGATCTCCCCGTTGAACCAGGTGTAGTGATAGTGCTTGCCTGCCGAATCGAAGCGAGGCTGAAAGTCTTCCCTCTCATCGCGCGCCGCGACCACGCGGACATCGGCAGGAAGCTCATTGTTCAGAACGATCGGGAGCTTGTCGGTCGGCACAGAGCTGGCCGTGGTGAAGGCACAGGCATGGCCCCTGGCGTGAACCCCGGAATCTGTCCGACTAGACCCATCGACCCTCACCTCTTCGCCAAGCGCCCCCATGATGGCCTCCTGCAGTACCCCCTGAACGGTCCGCAAGCCCGGCTGGAATTGCCAGCCGTGAAAGGCCGTTCCATCGTAGGCCACAGTCAAACGAACCCGCCTCATCGATTCAGCCTCCTGTTTGCTCGCGACCCGGACAGGGAGATATCAGCTACAGTTCTTCGGCTATCTGAATCGTGTTCAGCGCCGCTCCCTTGCGAATCTGGTCGCCAACCACCCATAGATCATAGGTCGCGGCTTCATCCGGATGCTGCCGCAGCCTTCCGACAAAGACATCATCCTGATCGGCCGCCTGCAGCGGCGTGGGGTAGCGATCATCATGCGGATCATCGATAACCTGGAGCCCGGGAGCCTTCTCAAAGGCCTCGCGGATCACGGAGATGTCGAGCGGGCTCTCCGTGCTGACCTGGATGGACTCGGAATGCGCCCGCTCCACGGGAACACGCACACAGGTAGCGCTGATCGGCACCTGGCCCAGCCCCATGATCTTCCTGGTCTCGAGCGTCATCTTCAGTTCCTCCTTGGTATAGCCGTCGTCCTGCACGACATCGATCCTCGGAACGAGATTGCCGGCCAGCCGATGGGGGAAGGGGCTGTCGTCAAGCTGCTCACCGGCAAGCTCACGTCTCAGAGCATCCATCCCCTTCGCGCCGGCTCCGGAGGCCGCCTGGTAGGTAGAAACGACAATCCGGGTCAACGGGGACAGCTCCTGGATCGGCTGCAACGCGACGACCATGATGATCGTTGAGCAGTTGGGGTTGGCAATGATTCCCTGGTGACCGGCAATCGCGCCGCTGTTCACCTCGGGCACCACCAGGGGAATCTCGGGATCCATCCGAAAAGCGGATGAGTTGTCGACAACAACGGCTCCCGAGTCAACCGCAATGGGAGCGTATTCACGTGAAATCGAGGCCCCGGCGGAAAAGAGAGCCAGGTCTATCCCCGAAAAGGAATCCGGCCCAAGAACCTCGACCGGGAGGTCTTCCCCCTTGAACTGTACTATCTTCCCCGCGGAACGCTCCGATGCCAGCGGGCGAATACCGCTGAGCGGAAAATCGCGAGCCTCGAGGACATCGAGCATCTCCTGCCCGACAGCCCCGGTAACGCCTACAACCGCAACACTTTTTGAACTCATGATCGATCCTTGTTCCGCGACTTTTCCTTTTTCTCCTTGTCACGGCGATCTTTAAATATCGTGAGGAAGGTCATCAGGGGGATCCCCAGGAAAAAAAACGCGACGACAATCAGGATGAGTAGTTTTGGGAAACTGACAAAAAACATAGGCCCCTCTCCGGCGCCCGATCACCTTCAAAAGCCAAACGGCTTAGACTACCGGCAGCCATCGGAGTACGCAATAAAATCCATCCCCCCGAGCCATCCGGAAAAGTTCAGCCCGGACGTGTAAACACATTAAAAACAAACGGCTACGACTCTCCCATGCCATCTACAGAGGCGCGGTAGCTCAACGCCTCGAGAATATCCTCTTCACCGACATCCTGGGAACCTGAGAGATCAGCTACCGTCCTCGCCACACGAAGCGCGCGAACGAATCCCCGGCCCGAGAGCGCCATGGGCGTCGAAACGCGCCGCAGAACCGCAAGGCTGTCGGGAGTAAATCGACCGGCCTCCAGCAGGCTGGATGCGCTGATGGCTGAATTGAGAAGCGCCCCGCCCCAGCGCCGCGACTGCCGCTCTCTCGCGCTGGCTACCTGTCGGCAGAGGGTTATCGAATCAAGACCGGGAGAGATGGCCCCGGGTTCCAGCCAGCTGCCGGGCTCGATCGCGGCCACCCGGCAATGAAGATCCAACCTGTCCGCCAGGGGCCCTGAGATCTTCCGCGAATAGCTCTTCACCTGGCGAGGACCGCAGGTGCAGGGCCGCCTGGGATGTCCGAGGTAGCCGCAGGGGCAGGGATTCATCGCCGCCACGAGCAGGAAATCGGAGGGAAAGGTCACCACCCCGCTGGCCCGCCCGATGGTGATCTGGCGCTCCTCGATCGGCTCACGCAGAGCCTCCAGTGTTCTGCGCGAAAACTCGGGAAGTTCATCAAGGAAGAGCACGCCGCGGTGAGCCCGGCTGACCTCGCCCGGCGCGGGCCGGCTGCCGCCGCCGACCATGCCGCTGTGGCTCACGGTGTGATGGGGGGATCGAAAAGGCGGAATACGAGAAAGTTCGCAACCGGTCTCGCCCTCCGCGGCGCTCCGAATACGAAGAGTTTCAACAGCCTCCTCCCTGCTCAACCGCGGAAGGATCCCTCCCAGGCGTCTTGCCAGCATTGTCTTGCCGATCCCGGGCGGCCCGCTCAAGAGGATATTGTGACGACCCGCGGCCGCCAGGAGAAAGGCGCGCTTGGTAGCCTCCTGGCCGACCACCTCGGCGTAATCCGGCACCGCCTCGCAAGCGGAATTCTCCCGGGGCGGAATGGTTGGCCCCCGCTCGCCTCGGAGCACATCAACCGCCTGGCGCAGGTGCTCGACTCCGAACACATCAAGTCCCCCGATAAGCACCGCCTCGGCCGAATTTTCCAACGCGAAGACCTGCTCCCCGGCGCCCCGACCGGCCAGGCAATCGGCCACCAGCAGCGCTCCCCTGACGGGCCGCACCTCCCCCTGCAACCCGAGTTCACCCAGGAACCCCATCCCACCCAGGCGCTCTTCCAGGCCGGGCGCGCGCACGCTGCCGCTGGCGATCAGGATTCCCAGGGCGATCGCCAGGTCGAAGCCGGCTCCTTCCTTCTGGCGGGCCGCCGGGGCGAGATTGACCAGGATCTTCAGGGTTGGAAATCGGAATCCAGAGTTGCGGATCGCCGCGCGGATCCGATCCCGGCTCTCGCGTGTCGATTTCCCCGGCAGGCCGACTATGTTGAAGCTGCCATCGCCGCGCCGACAGAGGTCTACCTGGACCTCGACCGGCCGCCCCTCGACCCCCAGGTAATCCCCGCTCCTGAGACAGACCAGGCGTCGTGCGGGCACCGGTACGTCGACGGCGATTTTCGCCTTCCCTTGCCCCCCATTGACAGACATCTCCATTCAAAGCTCCTCCCCGTATTCTGCGGAGACAACCCTCGGTTCAGGGGGCGGTACAGGAGTGAGATTCTGGAGGTAGAAAGAGCGAATGAAAGGTGAATTCTTTAACATCGGAAAGAGCCGGGGGTGTTAGGATGAGATCTCGCAAGCGGGCCGGCAGAAGCCGCTCACGCCTTGAGAGAGAACGTAGTTGATGAACAGCTTTTCCAGGATGTTTGACCCGACAGACAGAACCTATCGCCAGGCGACCCGATGGATCGTAGCGCTCGGGCTCATCATTCTACTGCAGGGACCTTCCAGGCTCGCACGATCACAGGATGACGCGGCCACCTCCGCCAGGGTTGAGCGCATGCTCCTGCTGCTCGATAAGCGCCAGGGAAACAGCTTCTGGTCGCTGGTATCGAAGATCGAGGAACTTGGCAAACCGGCCATCCCCGCCCTCAAGAGCAGGCTGGCGGCTGAAAGCGAAAAGACCCGTCTCGGCTGCGCCAAGGCTCTCCTGGGGCTGGGCGATTCCGCCGCTCGGCGCGAGGCTCTCAAGGCACTTGGCGACCTGGCCGAAAAATCGAAGGACAGGGATATCAAGATCGACGCCATCGGCGTCTACGGCCTGGCGGGAGACCCGGATGACATCATCGACCGCCTGGAGGGGCAGCTCGACTCCGAGACCGATCCGGGTGTTCTGATCTCCCTGGCCGTCTGTCTCTGGGATGTTGACAACCTGGCCTCTGCCAGAAACAAGCTCCTCGACCTGCTTGGCTCACGCGACTCCGCCGTCAGCCAGGAGGCGGCCCTCGCCCTGGCCGAATCCGGCAACTACGATGATGGCCGGGTCAAGAACACCCTGCGGCGGCTTCGCAACGAACCGACTCCGCGCGGTCGGCGCGCCGACCTGCTCTACCGGCTCATGAAGCTCGAAAAGCAACTCGACGACAGGCTCTTCAAGGGCTCAGCCGTCCCGGAGGGTACGAATATGAAGAAGCTGCTGGAAAAAAAGGAAGAGCGGATCAGCAGCCTCGAAGCCCGTCTCGAAAAAATGGAGCTCGTCGGGCCCGGCGGCGGTACCCAGGCGCGCGGAGACAAACTCCTCGAAGAAATCATCTCCAAGGTCCAGAAGCTCTATGTCGACAAGGACAAGACCACCCGGGAGCGCCTGGTCCGCGCCGCGGTAAAGGGCATGGTCCGCTCCCTCGACGATCACTCCGTCTTCATGGAGGCTGAAGATTCGAAGAGCTTCCAGGAGGACATCAAGGGGCGCTACGCGGGAATCGGCACCCAGATCACCAAGGTGCAGGGAGGACCGCTCGAGGTGCTGCGGCCCATCTACGGCGGCCCGGCCTACAAGGCCGGCATCCTCTCCGGCGACCTGATCATCGAGGTCGAAGGGCAACGCTCAGCCAAGCTCGAGATGGACGCGGTCAAGGATCTGCTGCGAGGCCCGAGCGGAACCGAAGTCCACCTCAAGGTGATGCGCAGAGGCTGGAGTGAAGCCAGGGAGTTCACCTTCCGCCGGGCCACCATCAAGGTTTCCTCGGTCCTCCACGAGGCTCTCCCGGGCCAGATCGGCTACATCAAGCTGAACCAGTTCGGCGGATCGAGCGCGGAAGAATTCACCGAAGCCCTCGAAGATCTTGAAAAGGACGGCCTCAAGGGGCTCATCATCGACTTTCGCAACAATCCCGGAGGCTACCTGCCGGTAGCAGAGAAGATCGCCGACCTCTTCGTTCGCGGCAAGCTGCCCATCGTCACCCAGAAGGGTCTCGCCTCCGAGGATGGCCCCGAGCGTTCGACCTTCCCAACCGAGAAGGCGCGCACAGCCTACCCCATCGTCTGCCTGGTGAACGAGCACAGCGCCAGCGCCTCGGAGGTCGTGAGCGGCTGCCTGCAGGACTACGACAGGGCCACCCTCGTCGGCCAGCGCACCTACGGCAAGGGCAGCGTGCAAAGGCTGGTCGGGGTCGACAGCGAAAAAGGTGCCATGCTGAAGATCACGGTACAGTACTGGTACCTGCCGCTTGGCCGCTGCATCAACACGATCCGGAATGAGAAAGGTCTCGTCACGAAGAAAGGCGGGGTCGAGCCCGACGTCAAGGTTCTACAGAAGGTACCTGCTCTCTGGAGGCTGGAGGAGCGCAGATCCCTGAGAAGCAACGAAGCGCTGCTTGAATACACCGAGAAGCATCTCGACGCGCTCAGGTCTGTCGCCACGCTTGGCGACCGGGGCGATCCCTCCCGCTACCCCGAGTTGGAAAAGACCCTCGCCGCCGTCGAGACAAAGGGAACTGAAGCGGACGTCCGCCAGGTGATCCGTGACATTCTTCGGCGCAAGCTCGAGGACGAACGCGGCCGCCAGTTCGCCCTGGATCTGCAGGATGATCTCCAGCTTCAACAAGGAGTCCTCAGCCTGCTGAAGGCGATGCGGAAAGACCCGGCGGAGATCGCCGAATACGCATGGATCAAGCCCCTGCCGGCTCCCGAAAAAGAAGAGTAGAGCCTCAACGCGGAATCACTTGGT
>CBFHWB010000063.1:0-21513 GCA_965659285.1 Planctomycetota bacterium | reverse complement strand
GATCGCCTACCAGGCCGGGGTTGACAGTCTCATCAGCCCCCAGCGCGCCCTGGCCCAGCGAATTCTCGAGGAGGTTCGCAGGGTTAACCTCACATCGAACATGACAGACACCATCGTTCTCGGCGACAACGAGATCGAGATCCTGGACTTCAAGATTCCGCCGGAAGGCAACGACAAGGTCTGTGGAACGCCCATGTCGGAGTTGAACGAAAAGAAACGAATCCCGGCGGGAGCCATGATCGGGGCCATCCTGAGAGGAGACAGCAGCGAACCGGAACTGCCGAGGGGAGATACGATCATCAATCCCGGTGATCACGTGATCCTCAGCGTCAAGACGAAGGATATCAAGACCGTCGAGAAACTCTTCGCTCCCGATTCCAAGTAAGGGATATTATGGCCGCGGCGAGAGCACGGCTCCTCACCTGAACAGGGAGCCTTCGCCGGAGAATAAATCATGCGCTCACCCTACCTGCTGAGATTCTTCAGCAAGTTTCACATAGCCTTCGGCTCCATCTTCCTGGTCCCCCTTCTCGTAGAGTGGATCTACGAAAAAGAGCTTGGACAGGAGATGCTGATGGCCTGGCTCATGCCGGCAGCGATCATGGGCTCCCTGGGCTTCTACCTGCGGCAGAAATACCTCAAGGATCACGCGCTGGAGGACCTCCCCGGCCTCTCAAGAAGGGAGGGCTTCCTGCTGGTGGGCCTGTCCTGGATCCTGATGATCGCCTGGGGAACCATCCCCTTTATCCTGACCGAGGCCACCCCGGATTTTGCAAGCGCGGTATTTGAATCGGCCTCCGGCTTCACCACCACCGGCGCCACCGTTCTTACGGATTTTGAGAACACCCCCAGGAGCATTATCCTGTGGAGATCATTGAGCCAGTGGATCGGCGGCATGGGAATCATCGTCCTCTCGGTGGCCATCCTGCCCGAGCTGGCGCTTGGAGGCATGCAGCTTTTTTCAGCCGAGGCTTCGGGGCTCTCCGGTGGAGAAAAACTCGCCCCCCGCATCCGGGAGACCGCCGGGACGCTCTGGTTCCTCTACGTGCTCCTCACCGGACTGGAAATAGTCCTCTTGAAATTCGTCGGTGAAATGTCTTTCTTCGATGCGATCAATAATGCCTTCTGCACCACCGCAACAGGTGGATTCTCCCCCAACGGAGCGAGCATCGGCGGCTACGACAATGGCTGGATCGAGGCGATCATCACCCTCTTCATGATCCTGGGCGGCCTGAACTT
Source organism: Planctomycetota bacterium (assembly GCA_965659285.1). Lineage (GTDB taxonomy): Bacteria > Planctomycetota > UBA8108 > UBA8108 > UBA8108 > UBA8108. Next base: position 20,274 of record CBFHWB010000063.1, on the reverse strand, counting down.
CGCCCTTCAGTACAAGGTCTTCCTGAATCTCGATTTCAAGCGCCTGTGGAACAGCATCGAGCTGCGAATTTATTTCCTGATCCTCGCGGCAGCTACCCTGCTGATCTCCCTCAACCTGTGGTGGGAAGCAGAAGTCATTCACACAACCATCAAAGACCAGACTGTGGAACCCGGCTTCACAGCGGCCCTGCGCTATGCCGGCTTCCAGGCGGTGGCGCTCCTGACCGGCACCGGGTTCTCCACCGCTGATTTCGACCAGTGGCCGCTCTTCTCAAAATCGCTGCTCCTGACCATGATGGCCATTGGCGGCTGCGCCGGATCAACTGCCGGCGGACTCAAGATCATCCGGATTCTCGTGCTCTTCAAGCACATGGCGAGGGAATGCAGCCGCCTGCTGATACCCAACCTCGTCAAGCCCATCTCCATCGACAAGAAAACCATCGATGACTCGATCATCTGGGGAGTGATGGGCTTTATCTCGCTTTATATCGTGGCCCTCGTTCTCTGTACAATCATCATGTGTGCACTGCCCCACGATGCGCCCTCTGATCCCATCAACCCGGTGCCGGAAGGGCAGAAATGGAGCATGGATCTCGACACAGCGGCATCCGCCTCCCTCAGCGCACTCAATTCTATCGGCCCGGGAATGGCAAACGTAGGCCCGGTCAAGAATTACGCCTTTGTCCACCCCGTCGGTAAATTCACCCTCGCATTCTGCATGCTGCTGGGACGCCTGGAGATCTACAGCCTGCTGATCCTGCTGCTGCCGACCTTCTGGAAAAAGCGCTGAGCCGCCCGGCCTAGCCCGATATTTTCCCGGCCGCAGACCACGGCACGACAACCTTAACCATTGCCAGCGACCCTGACAGTTCGCATAATACGCGGACCTCCCGCCCTTGAAACAATCGATCATCAGCAAGCTGGAAGATGTGAGAACCCGTCATGCAAGTCGTTGTCTGTAAAGATCCAGAAGAAGGCGCCCGGATCGTCACTGAGAAGATCCTCAGCGCCCTCGAGGACAGGCCCGAGTTGGTCCTGGGACTCGCCACTGGCTCTACTCCGATCGGGGTCTACCAGCACCTCATCGAAGCTCATAAAAACGATGGGGTCGATTTTTCCGCTGTGCGCACCTTCAATCTCGACGAATACTGCGACCTTTCCGGAGACCATCCCCAGAGCTACCGGGCTTTCATGCGGGAGCATCTCTTCAATGGCCTCAACATCCCGGCTGAAAACATTCACTTCCCGCCAAGCGAGGGGCCGGAACTGAGCGAGAAATGCAGGCGGCACGAGGAGGAGATCCTCCAGGCCGGGGGGATCGATATCCAATTGCTGGGAATCGGTTCAAACGGCCACATCGGCTTCAATGAGCCCACCTCCTCGCTCGCCTCGCGAACCCGCATCAAGACACTGACTGAAAAAACCCTGCGCGACAATTCAAGATTCTACGAAGATCCATCCGAACAGCCCCAGGTTGCAAGCACTCTTGGAATCGGCACCATCCTGGACGCCAAATGCATTCTCCTGCAGGCCTACGGAGAGAAGAAGGCGGAGGCCGTCAAGGCCAGCGTCGAGGGTCCCATCTCGAGCTTCTGGCCCGGCAGCGCGCTGCAGATGCACGCAGATGTAACCTTTATCCTCGACGAAGCCTCCGCGGCACAGCTGGAGATGATCGACTACTTCAGGAAATCCAGGGCTGAAGGACTACGTCTCCAGGAAGACAATACGATCTGAGGTCTCGACAGGTTCGCCATGCGAAACCTCCCACGGCAGCAAAAAGGTATCCCCATGAAAATGGTCGAACAAGAGGAACGACTTGCCTCCTTTTCCGGCCTCGTCGCCAGCCTTCTCCCTGTTGGTGGAAAGCTCTCAGCTATCGCCTCCCTGCTGCTGCTGCTGACGTCCTGTGGAGCCTCAAGCGAACAAAGAGCCCCGGTGACTAACGATCAGAGCGCCGCCTTCCTGAAAATCGGCAGCCGCTCCATAACCGAGGCTGTACGAGCAGAATCTTTTGTCCTCAGCAGATGTCTCTTTCTCGACCAGGGACACCTGACCCACATCTCCCTCCAGGCCCAACTCAGCCAGGCTCCCGAGGCCGCGCGCGCTGAGCTCGGAACTATCCTGGACGGACTCCAGGGGCGCAGAGCGAAAAATCCCGGCAAAGAGCCGGCACCCTCCTCCCCAGTACGTATCTACCAGCTCCAACCTTCAAGCGACTGGATTGTCGACCTCTCCGTTGAAGAATTCTCCGACAAGGAGGGGAAGGTGCGAGTGGTCTGCAATTTGCGAAATAAGGGCGAACAGGAATTCGCCATATCATCTCCGGCTCCCCAGCTACTGAAATACATCAGGGCCAACGCGGCTCGGAAACTCCTCGAACAGATGAACAGGCCTCGCATCCCGATCGACCAGCACTTCCAGGCGCTGGCCGGCTTTCTCGGCACCGACGCCCTGTCGGCCGACCAGCAGAAAAGAGCGCGGCGGCTGCTGATCACGAAGGCGGGAAAGTCCGGCAGGAACCAGGCTCTCGTCTCCACTCTCCTGGACCATGTCAGCAGCTTCGACGAGAGAGACCTTGCCGCCCTGAACTCCGACGGCAGCATCGCTCCGCGCGTTTTCTACCTGGCCTGGTCGGCCAACCGAGGCCTGGAAAAGCCCCTTGGGGAATTGCTGGTTCTTTCGCTGGAATATCATGGCGACGCGCTTCTCTTTCAGCGCGCGCTCACCGCTCTCTTTCCAGCCGTTCTGAACAGCCGTCTCTACGCCCTCCATCCCCCGGGCCGGGACAGGGAAGGCGCGCTGGCCTTTATCAGGAAGTTGCGCGAAACCATCACGAAGGCTGAATATCGCGACGGTAAAGGCTGGGTTCTCGAACCCTGAGCCGATGAAAGGTTTCAGCTGAGACAGATGACATGATCGATTCCCATGCCCATCTCTATCTTGAAGAGTTCGACGAAGATCGCGAGGCCGTGATCCGGAGGGCCCGCGAGGCCGGCGTAAAATCGATCATCAATATCGGGATTGACCTCGAGACAACCTCCCAGGCGATTGAGCTCGCCAGGGAGCACGCCGACTTTTTCGCCAGCGCCGGAATTCATCCCCAATCGCCCATTGACGACCTGGAAACCGCGCTGGCCGGCCTCCGAGAGCTCATCCTTTCCCATCCGGAAGAGGTGGTCGCTGTCGGAGAAATCGGCCTGGACTATTATTGGGATACGGTCCCCCCTGAGGCCCAGTCCGGGATTCTCCAGGACCAGCTCGACCTGGCCGTGGAACTCAGCCTCCCGGTTATTTTTCATTGCCGTGAAGCGATCGGCCCCCTGCTTGAGCTCCTGGAAGCCCGGGACAGGATTCCTCCGGGCGTCTTCCATTGCTTTGAGGGCGGCCCCGCGGAGGCGGAGCGAGGCCTGGCCCTCGGCTTCCACATCTCCTTCGCGGGCAACGTAACCTACAAAAACGCCCAGCGTCTCCAGCAGGCGGCAGCGGTGGTTCCGCTCAACAGGTTGCTGCTGGAGACCGACAGTCCCTACCTGCCGCCGCATCCGCATCGGGGAAAACGCAACGAGCCCGCCTATACCGCGCTCACCCGGGACTTCCTGGCGGAGCTCCTCGGGATCCCCCCGCTGGAAATTGACGAAGCGGCCACCGTAAACACCCGCAGGCTTTTCAGCCTCAGGGGATAGGCGGCTTCAGGCCAGCCTTGTCCTCGAGCATCCGCAGACGTTGGTCAAAGTCGAGGTTGATTCTCTCCTGCTGCTTCAGGCTTTCTCCCAGCGCCTGGACCTTGAGAGATCTGCGCGCGAGTTCCCCGGCGAGGTTTGCCTGCTCCCGGGAAATCTTGTCAACCAAACGGCTGAGTTCGCCCACCTTTCCCTCGTTCCTCGCGGAGCTCTCCTGCGCCTTCTTCAGCTCTGCCTCAGCCGTACCAAGCCTCCCCCGGGTCTCCTTCATCTGTCCCTGGATCTCAACGAGCTCCTTCCTGGCCTCGGCTACCTCGCCCTTGAGAATCTCAATGTCCTTCTCGTTGCCGCCGATCCTCACCTGGTGACGCTGCCCCTCCTCCTCAACCTTGCCGATCCTGAGCCCGTGTTCAGCCACCTTCTCGCCAATCCCGTTCCAACTGAACAGGAAATACCCGCCAATACCGGCCAGGAGAACGAGTCCGCCAGCCCCGATATTTTTCAGCATCTTCATTCTATGGTTCACCTCACTCTTTTCCCTAAACAGCCCCGCCAGGCCGCTCTGCGATAACCCCTGGCTCGGTGGCAATGCGAAATCCACCCGGCAGATCCGCGCATTCTTCTCTTGTCTTCTCTTCCCTGTCTCCGCCCCGGTCTTTTTCCCGCGCGCAAACCGGGAACGGCATCCGCAGGGAAGGCCGATGCCTCAACACAATCGTCTCAAGACAATCGTCTCAAGACAATCGCGCTCACGCGCTCAGATTTTCAGATCCATCTCGACCTTGAAGAGATAGGTCGAATACTGCTCGATCTGGTTGTCGTCCCGGCAGCGGACAATCTGCTCGAAAAACACATCGAGCTCGGCAAGAACCGGCTCCCCGCCCGCGTCAATCTCCCCCTGGCGTTTCCTCAAGGACCGGACCAGGTTCTTGAGCGAGCTCTTCAGGCTCTCGGAAGGAAGAGCCTTTCCAAGACCCCTCTCGATAAAACGCGAAATCTCCTCCAGCTTATCACTGAACAGACCTTTGCGGCGGCGCAGAATGTCATTCACCCTGACCGCGATCTCACCCTTCCAATTCGGGGTAAAGGCCTCTGCAGTAAGTGTCTCATAGACAGGCATTGCGAAATCCTCTCCAGAAAGCTGGTTAAGGAGCAAAGTACATTTCAATGCATCAGGATAGCACGAGCCAACCAAAGCGTCCAACGCGGCGGGAAGAAATGCCACAAGTCCATTATCCCAGCTGGGTTTACGAACTTCCGGAATCGAGGTTTTCTTCAAGGGCCGGGCGGAGATGACCCTTATGGACCCCCAGGAGAGCCCTGGCGCGATCCGGTCCTATGTCCTTCCTCGCCATCAACACAGCCAGCTTGACCCCACCCTCCGCCAACTCAAGCAACTTGAGAGCCTCCCTGGAATCCACCTCACCCAACTGCTCGACGATCCTTCTCGCCCGATCGACCAGCTTGGTATTGCTGGCAACCAGGTCGACCATGAGGTTGTCGTAGACCTTTCCCCAACGAACCATGGCCCCGGTGGTGATCATGTTCAGCGCCATCTTTGTCGCCGTGCCGGCCTTCATCCTGGTCGAGCCGGCTACACATTCGGGTCCGGCATCGAGAATGACCAGGTGATCCCAGGGAGGTGGTTCAGCTGCCTCACGAAGACCTCCATCGGCGGCGACCAGCACCGTCACCGCCCCCCGGCCGCGGGCCTCCTCGAGCGCCCCCGCGACAAAGGGAGTCCGGCCGCTGGCAGAGATACCGCAGACGACATCACCCTCGCCGACCAGGGCATCGCTGACCAGGAGGGCTCCTCCCTCGACAGAATCCTCGGCTCCCTCAACGGCCTCGCGAAGAGCTCCATCTCCACCGGCGATAAAGCCCTCGACCAGGCCCGGGTCTACACCAAAGGTGGGCGGACATTCAGAAGCATCAAGAACTCCGAGACGCCCGCTGGTGCCTGCCCCAAGATAGATGAGGCGCCGTCCGCGCTCAAAGGCTCCGGCCACCGCATCCACCACGGCCGCGATGGTCCCGAGCTCGGAATCGAGAGCCTCCCATGCCTTTCGATCTTCGTCATGGATGATCCCCACGATTTCCCGCGCGGTCTTCGAATCGAGCCCCTGCGAGAGAGGATTCTCGAACTCAGTTGAAGGAAGCAGACTCTCCCCATGAGCTGACGACCTGGAATTCATGGAAGGAGTTCCAACCTTGATCTCAAAAGGGCTTCTTGCCAAAGCCAGTCATCTTCCTGAGAATCTCACCCGAGTGCCTGTTAGCCTCCACCACGATATCCTTGAACGGATAGTCCTTGGCGATCTTCTCAAACGCATCAATCGCCTTGGTATATTTCAGGCCGCTGTCGGATTTAAGCTTATCCCCTTCCCTCTCGAGAGCGATCGCCTTATCGAGAGCCTTCCTCGCCTCCTGCCGATAGTCCCTGATCATGGTAGCGACCCAGGACTGAAGCACCGGGTCCATCTTCCTGCGAAGACCGGGATCCTCGAGAGCCCTTACCTTGAGGACAGCCGTACGTTGATTGCCAAGTTTCTGGGCCTCCTTTGAGTCGAGCAGCAGCTTCTCGATGGGCCGACTCTGGCGCGCGTAGTACTCGCTGATCTTCAGGATCTTCTTCAGGCGCGAGCTCAGGGTGTCCCTTCCGGGCAGCTCGTTGTCATAGCGTTCAACAAGACGTTCACGAAAATCAAGCACGACCAGGGCCGGCTCACGAACCGGAAGGCGCAACTCCTCACCCACGGTGGATTGTTTTTCAGCAGGTTTCAGAGCAGGCGGCCTGGCTGGCGCCTTCTTCTTGACGGCCTTTCGCGGGCGCGGGCCAGTCGGCCGGGGTGAATACCTCTTGCCCAGGTCATCCGGCGTAACCCGGATCAGAACATATCTGGAAAACAGGCGGCGAAAAGACGACTTCTCCAGTCTCTTCAGCAGCCCAAGCCCATCAGAAGAAGTGCTCCCCGTGTACCATACCAGCGCTGGCTGATAGCGTTGGCGGACACTCTCGATCCCGTCTTCGATTCCAAGCCACTCCACGCCGCCGAGCTTGACCACCTCGCCGGCTCCAGCTGCAGGCTTGACCTCGGCAGCGAAGAGACCATTGAATACGCCGAGGGAAAAGCAGGCCAGGACACCCCACGCCGCCCAACGAAAAAAAACCGGGAAGTCCCGCCCTGGATCAACAGGTCTTGCCGCTCCCTGCCTCATGGATGTTTCCTCCGCATGGGTTAGGATACTTGACTTCCTGCGAATACCGCCGCGAATCTCAAAGGACAGCGGCAGGCCCACACTCCGCGTTTAAGTATGACGCAGCCCGATGCCCAAGTCTTCAACAAAACAACCTCCAGAAGTCAACTTATCGAGAGATCGCGACCGGATCCGGAACATGTTTTCCGGAATCTCCAGGCGCTACGACTTCCTCAATCATTTGCTCAGCCTGAACAGGGACCGCAGCTGGAGAAAACGAACAGCCCTTGCGCTGGAGATCCGCAAAGAGGACAGGATCCTGGATGCCTGTACGGGAACGGGAGACCTGGCCCTGGAATTGAGCGGGTATGTGGACACGGAATCAGGCGGGCATGTCATCGGAACAGACTTCTGCCCTGAAATGGTCGCCATCGGTGAACGCAAACGCCTGGAGCGCGATGAGGAGCGCTGCTCACTCCTGGTGGCTGACACTCTGAAACTGCCCTATGCGGACGAGACCTTTGACGCGGTCACCGTGGCCTTCGGGATCAGGAACCTCTGCGATCTCGAGGCGGGACTCAGAGAGCTCAGGAGAGTGCTGAAGCCTGGCGGCCGAATCGCGTTGCTCGAGTTTACGCCGCCGCGCGGCGCCTTTCTCAGGAGTCTCTTCGCCCTGTACCTCCTGCCTCTGCTGCCCTGGATTGGCCGGGTCTTCTCCAGAAGCTCCAAGGGAGCTGAGGCCTATTCCTATCTGCCGGCCTCGGTGATGGATTTCCCCGACCCCGAGAGGCTGGAGGAACTTCTGCGGCAGACAGGCTTCGATTCCGTTCGTCATCGTCTGATGACAGCGGGAATCGTCGCCCTCCACCTTGGACTCCGCGGCGAACAGCCGGAGAGCTTGCCCAATACCGGAGCGCCAGCTGAGAAATGCTCTCTCGTGCTCGCACCGGGCTCGAAGGCCGCTCACGAGGATCTGTCCGCGGCCCTGCAGGAGCAACTCGGCATGCACCGCAGCGATGCCATGGCCCGCGCTCGCTACGGCGGCGGCATACTGGCCAGCGGCGAAGCCCGCCCCAGGCTTGAGCAACTCGCCGCTGCCCTCGAGAGGCTGGGCGCCTCAAGCTCCATAGCGGAAACCGCCGAGCTTGAAAACCTCCCGCGCCCGAAACGGACAACGAGCCTTCAATTCTCAACCGGAAAGCTCACGGCGGCCTCACCCGGTGGAAAAAATACGGCCATAGAGAAAGCCGACCTGGCCGGCATCAAGGCCTACGCCCTCCTGCCCGAGGCGCCTCCAGTGAAAGATGAGGAGGAGCCGGGCGGAGGAGGCAGTCTCTCCGCCTCCCTGCTCTCAGGATCGACCGACGACGGAAGGATCACCAAGGCCGGAGATAAGCTGGCGAGACTCCTCGACAGGCTCCAGGATCCGAAATTCAATGGGATCTCCTTCCATCTCACCCTCTACGGAACCCACCCGCTCATGGCGCTGAAGATTAACAAAGATGAGTTTGATTACTCGTGCCTTGAAGCGGATAAAACAGGTACCAGCCTTGAAAATTTCCTTCTGCTGCTGGAAAAGCTGCTCGATTGGCTCCCGGCAACCGGAAACACTGAAGAAGCCCGAGCCTTCCTCGATGCGCCGGACCCGGAAATCATCCTGCTGTCCGGAGAAAACGAAGCGGCCGCCTTTGACCTGTCCCGTCTCTGGAATATGAAAACTGATAATGACAAGCAAGCTCCGGAAAGAGCTGAAAACCCCGGCGAAAACGAAACGCATGACTGAAAAAGAAACCGCGGACAACCATACCGGCAAGCTTCCGGTCATCGTCGGTGTCACAGGAGCCTCCGGCATCGTCTATGCCCAGAAGCTCATCCAGCACCTTCTGGAGAGCGAGCGTCCTGTCCTGCTCGCCCTGAGTTCCGCCGCCAGGCTGGTCATCAAGACCGAGCTGCCGGCCGAACCCGGCGCAGACCCCTGGGGAGAGACGAATCGCCACCTGCTCGAACTCATCCCCGAGAAAGACTTTACAGCCCCGTTTTGCAGCGGGACCTTTCGCTTCCAGGGAATGGTTATCGTTCCAGCATCGATGGGAACCGTCGGATCGATAGCAAGCGGGGTCTCGATCAACGTGATCCATCGAGGAGCGGATGTCTGCCTCAAGGAGAGGAGGCGCCTGGTCATCGTTCCCCGCGAGACTCCCCTGTCTACCATCCATCTCGAGAACCTTCTCAGGTTGTCAAAGGCGGGAGCCGTCATCCTGCCTCCCTCGCCCGCCTTCTACCAGAAGCCGGAGACACTGGAAGACAGTGTCGACTTTATCGTCTCCCGAATCCTCGATGCTCTTGACCTTGATAACCAACTGATCAATCGCTGGGGAGAATGAGGCGACATGAAGGAGCAGGCTGAAAGCGATACGGGAAAATCCCGAGAGCAGGGGCGAATTGGACTCTTTCTCGAATCAATCAAGTTCTCGCATTCCATCTTCGCCCTTCCCTTCGCCCTGTCAGCTTTCTTCATGGCCGGCACGGACTCCCTGGCCTGGCCGCTGCTCGGCAAGGTCGTCGCAGCCTGCATCTTTGCGCGCACGGCGGCCATGAGCTTCAACCGTCTCATCGATGCCCGTATCGATGCCAGGAATCCCAGGACAAGTTCCCGGGCCGTTCCCGCGGGAGATCTCTCACCCTCTTTCATGGCTGTCGCGACCATCGGATCCTGCTGTCTCTTCGGGCTCTGCTGCGCATGGATCAACACCCTCGCTCTCGCTCTCTGCCCTGTCGCGCTGGGGGTTCTGCTGGGATATTCGTACACCAAGAGATTCACCTCGCTGTCACACCTTGTACTGGGAGTCGCCCTGGGCCTCTCCCCCGTGGGCGCCTGGGTCGCCGTACAAGCTGAAATCACCCTCCTGCCAGTACTGCTGGGACTGGCGGTAGCCTTCTGGACCGCCGGATTTGACGTGATCTACGCCTGCCAGGACCACAATTTCGATCAAGAGGAAGACCTCCACTCCCTGCCGGTAAAAGTAGGGCTTGAACGGGCTCTGGCGCTGTCAAAACTCTTCCATTTGCTTGCTATCACCCTGCTTGGAGCGGTCGGCTATCTAGCTGAATTCGGGCTCTATTACTGGGCTGGAGTGGGTCTTGTGGCCGGCTTGCTGGTTTATGAACAATCCCTGGTAAAGCCAGGAGACCTCTCTAAGGTCAATCTGGCTTTTTTTACCCTCAACGGTATTGTCAGCCTCGTTTTTATGACTTCGGTGATCCTAGAGGTCGTAGTATCATAAATAGAGCTTAAAGGCGTTTTCCGGTGACTGGATTGGGTCAATTTTCCGGAAGGAGACTCCAGGACGCCTTGGCTTCAGCTTAGAGTTGGCACCCACACGGGCCTCTGTAAAATTGCCCGTAAATCCCCAGGAACGGTTCAACAATGACAGAAAATGCCGGGATCAAGCTGGATAAATACCTCGAGACCAAGGGGTCGCTTCCAGGACCGCAGTTGGTACGCATGGCCTGGCAACTTGCCCAGGTGATGGGATCGGAATCGGAATCTGAGACGGGCAGCAGAGCGCCTGTCCTGCATGTCGGTCGCATCTTGATCGCGGCCAATGGCAAGATTGACGTAACTCCCTCGGATGAGACGGATCTTGGCCTTCCAATCGTCGCCAGCTTCCCTCACCACGCCTCGCCGGAGGAGATCAACGGCGAAACCGGAGATTTCAGGTCCAGCCTCTATTCGCTGGGCTGTACGCTGTTCGAGATAGCCACCGGTTCGGTGCCCTATTCCGGAGACTCTCCAAAAGAGATCCTCAAGGCTCACCTGAACGAAGACGTTCCCGACCCTGCCGATCGGGGAGCGGAAATAAGCGAAGAGCTGGGCAGAGTTATCCAGGAGCTTTTGAGAAAGAATCCCGAGCAGCGCATCCAGAGTGTCCCCGAGCTCTTGCGTCGTCTGAAAATCTGTATCGGAATAGAGGATGGACCCAAGACCGCGCCAACAGGCGAAGAAGGACCTCCGGAACCCCCGAAGGACAGCGACGGAGAGAAGAAGAAAAGAAAGCCCCCGGCGAGTTCCGGATTCAAGAGGCCTTCAAAAACCGGAGCCGCCAAGGACAAGGAGAAGCCAGTCGAAAAAAAGACCGGCAAGATTGGCGCCAGGCCTGCCCGCAAAACCCCATCCTTCAGCAAAAAAAAATCTGGCGATCAATCCGCTACCTCCAGAACAGGCGGCGACTCAAAAAAATCGTTCTCCTTCAGCAAGACTAAATCCCCTGGACCGAAAAAAGGGCTGGCGGGCGCCAGCGCCGATCGATTCGCTTCAGCGCCAGGCAGCCGTCTCTCCGGGAAGCTGATTGATCGCGGTGACGAAGGCGACATCTTCGAGGACACCTTCGAGGAAGATGACCAGATGGGTTACTCCGTCGTAAGAAAGAAAAGCAAACCTTTCATGATGGCCGGCGGAGGATTAGGCCTGGTTCTCGCGATCCTGGTTATCTTTACGTCTCAAAAAGAAAGCAAGAACCAGGTCCGGTTGGCCCAGGAAAGAAATAAGCGAACCGCCGCAAAGGAGTTGAGGGAAATCAAGACGGCCTGGAGCACGAAATACGAAACCCAGAGAAAATCAGTCGAGGACTACCTCGCCAAGCAAACCAATCGGTTCAATTCGGGCCTCAGCCCGTCGGTGATCGAAGGGGCATTAGAGGGCCAGCTTGAAACCAGCTTCTTCAACAAACCCGGAGCCGTCCTCCTCGCGGTACTCTACGCGAAGGTCCACGCCAGGGCGGAAGAGGAGAGAGCTGCCCGCAAAGAAACCGAGCTGGGCAGGGAAGGGAACTTCGACAGCTTTGTCAGATCCTTCAACAAGCTCTACGAACAGGGCCTCTGGGCTCCGGCCATGGACAAGATCCGTGATGCCGAGATCGAGTACAAGGCCTCCAAGGAAACCGAGATCGACGAGCTCTACTTCAAGGCGGAAAAAGCTATGATCGAACAGTGGGAGAGCGACGAGCTGAAGATCAAGGATCTCGCGAGCGAGGGAGAGCCGCAGCAAGCCATCCGGGTCGCCGAGGGCGCCAGGCTCTACGGCGACAACGCCATCCGAAAAGACGCCATCGCCTATATCGAGTCCATCCGGGCCCAGACCAGCGTAAGCGGCGGCGGCGAGAAGGAAGAAGAGCCCGCTGAGGAACCTGAAGAAGGTGGCGTACCCGACGATATCGATTCCGAACTTGAAGACCTCGAGGATAAGGACGACTCGCGCTGAGTCCTTCATCGTCCGCGAACAACCCCATGTCCGACTCCGAGTTCGATGAAATCCTGGACGTTCCAGAGTTCAAGGATCTTGTAGATGAGCCCGAGTTGCTCTCGCTCCTGGCCGAGGACCGGCAGGAGATCGCAGGCGCGGTCCGCTCGCTGGTCGATCGATGCCTGGAAGATGGCGAGTTCCAGAGCCGACTCGCCGACACCATCGAAACTGCTATCGAGGAAGGCTGCGGCGAAGACCAGGCGCTCCTCTGGATCGTGGCCGTCCTTGCCGAGGCCCGCTCCCAGACGGCCATCCATACTCTCCTGAGGAGCTTCGCGATGGAGGAAGAAGAGAGCCTGTCCCACGCGGCCGGAATCGCCCTGCTGCGAATCGGAGTTCCGGCAATCGAAGCCCTGATGGAATGGGTTGACGAAGAGCCCGGCACCGACCTGCGCAGGCTGACCTACCGCCTTCTCGGAGATTGCGGAGTTCTTGACGAGCAGGGCTATATCGAAGACGTCAAAGAATTCCTCAGGACACGAGTTATTCGAGAGCAGGCCAGGGAGCCGGGTGAACGGGCGATCGAAGACGCGGTCGCGGCTAGCGCCCGTCTTGGAGATTACGAATTCCTCAAGAGCCTGCGCGAGATCTTCACGAAGGTCTTTGACGGCAGAAACGCCAGCATCCAGGATTCTATCGAGCTGCTCGAAGAAAACCCTGACGGCCTCCCCTTCGTGCCGACAATCTCAGCCTGGGAGGAGACCTATGGCTGGCTCTTTGAAGAGGATCTTGAAAGCCACAGGGTCAACCGGGGAGAAGCCGAAACGGAGGATTCCCACCATCACCATGGCGATCACTGCGAAGAGGACTGCCAGGAGTAGTGGTCCGGCGTTGCCGGGCGCGCTGGAAAAAGAAAACCGCTGATCAGACGGCCCCCGACTCTTTCCTCGCAGCCTCCTTCGCCCGCCTCACCAGGCTCTTTCGATGAGCCTTCACAAGATGCTTGGCGAGGAGAAGGTTGCCGGGGTGCTCCCTCAGCATGTCCCACCTGAAGGTCCAGTCCCGCTCGGACTGGGCCGCGGCACCGATGCTCGAAACCGCCGTATTGGGCCATTTATCCTTCAGCTCCAGACGAAGACGCCAGGCGGCTCCGGAATCAAGCCCACTCAGTGAATCCAGCACTTCCTTGGCGTAGGGCTTGGAAGCCTCTCGAATTTCCCAGGCCCTGGGATCGTCACTGCAGCCGATTGTCTTGATGATAATCTTCGGAGCCCGGCAGACATGCTCCTGGCGAAGCTCCCAGGCTCGGTCTGATTTCAGTCCGCGCAGGCTGAGCAAAACCCAGGGGAGGTATTCATCGGAAAGCCGGTCACGCAACTCCCAGGCCTCCTCGGTATCTATGCCCCCAAGGCTCTCGAGCAGCTCCCGCGCATACTTGTCCTTGTCCATCTCCTTGCGGAGCTCCCAGGCTCGCTCGGTATCCATTCCTCTCACGCTCATCAATACCTCGGCAGCCGCAGCGTCTCCGACCTTGTCACGGATTTCCCAGGCGTGCTCGGAATCGCTGCCGCGAACGGCCAGGGCAATCTTCCCGGGAACCACATCCGCCAGTTCGAGACGAAGCTGACAGGCCCGCGGGTTCTTCCCCATCCCGGAGAGGCTACCGGCGACATAGACGGGAACCTCTCCCTTGAGCTCTTCGCGAAGATCCATAGCCTCCTCTGAGCGCAGGCCGCCAAGCCCCTTCGCCACCAGGCCCGGCTCGCGATCCTTAACCTTCTCACGCAAGGCGTGAGCCTCGGGAGTATCAAGGCCGGAGCTGAAGAGCGCGGTAAATCCCGGCGCATCTTCACTGACTCTGTCGAGCTCTGAATAGAAGAGTTCGGTCAGGGCCGCTCTCCGTTCTTCCTCTCCCTCGCTATCGCAGAGCTCCAACGCGGCGGCTGCAAACTCCCCAAGGGGTTTCTCCTCGGAGCTGAGCTCCGCCCAGCAGGGATCGGGTATCTCGGGATAGCCCTTCTGTACAAGCACCTCCCTGATTCGATTGATAATTCGCTGCAGCGACTCCTCGATGGTGGAATTCGCATTGTCGATCACCAGCCAGCGATCGGGATCTTCTTCCGCCAGCTTGAAGAAGCCGTCGCGCATATCCTCGCGGAAACCGATTCCCATGAGTCCCTTGCGGCCAAAATCACCCGCCTTCTTATTGTCACGAACCTTCTGGATCTTCTTCCGCAGGCGAGAGGTGAGCGGATCGACATCACAATAGATGACCAGGTCCGGCCAGAGATCCCGGGATGCGAGCTCAAGGACCTTGTCGACACCTTCACGCGCCAGCCCGCGGGCGTGATGCGAGTGGGTGATGGCGCTGTAGAGGTAGCGATCGCAGAACACGAGATTCCCGGGCAGCAGCTTGGGACGAATGTATTCGTCAATCATCTGCGTATCCCTGGCGACATAGAGCAGGAACTCGGTGACATCGGACATGCGCAGAAAACGCGGATCCCGCGTCAGGTTACGAATCGCCTTGGATATTTCGGAACGAAACACCCCCTTGTCCCTGGCGTGATGTACGGGAATCCCGCTATCAATAAGGTATTGCGAGATACGATTGGAAAGGGTCGTCTTTCCACTCCCGTCAATTCCCTCGAAATCGATGAAGACAGGCTCCATTTCCGCTGGAGCACCCTCCGCAGGTTTATCTGAAGCAGTATCGGACATGGCTCAATTATCCATTGGACCGTCGATCCTGGCGGCGACTCCGGCTTCTCCATCCGCCGAAGAAAACCGCCGGCCTTTTCGGCCCTTGTTTAATATGAAGTTGACGCTCGTAGTAAACTTGGAGAGCGACCTGGCTCTGAGAGGACATAGTATAACTTCAAGCCAGCCCGGATAAGAACCCGAAGACAATTTTCTACACTTAATTTCCGCGATCAATTTCGCTGCCCGCCCCACCGGCGCGCCAAGATTCGAGGCCGCCAGGGAGGCCTGCTTTCCGTAGAGCTCGACAGGCGGAAAGTAGACTGTTATCAGATCATCAAAGGTTACACGGAGGTCCTGCTCATCTCTCTGGTAGACCCTGCGTCGATAGTTGATCACCGAAACGGGGCTCACCTCTGTCCTCGAGAGCTCCGCCCGCAAGGCGTCATAGGCCATGTCAAAGCTCTTCCGCAGTTCATCTCCCTTGCCCGCCAACTCCGGCCGGAGCTTCTCACGAAGGTCTTCTCCCCGAAGGAAACCCTGGAGATGTTCCTTGCCGATTCTCAGGCGCTGCTTGGAGACCATCCCATCACGACGGCGCTTCAGCTCAAGGAAACAATAGGGAGACACCAGCTCCTTTTCGCTCTGGTCCTTGTAATAGTACTCCTTCACCCGGATCTTCAGGTTGTCGTCGTAGCTCCTGCTCGCCCGCTCGTAGAGCCTGAGCTCGGGGGTGTCGTAGTACACCGTCGTAATATGAGTGTAGGGGTAACCGGGGTTGAACTCATAAACCGGAAGGCTCCCCCGGATCTCACCCTCGAGTACGGCCGTCTCCGCCTCGGTGAGCTCGTATTTCTGTTCGGAGCGGCGAATGAAATTCGGGCTGAGCCCACGAACATCCCCATCGCCGATCCGCCCGTTCTCGCTTCTGCCCTGAAGCACGGAAGAACCCACCTCCGCTGAATCAATTGCCCCCGAAAAGTCTGCCAGCCGTATCACCGCGAAGCTCTTTCCTGTCGCGACGCCCAACTGCCAAGTAAGGTGTGTAAAGCCAAGGAAAGCAAAGCATTACACTCAACTCGATAATAGAAGCGGGGTCGGATTATGTCAAGAAATGGGACCTGGGAGAAGGTCCGGTCCAGGCTGGAGAAAGTTCGCCTAGAAAGTCAGCAACAACTGGATGAGGAGTTCGTCATTGTCGACATCTACTCCGCTGCCGTCTTCTGAGTTCATGACATATTCGAACTTCATGAAGATGTCGCCGGTGACCTCGACCAGGGCGCCCAGCGTCAAAGCCTGCCGATCCCAGGTACCGGGCAGGCTCGGATCCTTGAAGGTGCCGCCATCCGGGCCGGGAGCGTCCACGTTGAGCACACCGTAGCGCACCAGGGGCTCGACACTACGGAAGTAGCGGTCGGCCAGCAGCTTGCCGAATGAGAAGCGCCAGGAGGCCTGGGTATACCAGCCATCACGATCCAGCTCGCCATCCCTGGCGGTGATATACTGGAAGGCCAGGCGAAGCCCGTCCTGCTTGCGCAGGCTCTTTTTCTTTTCGGGAAAGAGCTCCTCGGCGGAAAGAAAATAGTCGAAGCCGACTCCATAGCGACTCGAACTGGAGCTGGGTGAATCACCATAGCCCGTCACCGCCACGACCTCATTGGCCGGGTTCGTACCCCAGTTGGTCATCAGGTCGCCCTGCAGAAAATCGACCGAGCTCTGGCTGAGACTGTCCGTAAAGTAGAAAGCCGAGACGGCCAGGTCCCCGAGATTCTCGAAATCGCGTTGCCAGCCAAGACCGAGGCCAAGCTCTCCAAAAGCGAGATCGTCCTCAAGCTCACGATCATCCTGGATGATGTCGTTGAAGCGGGCCGCGTCGAAGGTGACCTCCTTGTGGCCAAGCTGGTAACCCTGCCCCAGCGAAAGGAAGGTTGTGAAAGCTCCCGGGTTGGCGGCAAAGTCAAAAGATCCCTCAACTCCATCTGCAGATCCATCCGTCCCTCCCGCATCCTCGGCGAAACCCTCGGTGAAGGCTCCCCCGGTGGAAGATCCATCTCCCCCACTGTTCTTCTGGAATCGCTCGACACCGGCGGCCGTTCCCTTCCTGTGTCCAAAGGTCATCTGCCAGACAGCGGCCAGTGATTCATCGCGCCAGAAGGCGTTACCGATGAGCGGATAGGTCTTGGTTCTGCGAGCGGGGCGAATAAACCTGTCATCCAGTCCGAGCTGGAACCTCGATCGCAGCCACCAATTGGGCTGAATATCGTGGCGGACAGCCATCTCCTTGAGAATCGTGTCGCCATCCGGCTGAAAATCAAGCTGCGACTGGACCTTGATCCAGCGATTGAGCAGGAAGACAGGAGTGAGCCTCAGGCGCTGAAGCTCGAGGTGAGGGTCCAGGTGCTCAGGAGCAAAGCCCCCTCCCAGGCCATCAAGAGAAAGGTCATTCTGCGAATCGATGAAATTGAGCTCCACCTTTCCACCCAGCCTCAGGTCTCCCCCGCCAAGGGTAACCAGGCTGTCAGCGGACTTGTCGTCCTTGAGCTTCTTGATCTTCTCCTTGAGCTCATCGATCTCCTCGCCGAGCTTCTTAAGCTCCTCCTCTACACCACCCTTCGCAGCGTCATCCTGTGAAAGGACCGGAACCTGTAATCCCAGGATCATGGCAAAGAGCAGCGCCGCCGCGGCGCCGATTTTTCCGAACAACCAGGTGTAAGTGGGCTTCATAGCTTTGTTTCTCATAGCTTAGATATCGGCATCGGATGCCCTCGAACGCCCCAGTTATCCCCTGAACTGGAAAATACCTCGCGGGAAGGAGCGATAAGATCCGCGGAATGTTCCGAAAACCGGACATCGTCTCTCTGGGGTCTTGTCATCTCGTACATGGCAGGCTGTCCGGTGTCGGGTCTGCACCTTCCTCCGGGTAGGGAGGAGGAGGCGGTGGACCGCCGGAGTTCAGAAAGGTCATCAGGTAGATTCCATCGTTGATAAAGTTCACCTCGCCATCATCGTTCGCATCGTAGCGATCCATGCAGGAGGGAGGATCGCCCTGGCCCACGCTCAGGATCAGGGTTCCATCCGTCATGTTCACCTCGCCATTGGCATCGGCATCGCCCCGGATGAAGGTTACCGGCTCCACCCCGCTTCCCGGGGTCGGCTCCGCCAGCACCATGATGTCACCCCCTCCATCGGGGAAACGCCCGATGCTGGTGCCATCGGAACAGTCCGGGTTGGGAAACTCGAAGCCGAAGACGTCGAGCAGGCAGGAGCCCCGCTCGATCTTGTCGACGAGAAAGATTCGTACCGGGGGCGCGGAGTCTTCAGGGCTGTCGGGGTCAAATCCGCAGGTTCGCCTGAACCAATCCGCCCCCTCAACAGAATCACAGGGCGAGTTGGGGTCGAGGCAGAAGAACCTCATGGTGATCCAGTCGAGGTCGACCACCAGGTGCGGCGGCGCTCCCGCCCCATCCAGAGGCGCCCCGCCATCCGTCAGCACGACCAGAGAGCTGCCGGCGGGGAGAATCGTATCGGCGGGAATGGTAACGGACCGCGGATCGCTCGGGTCGGCCGACAGGGACATGCCGCCGAGGTCGACCGTCACCGCGGAGTCGTTGTAGAGCTCCAGCCACGGCCTGGCTTCTCCACCGCTTCCGGGAAGCGTGAAATTCCTGTTCGCCTCGTTGATGGAAATCGCCGGCAGGCCGGCGGTTCCCACGCCCAGGCTGAAGCAGCGGCCGCCCCCATCACAGGATGAGGCGAGGCTGCCGCAGGCATCCTGGAGGGAAACCGAATACTCGACCCGGGTAACATCCTGCCCACCGTTCAGAAGCAACGGCTGGCTGACCCGCACAGCGCTGTAGCCGGGAGGCGCGTCAAAGGTCTCGCCGAGGAGAACCGTGCTGGAAGAGCCGAGCGCCATGGCGCCGCTGATATCGAAATCCACGCCTGAAACCGAGTTCGCCCCCATGGCCGAGACCAGGGCCTCATCGAGGAGGAAGATGGCGGCAAGAACGGGAAAAGAGCCCGGCGCGACACAGGGATTCGGATCATCGCTTCCCGCCTCGGTGTGAAAAGCTGAAAAGAAGAATGGCTCGAGGCCGTTGTCGGCGCCCGGGGTCGGAGTAACCAGCATGCTCTCCCCGATCGCCTCACAGGGAATACCGTAGGCCAGGTCGGCGGTGATATCTCCTCCCTGGAAATCGGCAGGACAGCTCCAGGAGATCCTGTCGACCACGCAATTGCCCAGCTCATCGGGTGCGACCAGGTAGAGACTGCTCGAACAGGGGTCGAGCTCGAATCCATCCAACCCGACCACAGGTACAGGGAGCGCGCCCCCGGGTACGAGCCCGAGCGCCAGCAGCAGGTAGTCCCCCCGGACCACCGGCGTTATCCCTTCCGGCAGAGCGAAGGCACGGGCTCTGCCGACGGGGTCTCCAGGTGCGGGCTCGACAGCCAGGTAATGGCCTGAAAGATCGTAGGACTCCAGCTCGGAATCCCCGGGAAGATGGACCTCGATGTAGTTCGGCGACCTGTCAGCCGGGAAACCTTCGAAGCCTGGAAGTTCGACACTCTCATTGTCGGGCAGAATCTCGCTCAGCCTGAGGGAGACCCCGCTGATGCCGCCGGAGAGATAGCTGAAAGAAACCTGTGGAGCGCTCTCCGGGTCGGCGCGCGGGGCGTTCTCTTCATCGAAGGCAACGCTGAACTGCTGAAGCCGGTCGATAACCGTCAAGGAGAAGCTGACCAGCCCGGCCGCCTGCGGCGGAATGACAGCCTCGATCTCCCAGAGCATCATACCGGGAGGTGTGTCCGCCGAGCGTTCCTCGGCCTCACGCACCAGGAGACCGGTATCTTCATCGAGCGTTCCCCCTGAGCCGTCTTCGTGCAGGTAATCGAGCAGCACGGTAAAAGCTCCAGCGTCCTGGCTCTCCCTCGCGGCCGAGGTTGTCGCGTCGATCGCAACGTAGGCCATCACCTTCGCTGCCTCATCGACCAGGGGACAGCGCCGACCATCGACCTCTGCCGCGGGGATGTCCGGGGAGACAGCCACCTCCTCGATGAAGCGGGGCGGCTTCTCGCAGACGATCCGGTTGATACAGGCTCCGAGATCATCAAAAGTCGCGGGAGGAGAGGGACAATCGGTAACACGGCCGGGACTCAAGGCCCCG
This sequence comes from Planctomycetota bacterium, assembly GCA_965659285.1. Lineage (GTDB taxonomy): Bacteria > Planctomycetota > UBA8108 > UBA8108 > UBA8108 > UBA8108. The sequence continues at coordinate 289 of CBFHWB010000063.1, read as the reverse complement.
GGAGCGAAACGGTCCTGGGGGCTCTGGGCATCGGGGAAATCTTCGTCCGGGAACCGCGCCGCAGACAGATCTCGCAGGAAAAATTCATCATCATCGAGATTCACATCGGGATTCGCCGCCGCGTAGGCGCTGAAATCGAGCACCGCGCGGTCAATGATGACGTGAAACCCCCCCGCCGGGGCCGTAAGGGCGAACTCATCGGAGCCACTCCTGCGATTGGGGTTGAGGGCGAAACGAGTCGAGTAAAATTTCCGTGTCAGGTCCGGCGCCAGGTTGCCCGCCTCATCCG
>CBFHWB010000062.1:0-21669 GCA_965659285.1 Planctomycetota bacterium | reverse complement strand
GCGGCTGGGACCTTCACAATGGCCTCAAGGCGAGACTCACCAAGAACGCGGCCTCAACCGATGCTCCCATCGCCGGCCTGCTCTCGGATCTGAAAGAACGCGGCATGCTCAAGGACACCCTGGTCGTCTGGGGTGGAGAGTTCGGCAGAACGCCCGCCGGGCAGTCAGCCAAGGGTGATGGACGGCGCCACAACAACCGTGGCTACTCCATGTGGATGGCCGGTGGAGGGATTCGCGGCGGCATGCGCTACGGCGCGACCGACGAGTTCGGTGACACCGCCATCAAGGGCAAGATCCACATCCACGACCTGCACGCCACCATGCTGCACCAGCTCGGTCTCGACCACGAGAAGCTGACCTACAAGTACGCCGGCCGGGACTTCCGCCTGACCGACGTCTACGGCAACGTGGTCAAAGAGATCATCTCCTGAGACGACAGCGTGCGCGGATACCCGCCTGCGGACTAATCCCCGGACGCTTCTTCAGCCTCGCCGTCTTCCAGCGGGAGCTCCCGGGCTTCTTCGAGAGCCGCGGCCGCTTCTGAGGCCTGCTCGCGAGGAACACTGACCTGGATGGGATGGACTGTCGCCGTCAGGAAGAGCGAGTCTCGCAGCTCTTCAGAGAGCCGGGCGTCAAACCCCAGCGTGCCGAGGGTTCCGAGGACGACTATGGCATCTGCCCGGGCTCCCTCGTAGACCACCACCATGTCAAAATGATCGACAGCGCCCTGGCTCGTCGGTCCCTCCACCTTGCCGAAACCGCTGGCGTTCCTTGCGAGAAATACCAGCAGGGCCAACACGAGGGCCGTAACGACAATAATCGCGATGTACATGATCAGGGCTCCCGGGTCTTCGCGAGCTTCTTCTGAAGCTTCCTGTTCTGCGGGCTGAGAACCAGCGCCTTCCTGAAAACCTCGCCAGCATCTTTTCGCCTGCCGGAGGCCAGCAAGGCATCTCCCAGCTCCTCGAGGGCACGAACGGATTTCGGATAGGCCTCCACGTTCAGCCCCAGCACGGCCACCGCCGCGCTCATTTTCTTTTTGCCCAGCAGGTAGCTGCCGAGCTGCCGCAGGCGGGCTTCCGAGAAATCGATCTCCTTTGCCCGCGAGCTCTTCAAGCGGCGGTATTCATCCTTCAAACCGGCAAGTCCCTGCCTGCGAAGCCACTGACCCAGCAGGCGGGAAACCGGGCTCTTCGGCAGCCGCGGTTCCTTCCCCTCGAGGACAGCGAGAACCCCATCACGAACAAGGCCCATGCTTCGGCTCGAGTTGTTGGTCAGGACCACCAGGAGTTGTCGGCTCTCCAACTCACGATCGATCCAGGTCCGGAATCCAACCCAGCCGCCGCCATGGTTCACCACCTTCTTTCCACCTCGCTTCGCGATGCCCCAGCCATAGCCATAGCCGGTCTCCTTACCGCTGGAGAGCCGGCCGGGAGTGAACATCTCTTCCACCGCCGCCGCGGGAAGAAGCTTCTGAGTATAGAGGGCCTGGTCCCACTTCACGAGATCCCAGGCGGTCGAATAAACCTCTCCATCTCCATACATCGCGTTGAGATAGTTGCGGTCGTTGGCCAGCCGTTCACCTCCATCAGGAGAGAGCCGGTAACCCCAGGCGCGGTGCTCAATCGAGGGAGGCGTGATCGGAGTGAAGAGGACGGTGTCCTTCATGCCGAGCGGAGCGAAGATCCTCCGAGTAAGGAAATCGCTGAAAGAAGCCCCGCTGATCTTCTCAACCACCAGTGCCAGCAGCATGTAGCCGGTGTTGCTGTAATTCCAGCGCTCTCCCGGAGTAAATCTCACCGCCGGCTTATATTTTATGATCAAGCCGAGCGCATCGGGATTGGTGGCGAACTTACGGCGGGACAGGTCGCCTTCCTCCGTGTCCCAGTGCTTATCGAGCAGCTTCACGTAATCAGGCAAACCGGAGGTGTGGTGGAGCAGATGCCGAATGGTGGCCCCGGCATAGGGCAGGGTCGGAACATACTTCCTGACGTCATCATCGAGACTGAGCTTTTCTTCCTCCCTCAGCATGAGAATCGACACCGCGGTGAAAGCCTTCGCCACCGAGGCCAATCGGAAGACGGAGTCCTTCCTGAGCGGCACGCCGCCATCGATCGAGGCCTTCCCAAACGCCCGGTGGTATTGAACCTCGCCCTTGCGCGCCAGCAGCACCACCCCGTTGAACTCGCCCCGGGCAGCGCAGGCATCGAGGTACTGGTCTATCCCGGCGGTGGGAAATTCAGCCTGGAGAGCGCCGACATCGCTCAGGAAAAAGACGACCGCGAGGAAGAGGCCTTTCCTGGTTATACTCTTCATGGCATCCACCGCCCCAGCCCGGTCCTCAGACCAGCTCCCGAATCGGCTCGCCGCCGGCGACGGCGTTGGTCACCTCGTTCGGCAGCCCGGGAAGTACCCGGACCTCCTGCAGATCGAAGAGGGTGTGCATGACCGTGGCCAGCACCTGGGAGCTCGAGATCGGCTCGGAGGCCGGCGCCCCCGCCGTGCGATCGGAGCGCCCGATGACCTGGCCCATCTTCAGGCCTCCGCCGACAAAGGCCAGGGTGCAGAGGTTGCCCCAATGATCCCGGCCGCCGTTCTTGTTGATCTTCGGGGTACGGCCGAACTCGCCGGTGATCACCAGCAGAATCTTTTCACTCAGGCCCCGCCGCTCGACATCCTCGATGAAGGCCGACACCGCCTTGTCAACGGCCGGCACCAGGGAGGCGACGCCATCGACCATGGTGAACTCCTTGCCGCCGCCGTGCATGTCCCAGCCGCCGCAGGTGACCGTGACGAACCGGCAGCCCGCCTCGCAGAGCCTCCGGGCCATGAGCATCTGGCGGCCGAGGGCGACAGGCGAGAACTGCTTCGCGTAGCTGTTGCGTTTCTTGACTGCATCGCTCGGCTCGAAGGACCCGGTGTCGTAGCGCTCCAGCAGCGCCGGAGCTTCATCGCTCAAGTCGAAGGCCCTGGAGGTTCCACGCAGCAGAACGTCAAAGGCCTGCTCCCGGAACCGGCCGGCTGATTCAAAGGCGAGGCTTTTTTCTTTGGCCCGGCGCAGCTCGTCAAGCTTCGAGAGCAGGTAGCGACGGTCCGCCAGACGGCTCCCGTCGATCCGGAGCTTCATGTTGTCCACGATCTCTCCACCGGAGCTTGGATCGAAGGGCTTGAAGACAGGCGAGATGGTTCCGGCCTGGGTGACCCGGTCCGGCGCCTTGTAGAGCTTGCCGTATTGCTTCCCGACAGCCCCCGGCATCACGATGGTGCTCAGCGGCATGCCCGACTCCGTGTCGGTGAGACCGGCGACTCTTGAATAGAGCACGCTCATGGCGGCCTTGGTGGCGTTGCCGCCGGCCATGACGTGCATCGCGGCCGGTCCGTGGCTCGAGATGCCATGACGGTATGACCGGACGATGGCCATGCGGTCAGCGAGGCGGGCCAGCTTCGGCATCGTTCCGCCGAAGGTCACGCCGGGGAGACTTGTTTTTACCTCACCGGTGGTGCTGCGGATCTCGCGCGGCGCCGTCATCTTCGGGTCGAAGGTCTCGAACTGGGTCGGCCCGCCCTGCAGGTTGAGGAAGACAACCGACCTGTCACGCAGCACATCCGCTCGCTGGAGAGCCGAAACCTTCGAGGCCAGCAGACCGGGAAGACCGAGGCCGCCGAGCGCGGCGGTGCCGATCCTGAGGAACTCCCTGCGGGTTCCGCCGCCGCCAGAGGTATCAAAAATCCTCAGCATGAAGTTTTCTCCTGCGCGGGCCGACCGGAACAGCTCCCGGTACTCAGAAGGATTCTATTCGCAGGAGGAAAGGGGAGCAAGCGGAGTCTGTGCCGGCAGCTTTCAGCAGCCTCAAAAGAACGAAAACACGGGCCGGGGAGTTCACTCGCTTCCGGCTTTTCCCCGGACAAATGTCACTTTTACCCGTCTGGATTTCAATATATATGGAATCCAGACGGCTGAGGGGATTCCCGTCAGGAGCAATTGCTGGACGGTATGAGTATCGAACATTGAGACGTCTGCATGGCCCTCGAAAACCAGCACCGCGAGCCAGGAATTGAGCAGGTGGAAGGAAAGGTCGAATACTCGAAAAGCGATATACGCCCTTGGAAAAAGATAATGCTCCCTGGAGAACAGGATCAACAGGATGACTGAAAACAGAAGGCGGGCAAGTTGGAAACACACTTCGGCAATCATGAGCGACTTATAATGAGGAATGTAAGCTTCCGCCCCGGGAGTCGTAAGCGCGGCCCAGCTCCCATCGGTAAAAATCGACGGAGTATCACGACTCTCCACGAGAATCCAGATCGGCGTAACGATCAGGCTGATGCAGAGCAGGGCCAGCCACCCATCCAGTCCTCTTGGCGTATCCTCTTTGATCATCATGGTCCTGATATTCCTGCCGCGAAATCAGACCTCGTAATCTTCGCGCTCTACCAGTCGGAGGCCCGGGGAAAGTATTTCACTTTTCGATAAAGGAAGCCAGCGTCTCCGGATCGGTGCTGCCAAGCCAGAGCACATCGTCATCATGGTTGATGATCTGCAGAGCCCTGCTGTTCATGCAAAGCCATATGTTTTTCCGGCTGCTCAAAGGGACATCGACCGCCTTGACGCTCTTGATCTCAGCGAGGGGAATCGTTTTTTTCAGGATACCGAGCCCCAACCGCGCCTCGATGTTCTCCCCGGTTACCCGGATCTTCAGCGGGTTAAAGAAACAGGGAATCAGGATGACCCACGGCAACACCCAGGGGACTCCGCTATACCAGGGGATCGGCAGGGTGGTAAGCCACCAGGACAGGCCCAGCATGACCAGCGTCATGAAAGACATATACAATGACCGCTCTGTTCTGCTGTAGACAACCTCGGAAGAATCCATGGATTCAATTGGAACCGGAAGGCTCCGTTCATTCAAGAGTGATCGCCGGCCCAGGCATCCCCACCTTAAAGGGGCGCCCCTCGGTGTCGTTGAGATCCCGCCGCGAAATAATTCCGTGTAACCCAGTCGAAGATCCGGGGGAAGTATTTCACTTTTCGATAAAGGAAGCCAGCGTCTCCGGTTCGGTGCTGCCAAGCTGGAGCACCTCGTCATCGTGGTGGATAATCTGCACGGCCCTGCTGTTCATGCAAAGCCATAATTGTTTCCGGTTACCCAGGGAAATATCAACCGCCTTGACGCTCTTGATCTCAGCGAGAGGAATCGTTTTTTTCAGGTAGCCGAATCCAAGCTGCGCCTCCAGGTTCTCCCCGGTTACCCGGATCGTCAGCGGGTTCCAGAAACAGGGAAGCAGGATGGCCCACGGCAGGAGAAAGAAGGTCTGTAGCCAGAGCCCCAGGAAGATGAAGTAGCAGGACAGGCCCGCCATGAACAGGGTACAGAAGGACATCCACACTGACCGTTCCGTTTTGCTGTAGACGACCTCGGAAGAATCCATGGATTCAATTGGAACCGGAAGGCTCCGTTTCCTCAAGAGTGATCCCCGGCCTCGCCTTCATGAGAACAGAGGCCAGCGCATCCGGATCAGACGTACCCACGTTGAAGGATTGGCCCTCGGTGTCGGTGACTTGCAGGGCGCGCGGGCCGCAGTACATTCCGGGAGCGTCAGCCATTTTACGCAGCTCCGGCATGGAATCGCTTTGCCAGTCTGTCCTGGCCCCGTGGGCCAGCTCCCAGCTATGCATAGCATCAACTCCCACCGGCGTCAGGGTCTTGATCGTATCCAGCTTGAGGAGAACTTTACGAAGACGGGCGGGTGAGCCGGAAAACCAGGGGTTCTTGAAGGGTCCCCGCCAGACCTCCAGGTGTGTCCCGGTCACCTGAACCGTCTGCCCCCAATGAAGCCACCATAGCGGGAAGCCGATAAGACATACAATTGCGGGACCGAGATACAGCAGGGCCAGGAGCGTCTGCCCCCACCATGGATAATCCAGCTCGTGCCTCTTTCCAGTTAAGATCTCGTAAACACCGATCCAGGGCAGGCTGAAAATACCCAAGGCTATAATTCCCATAGGCAATCCCCGGAGATTCCATACTCTTTTCTTGTAGATGACCTTCGAATCGTCCATGAAAGAGGAATTCCCTCCTGGCTAATCGGTCTTCTTCTTCTGCGGTTTCGAGGGCTTTTTGCGCGGACCGGGAAACTTCGGCGCGCCGCCGAGGTAGGGATAGCGGTCGAACTCATCGCCGCCGCCCTTCGCTCTCGGATCGCCGCTCTTGGCGAGTTCCTTCATCAACTGCGCGGACATTTCCTTCACTCGCCCGGCGTAGGCCGCCTCGCCCGCCACGTTGTTCAACTGGTGGGGATCCTTGCTGAGGTCGTAGAGCTCGTCAGCCGGCCGCTTGCCGAAGGAGAGCTCGTAGAGCTTTCGGTGATGGGCGTCCTTGTCCCTGTTGTTGACCATGTAGGTCTTGGTCGGCCCGTTGTCGCAATCAGCGAGCCAGGCGCGCGAGATGCTCGCCTTCTCGTAATGCGGCGTACCCGCCGGCCAGCGCTCCGGCTTGAAGTTCCGGATGTAGAGGAACTGGTGGGTCCGGATCGCCCGGCAGGGATAGCCGCCCATGTCGGGCTTCTCCTGCCCCGGCACATGGCGCTCCTTGCCGGTCAGGACGAACCCCCTGCCCGGCTCCACCTGTCCGGATTTTTTGCTCCGGAAGATATTGAGCAGGCTGCGGCCGGTCATGTCGGCCGGCACCTTGAGCCCCGCCGCCTCGAGAAAGGTTGGAGCTATATCGGTCAGGCTGACGAAATCATCGACCGTCCGGCCGCCCGCCACCTTCGCCCCCCAGCGAAGCGCCAGCCCGACGCGCGCGCCGGTGTCGTAGAGGTTGCTCTTGGAGCGGGGAAAGGGCAGGCCGTGGTCACCGGTCATGAAGATGATCGTATTGTCGAGCTGGCCGTTTTTCTCGAGCGCGGCCACCGCGGAGCCGACCAGGCGGTCGAAGCGCTGCACCTCCCAATAGTAATCCGCCACATCGCCTCGAATCTCGGCGACGTTCGGAAAGCAGGCCGGGACGACGACATCATCGATCTTCATGCCGCTCTGCTCACCCGAGCCCTTGCGAAAGGGCCGGTGCGGGTCGCTGGTTCCAAGCCAGAAGCAGAAGGGCTTGTCCGCCGGCACCGATGAGAGGAAGGTCCCGAAGTTCTTGAAACGCTTGCCGGCGATGTTCCGCCCCCTGGTCTCAGTGCGCCCGGGCCCCCAGGCCTTGCCGGTGGCGCCGACATGGTAGCCGGCCTTCTCAAGCAGTTCGGGGTAGGTGGCCAGCCGGTCGGGGAAAACGCTCCACAGATTGCCGGCGCCGCCGAGGCGCCAGTGCCATTGCCCCGTCAGGATCGCTCCGCGCGAGGGAGTACACGATGGGGAAGAGACATAGGCATGATTGAAGAGGATTCCCTCCTTCGCCAGGCGGTCGAAGGTCGGGGTCTTGACCACCGGGTCGCCATAGGCGCCGGCATGCGGCCAGCCCCAGTCATCGGCGATGGCGAAGAGAATGTTCGGTCTCTTCACAGCGGTCTCCGCGGAAATCGAAACGGCCAGGAACAGCGCTGTGAGCGCTACGGCGAGGGAAAGAATGATCTTCTTCATATTGTCTCCACGGTGAGGGAAAGCCGGGAAGTGGCGAGGCATGCCTGTTCTTCTCCGGGCCACGCATTATAGCCTGAGCATCCTGCCACCCATCCACGAAGAAGATGATTCCCGCTTCGAAACTATACACCGGGGCCGGCTTTGACTATCCTCGCTCCCTGTGCCCTGAACACAGTTCAACCAACACCCTCCCTTCGCCCAGAGGACACCCCATGAAACCTTCCCTTGAAGCATCCCACGCCATCCCTGATTTTGTCACCCAGGCGATGCCCGAGGACGACAGGTATTGGGTTCCCCAGGCCGACAAGGTCTGGTTCCGCCCCCTGCTGCTCAATACCGTCAATGGTGAGTGGGTCAACCTGCTGAAGGTGGCGCGCTCGGGCGTCTTCACCCGCCATCGTCATCCCGCCCCCGTCCACGGCTACGTCATCAAGGGATCCTGGCGCTACCTTGAGCACGACTGGGTCGCCACCGAGGGAACCTACGTCTTCGAGCCCCCGGGCGAGGTGCACACCCTCGTCGTCGATGAAACAGAGGAAGAGATGATCACCCTCTTCCACGTCTGCGGGGCGCTGGTCTATTTCGATGAAAATGACCAGCCGATCGGCCACGATGATGTCCACACCAAGATCGAGATGTGCAAGGCGCACTTCGAAGAGGTCGGCCTCGGAGCCGACGCCGTCGAGCAATTCATCCGCTGATGCTCAGCGGCCGATCGCCAGGAGATGGTGATGGGCCCGCACGTAGAGGGTCCCGTCTGAGAGCGCCGGGGTCGCCATGAGGAATTCTCCGATGGAATTCCTCGCCAGCTGTTTGAACTCACGGCCGGCCTTGATGACAAAGATATCCCCGTCCTCACTCGGCAGGTAGAGCTTTCCATCGGCCGCCACCGGAGAGGCGCTGAAGCCGCTGCCGCCGTGACGAAGACGCTGGCGGTAGATCTCCTTGCCGGTGACGAGCTCGTAGCAGTCAAACAGGCCGTTGTTGTGCAGGACGTAAAGCAGCCCCTTGTAGATGACCGGGGTCGGCATATAAGGCCCGCGCCGTACCATGCTCCAGGCTACGCCGGCATTGGAGGTCTCGCCCTTGGCCAGGGTAAGATCACCACGGGAGCCGGCGCGCACCGCGAAGATCGGCCGTTCAGGGTGCCGCCCGCTCGAAACGACAATCAGCCCATCGGAGAACACCGGCGTCGGGGCGGTGATCTTCGAGCTGCCGCCGAGCCTCCAGAGCTCCTTACCGGTAAGCGGGTCATAGCCGCGGATAAAATTCGATGAGTTGGTGACGAGCTCCGGCCCCTTCGGTCCCTCGACAATCGCCGGGGTTCCCCAAGATGGCAGCTCGTCGCGATCGGTCTTCCACCGGGTCTCACCGGTCTTTACATCAGCGGCCAGGATGAAGGACTTCTTCTGCACATCACATTGGACAATCACAAGATCCCCGTAGATGACCGGAGAGCTGGCCGTGCCCCACTCGTATTCGGGAAGATCATGGGCTCCCGCATCGAGGCGCCCGAGATCCTTCGACCACAGCTTCTTTCCATCGAGATCGAAGCCGAAGAGCCCCTGGGAACCGAAGAAGGCGACCAGGTAGCGCCCATCGGTCGCCGGTGAGGAGTTGGCAAAGGTCGCCTTGATGTGGCGCTTCTCCCGGGGCGAGCCATCTGTGGCAAGACTCTCCCAGATGGTCTTGCCGTTTTTTTTATCAAGACAGTAGACCATCCAGCGATGCTTTGAGTTGTCGGCATCCGCAGCCGGGTCACCGTAGAGTCCCGGCTTGAAGCTGGCATCGGCCTTGCTGCTGATGGCGCTGGTTACAAAGAGCCGGTCTCCCCAGATCACCGGGCTGGAATGGGCCAACCCGGGAATACGCTTCTTCCAGCGAATATTCTGTCCCTTCTCAGCGTTCCACTCGTCCGGAAGATCCTGTCCATCAGCTACCCCCGCGGCGTCCTTGCCGCGAAAGGATGGCCAGTTCGCCGCGCTGGACTCAGCGGAACCGGCTGCCGGACGAGCCTTGAGAAATTTCACCCGCACCCCGCGCATCTCTTTCCAGATCGGCTTTTCAACAGCGGCGGGAGAGGCACAGCAGAAGAGGTAGCTGAACTTGCCGGGCTTTCCCTTCCAGGTGTGAATCTCGAGCCGAAGCTTCTGGGGCTTCTTTGTTCGAAAGGGTTCGATCCAGTCAAGAACCCCGCCCGAAGCGCTGACAGCGGCCTGCTTTTTCCCCTTTCCACCGGAGCCCTTCAGCTTCTCCAGGGCGAGGGTGAATTTACCGGTCTCGATTCCTTCCCCTCCCACAGCCGTCGCCAGGCCGCGGTAGTAAACCAGGATCTCGCTCTCGACCGTCTTCAGCGACAGATCCTGCTTCGGTCCCAACCGGAACACGAAGACATAGGAGAAGAAGTTCTCTGACTCGGGCTTGAACATTCCCGGCGCGAAACGGATCTTCTCGAGCCCCTGCAGCTTCATGCCGGGAGCGAAGCCGGGCGGAAGGTCGATTGTTTCCCCTCCCCAGCCCGCTGGAGCCTCAAGCGGTATGTCGGCCCCCTTTTCCTCAGCGGAAAGAAAAGAAACGAGGGTCGATAAAACAGTAAATAAGCAGATCGTCTTGATGTTCATAGCCTCAGTTTTAATCAGCATTGAAAGCGATTGCCAGTGCAACAGAGACCCGGCTCACTCGGTGATGGTAATCGGCTTCCGGTCCCGCTGTGATTTCAGCTTCTGTATCCGGTCCATACGGGGTCTTCCCTCGGGGTCGTAGAGGGTGGTCGACGGGAGCAAACGCTTCCTGCTGGACCAGGTTTGCATCACCTTGCGCATGACCGTCTGCTCATAACGCCCGGGGTTCATATGGTCAAACTCGAACCGGCTGAAGCCAGAGTGGCTGCGAAGCGAACGCTGGGCTATATACCGAATCGCGTCATAGTCGTCATCAAACATCTGCTCTACAAGATAGAAGACCATCCAATCGGGGGTTGAGGCCTCCAGCGCCGGCTTCCAGCCCATACTCCAGGCCGCCAGGGCTCTCTGGGCGGCATCTCCCCTGAGCGCCCAGAGAATAGAAGCCGCGATCGAGCTGTCCTCAGCGCCGAGAGCCGGTTTCGGCTGCCCGTACCATTCAGAGAGCTTACCGGCGGTCCATTCGAGCGTCTTGTCGAGATGACAGAGATTGCAGGCATTGGGTTTTCCCGAGGTCCCGGTCGCCTTCGCTGCCGGGCTGCTGATGGTATGGCTGCGAACAGCCTTGAGCAAGCCGAGGGATGTATGCGGCATATGACAGTTGTAGCAGTCGCTTCCGGATGAGCCCGGGGAATGATGCGTGTGAGCGGAGATGTCCTCGCCGAGGGAAGGGTGGCATTGCAGGCAGGCGGCGCTGGTCTTCATACCCGTCTTGAGCTGGTCATCGGTCCACTCCCGGATGCTGTCCGCATCGCCGGCATCCGAATGCATGGAATGACAGGAGGAGCAGGTCATGGTTCGCTCACCCGCATCCCCGTCAGCGTAGCAGGGCGACCGCAAGAGCCCGTTGTATTCCCGCCCGGTGACGCGAAGCATCCCATCGGGCCAGAAGATGCTCTCAGCCTGGGACTCGGCCAGCAGATTCGAATCGGAGTCGTGGAAAAGATACTGCCTCGAATCTTCCAGCTTGCCGCCCGGGCGGTATTGATGACCCTTCTCCCGCCAGTGGCGGCCCTCATCATCCAGCAGCCTCCACACTCCGTGGCACTGGCCGCAGACCTGGGCCGAAAGTTTCGGGGAGAGCCGGGCCGGGTTGACGATCGTGTCATCGGAACCATCCTCTCCATGGTAGCTGTACCGGCGCAGGGGATCCCGGTTCAGGCGGACGTGCTCCTCCGCCGGACCATGGCAGGATTCGCAGGCGATACCAAACTCGGCGACCTTCGTATCGATCTTCCCCGGCTCGTCGTGCAGGCGGGGACGCGAGCCGGTGGCGTGGCACTGGTTGCAGCCGGTATTCCAGCGTCCCTCCGAAACCGGCATGCCCGCCTTCGGAGGCTGGATAAAGGCCGTGTGGACAGGCACCCACCTGTCGCTCTCGATAAGATAGACCAGGGGAAAGAGATCCAGCTTCCTGCCCTCCCCTGCCGAGTACCAGTACTTCTGCATATGGTGGCTGCCGGTGGAAAGCACCAGGCGCCTGGCAGCCCCGCTGTCGAAGGCCTTGCCCGTATCCCCGATCTCAGCCCAGTACTCCTCTCCCCTGCGCTCGAGTCGGAATTTCCAACCGTAGAAATTTTCTTCGCGACCATCGAAACCGCCCACGACCGTCCGGGGCGAGACCACCTGGGTCATGCTCGAATGAAAGGAAGAGCTCCAGGTGGAGTGCTGGTGAGGATGGCAGGATCTGCAGGTCTTCGAGGACACGTAATCGGGCTCGGGATCCTCTACCGGCCGATCCAGCACCTCGCTCTCGGCAACGGGCCGCTCGAATCCGCTTCCAGCGAGGATGATCGCGATGCCGCAGCCGGCAACGAGGACAGGCAACCCGTATTTCTGTATCCCCGAGCGGACTCCGAAGGAGGAGATGAGCAGGGGCAGGAGAGCCCCTATGAACACCGTCAATACGATCAATCCTTCAGCGCTCACGATATCTCTGTCTCCACGTCGCGTGACTCGGCCGCGGCTAAAACACGGCCCTCACGCGAAAGGCTATTTCCCCGCACTCTCTTTTTTCTCGTAGTCGATCACCAGCACCGGGGCCAGTTCGCGCCGGGAAACCGAGCTGCTCCAATAGGCGGCTCCCTGCGGCCGGCCCGCATCGAGAACGAAATACATATTCCCGTCATTCGGATCGACCTTCCAGCCGCCAGGCAGTTCGGCCTGGACCGCGGCAGGATTCAGGCCGCTACGTACAAACCGGGTCGCGCCTGCAACAGCCTTTGGCAGGTCCGGATACTTCACCTTGTTGAAATCCGGCCAGGGGGGACCCTCGATACGCCGAACAGTACCCGTAACCTTGCCGCCAGCATCCCCGGCGCCGCGCGAAGCATTCAGCAGGCTGAACTCCCGCGCCTCCCGCAGCTGGATCCTGGCTGAGCGGATAACCGTATTCGCCCGGAGATGACCGGGAACCTGGAACCAGACATAGGAGGCCGCTCCGTCATCGGGCTTGTTCTTCCGGGGAGCGCACACATACATGAACTCGTTGCGAAGGTTGTGGGGTCGAAGCCGGCTTCCCCAGCTTCTCTGCAGGGACTCGCCCAGGATCGTCCTGGTATTGCCTCGAACGATCTCCCTGGAAAATTTCCCGAGCCACTCGACAGGAATCTTCCTCTCGAAACGAACCTTCCCATCTTCTCCCTCCAGCTTCAGGCCCACCTGGTGAATGCCAACCCCCAGGCCAGGCTTACCCTTGATCGTGACCATCGCATCGGCCGAGCTGAAGGCGGGGATGGTCACCTTGCCGCCGTCGGCAGCCAGGACCTCCAGTCCGCCGGGAGCCTCCAGGATAAGCCGCGCCTTGAGCGTCTCCGGACGTGAATTTCCAATCTTTATCGAGAGCTCCTTTTCAGGTTTATCAAGACTCACCCAGGCCTCACCGGAGACAACCAGCCCGGCGCCCTTCATCTCCTGCCGGAGAATCTGCACGCCGTTGAGCAGCGGCAACTGTTCATAGGTCGGCGTACCGGAGGCGCTCACGAGTTCAACGACGAGGTTCTCCTTCAACTCCATGCTGAATTCTTTCCAGACGGCGATCTCCGCACCCCCGGCCTCGCTGGCAATATCAAAGTTCTCGAGAACCTTCCTGCCGTTCAGGCGAACGTCAAAGATCCGCTTTCCCGAGGTCTCTCCCGGGGGAGCAGCAAAGCCGAGCCGGACCTTGTAGGTTCCGGTCCCGTGCTCAGGCCTAGCCACAGGCAGGATACAGCTCTTCAGCCCGGTGAGAGACGAGGCGAAAACGAAGGGAACATCGGCCTTCGCCGTCTTCGTAAAGCGCGCGCTGCGGCGGGCATCCTGCCAACCATCGTACATCATGAGCTTGATGCCGTAATGCAGCAGCAGCTTGTGATTCATGATCCGGTTGGTCGATGAGATCCATAGCTGCCCCTTGTCGTCCTTGCGGTCGCCATTGGATCCGAAATCGACATTCAGGTGTTTCACCGGCAGGCTCGGCCCCGGCTGAGCGAATTTGGGAGCGGACGAGGTCAGCGTGGCGACCTCCCCCATGGCCACGGTAAACGGCAGCGACCACATGCACTTGCAATAGATCGCCTGCGGAGGCTTGATCATCAACCCGCCGCCGCTGACATGGTCGACGTAGCAGTTCGAGCGGCTGTGCCAGAAGGTATAGATTCCCTCGTCGTTCTGAAGATCCTTGTAGCCGAAGCCCTTGTTACGTCCGAAGAGCAGGTTGCCGCTGGCGGAAAAGACCCCGCATTGCTTGTCAAAGCGGCACCAGGCCCAATCCGCCTCCTGGCCGGTGATCGGGTGGAGGCGTGTTTTCTTCTTCCCGGTTCTCAGGTCAAAGGCCCAGGGCTCGGCGTGGATGGTATCGCCGACAATCACCGGCCGGGTGCGGTGGTTGGTGAACTTATACCAGAGCAGGTCTCCCGTCTTGCCATCGTAGGCCGTCAGGGCGCGAACCTTGTAGCCTCCCCCGTTCCAGACGCCCCAGCCCTTATCCGCCCGGCTGGCGGAGCCGATCACGAAGATGCCGTTTCGGGCGTAGACATCGAGGAAGACGTAGGGATTGTAGTGCCGCTTACCGCCGAAGCCGGCCGAGCGCATCCACTTGCCGCCGCAATTGCTGATGTCGACGCCGGTGCGGTAGAGAATCTTTCCGGTCTTCGCATCGACAGCCGTCAACTGCTGAATATCTCGTTCCTTCACCTGGCTCTCGAACTCCTTGAGCAACTCGGGAGACTGGGTCTGGAAATAGACTCTCATCTGGGAGATCGCGTTGGCCCGCATCTCCTCGCTCACCTTGCCTCCGAGCGCGAAGATCAGGCCGTCGCTCATCGCCATGGTACCGCCGACCTGCTGGTCCTCCTTCGCGTTCGGTCCTCCGAGTTGCCAGCGTATATTGCCCTTGCCGGATTCCATCTCAGTAGCGAAGAGACCGTTGGCCGCCGCTCCGTAGATGGTCTTCTCATCCTGCGCAACAGCGAACCATCCCCAGGTGACATCCTTACCGAAGGGGGTCAGGAAAGATTTCTCGTGCTTGCCGGTGAGCAGGTTGATCTGCAGAAGCACCTTGCCGTAGTGGGCGTAGACATGGGTGTCGCTGACGCCGAGGTTGGCCCCGATATTGGCGGCATCGAGCTTCCACAGGTGACGCCCGGTATACTGATCGCAGCCCTGGAGTGAATTCGGCTCCGGCACGACGAGAATCCCGTTCTTGATGAGCGAGGTATGTTTTCCCGGCACCTTGATCGTCGGGGTCCCGTACCAGAGCACCCCGAGGGGAGCCTTCAGCACCAGGTCCTGGCTGCAGCTGGTGTTGCCCGGGTCTCCGTGCATCTGGGTCCAGCCGCCGCCATTTTCAAGCGGCGGACGCAGACGATGGGCCCAGTGGCCACCACTGGAGACCACCTTCCAGCCCTCCTGGCCGGTGACGCCGGACCAATCCTCCAGGTCTCTCTTCTCATGGGCTCCCCCCATCATCGCGATTCCCCGGATCGGCTTGAGCAGACGAGTCCAGTCTTCTGTGTCCTTCGGCAGCGCTCCACCCTTAACCGCTGCCTCCGAAACAACCAGGTCAGCGAAGAAGGAAGGATAGGGAAGCTTTTCATCCCCGTGGCGAAGCCAGGTAGCAATCCGCCGTACGTTCAGCCCGGCAGCGGCGTACATCCTGCGAGCATTCAGCATCGCCGCCTCGTCATCGAATACTGCGCAGATCTCAAGGTTCGTTCGCATGGCGAGCTCGAAAGGCAGCTGTCCATCTTTACAGTCAACAACGAGGCCGTAGCCGTCCTTGATGCCGCTCTCCTTGACGATGACAGCTGCTGCAGCCGCCATGCTGCCATCCATGCCCTCGGGCTTTTCCTCGACCTTCTCGATGACCTCCCCTATCGCTCCGCCCTTGGGCGAGAAGGCGTAGATCGTCCCCCTGCGGGTGCCGACAAAGAGCCGGCCATTGGCGACGACCAACTGGTTGGCGCGTTCGGGAACATCGACGGACCAGAGAAGCTTTCCATCCTTGTAGTTGCGGGCGTAGATCCCCGAGCCGACGCCCTTCTTCGGATCGGAATCGAAGGAGGTGTGGAAGAGAACATCCCCGGACATAACCACCGCGGCGTGATCCGGATCGTAGCGAAAGATGACAGGGTAGCCGTAGCCCGCCTTCATCCGCGTCCCGACACCCGAGTCATAGTCGGTCCAGCGGCCGGGCGTCTCGGCGCTCCAGACACCCTTTCTGCTCAGGTGTTCATTCTTGGTCTCCCAGGCCGTCGAGCCGGCATACCTCACCCCGTCCCGCTCAACCCCGAAGAGAGGCCAGAAGATCCGGGTCCAGGGACTGTTGGAATCGATCTTCGGCGCCTCTGGATCATTCGGGTCCGGCCAGTGGGTAAAAAATCCATCGGAGCGCCGAAAGGAGGTAGGCGCTCCGTAGGGCATGTTGGAATAGCCGCGAAAATCCTTCGGCACCCAGATCTGGTCCCGGGTAACCATCAGGTGTCCGCCGGGTGCCAGGTTGGACTGACCGCTGTCTTCCGACTGGGTATCGTTACGCCACTTGAGCTTGCCGGTATTCGCATCGAGAGTGTAGACGTAGGTGCCCTCGTGCGGAAAGACCCCGGCGGAGAAATACGCCTCGCCCTTGTCGACCAGCACATCGGTACGAACCGGCCAGACCGAGATCATCTTTCCGTAGGAAAGAAACTGACGGGTCGCCGGCGCGGCCTGGAACTTCCAGATCAGCCTGCCGGTCTTCGCCTCGAGGCAATAGGCCCAGCCATCCTCGCTGCCGAAGTAGAGCTTGCCCTCCCAGAACATCGGCGTGCGGTAGATCCCCGCACCGGAAAAATACTCCCAGTTTTTCTTCGCTGTCGCCGCGTCCAGCGAGACAACCCGTCCCTCCACCGAGCTGGTGAAGTAGACGCTGTCGCCGGCTGAGATGATCGGCAGGTTGTACTTGCTGCACTCGGGAAAGCCGGCGCGCGTGGGGTCGCGAGTCGGAACGGGCGCGTGCTTCGACTGGCGGGACTTGAAGGCCCAGAGCTGCTTGAGAGGCAGCTGCAGTTGCTCCGGAGTGATCGCCCGGCGAAGCCTGTCCCTGCGGTAGGTCGGCCAGTCGGCCCCTGGAAGGGAAACCGAAAGGAGGAGCAACGCAAGAACGAAGGACGCACGAAGTCGGTTCATGTCGCTTCTCCTGGCGGGAAATGGCGGAAAAAGCCTCTAAAGATAACTACCTCTACCGCGCAGTCTATTCGCGAACGACCTTTCTGACCAGAAAAAGAGAGAATCCCCTCTTCGTTTCCCCCGGCATCCTACTCGTCTTCGTTGCCTGCCGGTCCAGTCGGAGGAACGTTGATGGGCGGAATGAGATCCCCTATGCCGATCACATTATTGGATTCAATGCGAAGCTGAACCGACTGGGACCCATCATCACCCACCTCGACATGATGGAACACCCCCGTCCCGCCCCCCATTGCGTCACTCAGTCCACGCTCGTTCTCGGGCAGATCAAGGTAGGCCCGGGCCTGGTCCTGGTCGAGAAATTGCACGAACTCGTTGTCCAATTGCTCACCGAGGTTTTTTCTCTGCTGCTCCATGTTCTTCACGTGCGCCGCGATCTGCTCGGGATTTCCGAGTTCCCAGAAGGGCTTACCCTCCGGCCCCTTATGCAGCAGATCAGCCTCCTTGCGGTAATGCTTGAGGATCTCGTGGTATTTGTCCTTCTGTCCATCACCCAGGTCGAGCTTTCCGGCCAGCGAGTTGACCCGGAAATTGTAGGCTCCATAGGGTCCCTTGGACATCTCACGCCGCTCTGTCTGCCTCCGGCGCTGGAGATTCTTCTGAAACTCGCGGTCATCCTCGATAATACCCGTGACGTACTGCCGGACATCCTGCTCGCCGCCTTTTAATTCGAGGAGGGCGGCCAGGCGCTCCCCGGTGGAAGCCGCTGGATCAGGCGAAGGTGTCCCGGTCGACGATTTCCTCTTCCCTCTTCCCGCGGAAGATTCATCCCCACCCGGGCCGGCCGCAACCGCGGGCGAAGTCTCCTGCCGAGGAAGCTCATCAACGATCGTCGCCAGGCTGTCCAGGCGAGCCTGGATGCTATCGAGCCGTTGGACAAGATCTCGCATTCCGGACTCAGCCGAGGTAGAGGGCGCCTGTTGCGTCTCGTTCACGGAATTGTAGATCACGCAGGTCAGCACAGAAAAGAAGACCGACAACGCCACAGCCAACACTGTATAGACTTTCATAACGAACACCCTAAATTCCGAAATATCGCAATTTACCGGCTCAAGGATAACAACCGTCCAGACGGTAAGAAAGCGGGGAATCGATAGCGCAGGGGATACACGTGTACGCCACCGCTAAATATCCAAACTCGCCTGTCCAGGGCGAGGATGCCACGTTAGCACCGGCGAATACCAGTTTGGCATAACATACATGAATCACCCTTCCAGAACAAAAATTTGGATTGTAAGTTGCTGTAAACAAGATATTTATGTCTATTTTTTTGCTTCCGAGTCTGATGAATTTTATAGTATGCGCCTCAGTCGATGATGATAGTGACGCTTGAAGGAAACTCTAAGAAACGATGAATTCACACCGTGTCCCGGACCTCCCATGGCGTCCCGGAAAACTACCCCCTTCCAGGCTGTCTTTCCGAATGCTTCTTTGTGTCGCGGCCCTTGGCTCCTTCGGCTGCCGGGGGGTCGAATACCATCAGAAGCAGCGCTTCTCCAATGCCATCATGCTTTTTGATCCAGACGGCTCCGAGATCCACTTCCTTCAGAAGACCTACTACTCTCGCGAAGGAAGCGCCGGGGGGATCGGCGCGACGGCAGGAGGCGGTTGCGGATGTTATTGAAGAGCCGGCCGGTCACCTTCGCCCTGGTACTCCTCGCAGGCTTCACCATCCTTGTCCCGGGCTCCCTTTTCGCCTGGCAGGAAAAGAACGCCGAGGAGGTTCTCGAAAATAGAAAGGCCGCCTTCTCTTCCGAAGCCGGTCATGGCTCGGTCTCCTTTGGTCTGAACTACTACCGCAATGGCGACAACGGCGATGGGAATCCATTCCTGGATGAGGCCCTGACAGACTACGAGCCCGTGATCATATTCGACTACAACGTCACGGATCGTTTCGCGATCAACGGCAACCTCTCCTACGACTACGTCTCGAGCGCCTCCATCGAACGCCTGGAGAACCTCGGGTACCAATCCGGAGCGACCGGGGACTACTACTACGGTGCGAACCTTGGCGGCGCCTACAAGCTCAATCCCGATCTACGCCTTGGCGGCAACTTCAGCTTCAGCACCGAGTACGACTATAACTCCATCGGCCTGGGTGGTTTCGTCGCCAGGGATCTCAACAACAAGAACACGACACTCAAGCTGAACGTAAACGCCTTCCAGGACACCATCGACATCATCCGCTGGAATGGAATCCAGAATGAAGGAACCGATGACCGCACAACCCTGAGTCTCACCGGAAACTGGTACCAGATCATTACTCCCTCGACTCATTCGGAGCTGGGCATCTCAGCTACCCACCAGTCAGGATTCCTTGAGACAGCCTATAACTTTGTCGTAATGGAATATACTGACCTTGCCCATGACCCCCCGGCACGCCCCCTTGGTCCCGAATCGTTCGACCCGCTGACATTTATCGACGACAGGCTCGACCAGGCCGCCACTGGCGAGATCTACTCTGAAGAGCTACCGGACACTCGAGCGCGCGGCTCCATCTTCGGCCGGGTGCGTACCAGCCTCAGCCCGGCAACCGCCGTCGAACTGGGAGGGCGCCTTTACGCCGACTCCTGGGGCATCTCCAGCGTAACCATCGAACCGAGGCTCTACCAGTGGCTGATCGAGGAGAAGTTGAGCGCCCGGCTACGCTACCGCTTTTACGCCCAGACGGCCGCCGATGATTACTCGGCTCATTTTCAAATGGCAGATCCACCGACTTTCAGAACGCAGGACTCCGATCTCGGCGACTTCAACGCCAACGGAGCCGGACTCAAATTCTCCTGGTACTTTTCCAAGAGCCTGCGATTTGATCTTTCCGGTGACTATATCCAGAGAAGCGATGGAATAGACCAGGTCCTCGGCGCCGTCGGGTTCAACTGGTCATTCTGATGCGAGAAACAGGAGTAAAATGAACATAAAACGATGGAGCCTCCTCCCTTTGATTCTGCTTGCGGGCTGTATTCTTACGGGCTGCATTCTTACGGGCTGCAATGGAAACACCCCCGCTGAACGAAACGACCTGGTCCCTCAAGCCGCTCATAAAGTCCCAACTGGGCTGATAATCCAGGACATGGCGGGCAGGCCTCACGATCTGGACAGCATCCTGGGACAGGGACAATCGATCGCTCTCGTCTTCTGGCAAACCTGGTGCAAACCCTGCCTGCGTGAGATGCCTGAATTAGCCAGAGTCGACCGCCAGTATTCTCCCCGGATTCGTTTCTACGGTATTGTTTCCGGCACAGATGAAGATGTAGACGATGCCAAGGTGAAGAGTCTCGTAGAACGCCTCGGCGTGGGTTATCCGCAGGTGCGCGATCGAGACCTGCGGCTGTCTCGAGGCTTCAAAATCGACGGAACCCCCACAATTGTCATCCTGGGTCCTGGCCGATCTGTCCTTTACCGTGGACACCAGCTTCCGGATAATTGGGCCGTGTTCACAAAACGGAACGGCTGAAGACCCCACACCGGAACCGGCTAATTCCGCCGGCGGAACCCCACGATATGATCAAGAGTCCCATCCTGAGAGGAATGGCAGTGATATTGTCCATGTCGGTATTCTCCGGATGCCGGCACAGGCAAGAGACCCTCAGCCCTGATCCCGCCAGGAGCACTCCTGTCTTGCGCTCGCGTGAGGACGGCGTCATGGGTACCCAGTTGAAGATCACCGTCATCGGCGACGACCCAGTTCACCTCGATCGCGCCATGGCGGCCGCTGTCAGTGAAGTCAGGCGAGTGGAAGATCTCATGACCGACTGGAGGGCATCGGAGCTTACCAGCCTGAATGAATCCGCCGGCCAGGGACGACGACAGGTGCCGCGGGAGCTAGCCGCGATCATCTCGCGCGGAGTCGAGCTCCACCGCCTCACCGAGGGCGCATTCGACATCACCTTCGCTGCCGTAGGCCGACTGTGGAAATTTAAAACTACGCCCGAAAATCTTCCCGCCCCGGAGCTGATCAAAGCCGCCCTGCGGCTGGTCAACGCCCCGGCTGTGAAAATCTCGGCCTCCGACAATACTGTCGATCTTCCCGCGGGAATGAAAATAGGTCTCGGGGGCATCGCCAAGGGCTATGGAGTGGATCGTGCAATGAAGATCCTGATGGACCACGGCATCCAAAACGCGATCGTCAACGCGGGAGGTGACATGAAAATTCTCGGCAAAGAATTCGGCGAGCCGTGGAAAATCGGCATCAAGCACCCCCGCCGCAAAGGCAAGGCTCTCGCTATTGTCAGGCTGACCAATACCTGCCTGGTCACCTCCGGGGATTACGAAAAATTCTTCGAGCTCAACGGAAAACGCTACCATCACATCATCGACCCGCGCACGGGCTACCCGGCCCGGGGCTGCATGAGCGCCTCCGTGGTGGCTCCCAATGCGGAATACGCGGATGCCCTGGCGACCTCGTTGTGCGTCCTGGGTCCGGCAAAAGGAATGAAGCTTATCGAGCTCCTACCCAAGGTCGAGGCTGTGCTTGTCGGAATGAACGGAGAGGTTCATGTCTCTTCCGGACTGCAGGGACAGGTGCCGGCCGGCTCCGTTGACAACGACGATACGAGTAAATAGAGACGAGGGAACGTGCCACCGAAACGAGACCCTCGATTCAACCTCGGCCTGATCTCATTCTCCGGTCTCATCGAGGGCATCGCGGCTGGAACGATCTTCATCTCCCTTCCCTACTCGGTAAGTTCGCTGCCGGAAGGCGAT
>CBFHWB010000061.1:0-22056 GCA_965659285.1 Planctomycetota bacterium | reverse complement strand
AACAGCCTTTTCCTGTAGAACCCGCAGGAGTTTTTTCTGCAGGGAAGGCGCCATTTCGCTGACCTCGTCGAGAAAGAGTGTTCCGCGATGGGCTCGTTCAACCAGGCCGGGGCGGGCCATGGATGCTCCGGTGAAGGCTCCCTTTTCGTGGCCAAAGAGCTCAGCTTCGGCTAATTGCTCGGCGATGGCTCCGCAGTTTTCGCATACGAACGGCATCTTTTTTCGGCTGCCCAGGCGATGGATCGCAGCGGCTACAAGCTCTTTTCCAGTTCCGCTTTCCCCTCGGATGAGGACGGGGATGTCAGAGTCGGCGACCTGCAGGATGGAACGAAGGACGGCCTCGAGTTCTGCGCTTTGACCAATAATCTCCGGGAAGAGCCGCCGGAGTTCGCCAGCCGGGGGCTCTTCGGATGAGCTGTGGTCTTGTTGCCGGACAGGGTGAAATTTTCCGGGGTCATCGAGTCGGACGGAGATGGACAAGAGCAGGGAGATCCTGTCCAGATGCTCCCGGGTCCAACTGGCGGTCTGTGCCCGGGGGGCAGTGAAATACAGCTCCCCGGTCCCGGCCTCTCCGAGGTCAACGCAGGCAGCGATCGGCCAGCGTTGATTTCCGGTGTGGGGAAGGCGGGTGTCCTGGCAGTCGGGTAGCGGCCTGGCCAGGGCTTCGGGGAGAGCCTTTCGGCCCCTGCCGCGAGCAACCCAAAACCTTTGGAGGCCGGGAGGACTCAAAATAAACAGGATCCCGTCGGCGCCGGCTGTCTCGATGAAGGCGTCGAGCACGTGCTCGGTCACCTGTTTGCCTGCTTGCTCGAATCCTTCCAGGAGTATATCCTCCCGAAGCGGGTTCGGTGGTGATGCCAGAGGTTTTGAGAAGACGGAGCTTGCGGAGTGCAATGTCGATAGATCCTGATCTTGCGGCCTTGATTTCACGGATGCGGTTCCTCTGCCCGGGGAGGTTTCGACAGCCGTGTCGAGCCCGATGCATTATCCGGGCTGTTTTCCAATAGTCAAATTATTTCCTGAGATATATAATGGCGTTTGGTACTCACTGGGAATGGCGGGGGTTCGGGGTTCTCTCAGAAGCTCTTGATAAGGAATTGAGGGCGCTTCCGGCTTTGTTCCCGGATTCCCAGGTCGTGACGGATCGTTACCTCTGGTCTCCTGGCTGCGAGATTAATTTCAAGCTGCGTTTCGGTGACTTCAAGATCAAGCGCTGCATCGAGACGGTCGGGGACGGAGTTTCAATGTGGATGGAGGATCCGGAAGAAAACTACAGCTTTCCCCTGGAAGCGGCAGTTTTTGACGAGGTTGCAGGGGCGCTGGGGGTCGGCTGTTCGCCGGCCGAGGCGCCGGTGGCTTCCGAGGAGGAACTCCTGGAGTCTCTCGGCGCCGCGGGAGCGGGTTTACGGGTGATCCCGGTAGCCAAGGAGCGTTGGCAATATCGCGCTCCTTTGCACGGTGATGGGATTGTTGAACTGGCAGAGATTTCCGCGCCTGAAAAGATCATATCCGTGTCGGTCGAGCATGAGACCGAGGTCGGGGTTCGGGAAATCATGGCCGGCCTCAAGCTTCCCGGGGGTCTGCAATCGGTAAGCTACCTGGAGGCTCTGGAAGTCTGGGGGCAGGAAGGTACCTTCCTCGGTTGAAGAAGGATAGATTGCTGGGCATACTGGGCGCTCGCTTGTCTCCTGTCTGTCCAGCCGGTTTCTACGGGTGATATCTTATGCGCACGGATGTTGTTGAAAAACTCCAGGCCCATTACGAGAAGGTCGCCGGCCTCCATATGCGTGACCTTTTTGAAGACGATGAGAACAGGTTCACCGAGTTCTCCTGCAGCCTGGGTGACATCCTTCTTGATTACTCCAAGAACAGGGTGACTCCCGAGACCATCGCGTTGCTGCTTGAGTTGGCTGAAGAGTCCGGTGTTTATGAAAAACGGGCCGAGATGTTCAGCGGCCGTCGGATCAACTCAACCGAGGGGCGAGCGGTTCTGCACACGGCCCTCCGGAACAGGTCCGGCCTGCCTGTCGAGGTTGAAGGGCAGGCTGGCGATGTCATGGAGGATGTCGACAGGGTGCTTGCACAGATGGGGACGTTCTGCGATGCGGTTCACAGTGGTGAGCGAAGGGGATATACGGACGCTGAATTTACCGACATCGTCAGCATCGGAATCGGCGGTTCGGCCCTGGGGCCGCTGATGGTGACCGAGGCATTGAAACCCTATGCTCGGGCGGGCCTGAGGATCCATTTCGTATCGAATGTAGATGCGACGGATATCGTTGAGACCTTGAAGGAACTCGATGCCGAATCGACGCTCTTCGTGGTGGTCTCGAAGACCTTCACGACTGAGGAGACACTGGCCAACGCCCTGAGCGCCCGGGCCTGGTTTCTCGAGAGGGTGGGAGATGTAGAGGCTGTTGAGAAGCATTTTGTCGCGGTCTCGGTGAACGAAGATGCCGTGACTGAGTTTGGTATCGATGCCGGCAATATGTTCGAGTTCTGGGATTGGGTTGGAGGCCGCTATTCGATCTGGGGCGCGGTAGGGTTGCCGATCGCGCTGTACATTGGCATGGACAACTTCGAGTCCCTGCTGGCGGGAGCGCACGACATGGATCTTCATTTCCAGCAGGCTGAGCCGGGGGAGAATATCCCACTCCTGCTGGGACTCCTCGGGGTCTGGTACAACAATTTCTTCGGGATGGAGACCCACGCGGTTCTTCCATATGACCAGTACCTGCGGTTTCTGCCTGACTATCTGCAGCAGCTTGATATGGAAAGCTGCGGCAAGTCGGTAACCCTGGCGGGTGAGCCGGTCGATGGGGCGACAGGGATGGTGCTCTGGGGTGGGCCGGGTACCGATGGGCAGCACGCCTATTTTCAGCTTCTTCACCAGGGCACCCAGGTCGTTCCGGCTGATTTCATCGCGGCGGCGGAAAGCCAGAATCCCCTCGGGGAGCATCACCTGAAGCTGCTGGCCAATTTCTTCGCCCAGACCGAAGCTCTCATGCTTGGCAAGACCCGGGGGGAGGCCACAGCTGAACTTCTCAAGGAGGTGGAGTTGGGGCGTCTTGAGGCTGAAAAAGTTGAAGAGCTTGCTCCTCATAAGGAATTTCCCGGCAACAGGCCAAGCAATTCGATTTTTGTCCGCCGCCTGGACCCCCACACCTTAGGCGCCTTGCTGGCGATGTATGAACACAAGGTCTTTGTCCAGGGCTGCCTCTGGGGTATCAATCCCTACGATCAATGGGGGGTCCAGCTTGGCAAGACCCTGGCCTCGAATTTGCTCGAAGAGCTCCGGGACGAGTCGGATGTGCATTCTCATGACAGCTCCACCAATGCTCTCGTCAACCACTACAAGAAGCTTCGTCGTGAGCTTGACTAAGTCCTCTGAACTCAGATCTATCTGGAAATAAAGCACTTAGAGGCTGTTCCCGGCCCCTCATCGCACCAGCAGGTTGAATCTTTACTTGGTGCCCTGTCGATGAATGTGAGAAACTTTTGTCTGGCTGGAGGGTTTAAGGAAACGGCTCCAGTAACTCGGCTTGGAGCCGGATTTTATCGAAGGTCCATTACCCATGCGGAAACCCGGGACAATCTTTAAGCTTCTGACCTGCCTGGCTGCAGTCTTTGCCGTTGTTGGCTTCACCAGCCGTCTTCCTGGCGAGGATTACAGCGCTCGCAGCGTTGCGGCCGGCGTCGACCGGATTATCTCGGAGGCTCTTGAGGCTGAAAAAGCCGAGACGACAGCGCCTGTTTCTGATGAGGAGTTTCTCCGCCGAGTGAGTCTCGATCTTGCCGGCAAGGTTCCTTCCGCTGACGAGCTGACGCTCTTCACCCTCGATCCGGATCCCTCCAAGCGCTCGTCAAGAGTCTCCTCCCTGCTTGCCAGTGAAGAGTATCCTGAAACATGGGGACGCTATTGGCGGGATGTGATCGCCTACAGGTCCCAGGACCAGCGCTTCGGAATTGTTCGCGAACAGCTGCGCAGGTGGATCAGGGACCAGCTTAAGGGTGACCGCGGCTGGGATAAGATCGCGGTCGATCTCCTGACTGCGACCGGCGACATCAATAACAACGGCCAGACCGGCCTGGTGCTGGCCCAGATGGGAGAGGCCAACGAACTGGCTGCTGAGACGTCGAGAATCTTCCTGGGCATCCAGTTGCAATGCGCCCAATGCCATGACCATCCCTATGACCGCTGGAAGCGCGAAGAGTTTCACCAACTCGCCGCCTTCTTTCCACGTCTGCGGATTCGGCGCAAGGAAGGCACCGAGGCTGGCCGGCGCGAGTTTGAGATTGTCGCCACGGACAGCTCGGCCCGCAGCTTTCAGCGTCAGCAGTCTATGCAGGGAAACGTCGCGAAGCGCTACGGGGATCCGTCTACCTGGGTCGAGCGTTACGACCGGAATTCGGATGGAACGATCTCCTCGCGCGAGGTGCCCAGACCGCTCGCCGGCCTCTTCGCCCGTTTCCTGAGAGCCGGGGACAAGGACAAGGACAGGAACCTGAGCACGGGGGAAATCAAGGCGGTCGCCAGCATGGCGATGTCGCGTCCCCGGACCCGGGGTAGCGGTGAGCACTATATGCCGGACCTCGAAAACCCCCAGAGTCGTGGGACCCTGGTTCACCCGGAGTTCTTCGTTACCCGCAAGAGCCCCGGTGAAGGCGTAGATGATGCCGACCGCCGGCAGGCCCTCGGTGGGTTCCTCACCGGTAAGGAAAATCCCTGGTTTGGCCGTGCCCTGGTCAACCGGGTCTGGAAAGAGCTGCTTGGAAAGGGTTTCGTTGAGCCCGTCGATGACATGGGGCCTGACCGGTCCCCTGATTATCCCGAGGCGCTGGACCTTCTTGCGAAGGGTTGTCGCGAGAACGGCTACAGCCTCAAGTGGCTGCTTACAGCGATCACGCTGACAGAGGCTTACCAGAGAAAGATCCGTGAGCCTTCTCCCTCGCCCGAGGCTCCCTCCTTCGCCGCGGTAATCTGCTCGCGGATGTCCGCGGGTAAGCTCTATCGGACCATCGTCCGGGTCCTGGAACTGCGTCCGGACAGGTTTCCCCGTCCGTCTTCACGCGTTCGCGGGTCGAGAAATTCTATCGAGAGCACCTTCGAGAGGATTTTCGGTTTCGATCCTTCCACTCCTACGGAGGATGTGGCGGGGACGATTCCACAGGCTCTCTTCCTGATGAACTCTCCGATCATTACCCAGGCGATCCGTTCGAAAGGCGACACCATGCTGGCCCGCCTGCTCGGCTCCCACGAGGATGACCGACTGGTCTTTGATGAATTGTATCTGAAGGTGCTCAGCAGGCGCCCAACCGTCAGGGAGTGGGAGATTTTCAGCAAGTACCGCAAGTCTGTTCCGGCGCGGGGAGAGGCGTTCGAAGATCTCCTCTGGAGCCTCGTGAACTCGACGGAATTCATCAGTGAAAGGTGAATCGATGAAGATGAACCCGGGACACGGACAATACGAACAGGCTGACGGATTCGCGGAGTTCAGTCGCCGGGGATTCCTGGGCGCCACCGGCGCCGCGGGTATCAGCGTCGCCGCTGCCGGTTCTCTCGGCTTGCGTGACCTCGTCGCTCTGCGGGCTGAAGACCTTCAGAAAAAAGGCATGTCGGTGATTGTCCTGTGGATGCAGGGTGGTCCCAGCCAGTTCGAAACATTCGATCCCAAGCCCGGCCACGACAACGGTGGCCCTACCGGGGCGATCAAGACAGCCGTGCCGGGTATCCGGGTCGCGGAGCATTGGCCGCTGGTGGCTGAGCAGATGAAGGACATCGCCCTGGTCCGCTCGATGACGAATCGCGAGGGGAACCACCAGAGGGCTACTTACCAGTTGCACACGGGCTATGCTCCAACCGGCAGCGTCAAGCACCCATCTCTTGGCTCGTTGATTTCAAAGGAGGTCGGTGACGCCAGCCACGATCTGCCCCAGTTTGTTGCTATTGGAAGTTCCCGGGGACTCAGTGGCATCAGCGGTGGGTTCCTTGGTGTGAATTACGATCCGTTCTCTGTCGCGTCTCCGGATCGTCCTCCGGAAAATACAACGGTCCCGGCGGGCAGCGAGCGCCTGGGCAGGGCGATCGGGTTGCTGAACAAGCTCGAAGGAGAATTCGCAGGCTCCGGGGCGGCGGACCGGGTAAAGGAACATCGCGCCCTCTATGCCAAGGCCAGGAAACTTGCCACCAGCAAACAGCTCGATGCTTTTAATATCTCCGTTGAGTCAGAAAAGACACGTGCGCTCTACGGCGATGGATCTTTCGGTAAGGGCTGCCTGCTGGCTCGCCGCCTCGTAGAGGCTGGCGTTACCTATATCGAGGTGCGCTCCAATGGCTGGGATACCCACAACGACAACTTCGAACGGATCAAGACCCTCGCTGGCGGGGTCGACCGGGGCTACGCGGCGCTGATCGCGGACCTTCGCGACAGGGGCATGCTCGATCGGACCGTGGTCCTGTGGATGGGAGAGTTCGGGCGTACCCCGCGCATCAACGGCAGGACAGGCCGGGATCATTATCCCCGGGTATTCAACCTCGCTATCTCCGGAGGAGGCGTGAAGGGTGGCCAGGTCATCGGTTCGAGTACTGACGATGGTTCGCAGGTGAAGGACCGCCCTGTCAAGGTCGAGGACCTCTTTTCCTCCGTCTGCTACGCGCTCGATGTCGATACTGACAAGGAACACAACAGTCCGCTCGGCCGTCCCCTCAAGATTGTAAGCGGGGGAGAAACGGTCATGGAATTGTTCAGCTGAAATCCAGGGAACTCCCGGCGCATCGGCCTGGAGCCCGCGACCAACCAGGAAGGTAAATAAGATGACCATGAGAATGATGCTCGCAGCGCTCATAGTGGCTGGGCTTTCCGTCGCCAGCCTCCAGGCGGAGGATAGCAAGCCCGACCAGGCCGCAGACCAGGCCGATGTATTCAAGCGTCTCGACACGAATGGGGACGGCAAGCTTACGGCTGAGGAGATTCCCGCGGAGAAGCGCGCGTTTTTTGACCGCGCCCTGCGGAGTGGAGATGGAGACGGCGATGGCGCCCTGAACGCCGCCGAGTTCGCCAGGGCCTTTTCAGCCGGCAGGGACTCGGACCGTGAACGAGATTCCCGCTCCCGCCGGCGTCCGGGATCATCCTCCGGTAGTCGCTCCACCCCCTATGCAGCGGGTTTCATCAAGCGGCTCGATAAGGATGGCGATGGCAAGGTCTCCAGTGAAGAGTTGCCGGAGACCTACAGGGCGCGCCTGGGTGGGAAATTCGAGAAGTTCGACAAGAACAAAGATGGAGCTCTCAACCAGGAGGAGGTCGCCGCGATGCTCACGGCATCCAATAGCTCACGCAGACCCTCCGGGACCCCGTCACGGGACACCGACAGGCCGAGGCCTTCCAGCCGTGATGCCGCCCAGCCTTCGCAGGATGCGCTCTTTGCCATCCTCGACCGGGACCGTAATGGAAAGCTGAGCAGGCGGGAACTGGAGGCCGCGGGTTCGATTCTCGCCCGGCTTGACAGGGACAAGGACGGCTCCGTTTCGAAGCGGGAAATCGCCGCGGTCGCCAGTGACAGGGCTCCCTCGAGCAGGTCTTCACGCGAGCGCTCCAGCCGCGAGCGTGATTCCAGGGGCGGCATCTCCTCGTACGCAAAACGCCTCGACAAGAACAATGATGGAAAGATCACCAGGGAAGAAGCCAGTGGACCGATCAAGGAGAGGTTCGACCGCCTCGATGAAGACGGCGACGGTATCCTCAAGGTCGAGGATGTCGAGAAGGCCTTCAATCGGTCAAGGAGCCGTTCACCGAAGGACAGCAAGGACTCCGATACCCGCGAGAGTGACCGCAGGAAACGTTCGCCGAAGGCTCGTAAAGATTCCGATTCCCGTGAGAGTGACCGCAGGAGACGCTCTCCGAGGGCTCGTAAAGATGCCGATTCCCCCGAGGATGGCGACAAGGCCCGCCGGCCCTCCAGGCAAAGAGAGTCCTGAGTTTCCTGCCCACCGGATTTTTATACGCGGATGGGCTTCGCCCCGGCTGCTCTTTGGCTGAATCCTTGGTAAAATCCAGGCAATCCAGTGCGGGCGCGGCTTCCGTGCGCGCCGTCAATTTTTACAGCCACCTTCAGAGAGTCACCTAAATGACCGCTTCTTTTTTTGATGAGACAGGAGTCAGGATCTCGCCATCGCTGATGTGCGCCGACCAGGCAAACCTTGCCGGCGAGGTGGCCAACCTCGAGGCCATTGGCGCCGACATGATCCATCTCGACATCATGGATGCTCATTTCGCCCCCAATATGCCCATGGGTCTCGGAGCCTTGAGCGACCTGCGCGATCGCACCTCCCTTCCCTTTGACGTTCACCTGATGGTGGAGGACAACGACTGGTTTATCTCGCAGCTCGCCGAGATCGGTGTGCAGTATGTCGCCGTTCATGCTGAATCGGCCCGCCATCTTGACCGTACCCTGGGGCTCATTCGGGACATCGGTGCCAAGGCGGGGGTGGCTCTCAATCCCGCCACTCCCCTCGACATTCTCGAGCATGTCCTGGGACGGCTTGACTTCGTATTGCTGATGACGGTGAACCCGGGCTTCGCCGGGCAGAAGCTGGTCCCATCCGCTTTTGAAAAGATCGCCGCCTGCCGGGACTTCCTGGCGGCCAGGGATGTCGAAGTTCCGATCAGTGTCGATGGCAATGTCAGCTTCGAGAATATCCCTCCCATGGTGGGCGCGGGAGCGGGCATCCTGGTGGCCGGTACCAGCAGTATCTACAATTCCGGCGGCGACATAGACGAGAACCGCGGCAAGACCGTTGCCGCGGTCGCCGAGGGTGTGGCGCTCGCGGCCGGTGGGGCCGGAGATTCATGAGCGAGCCTGGAGATTCCATGCAGGCTCTCGTTCTCCATGGTGTTGGAGATCTTCGCCTGGAGGATGTGCCGACCCCTTCGCCTGGTCCAGGGCAGGATGAGCGCGGGGTTCTGGTGAGGATCGGGTTTTGTGGCGTCTGCGGGTCCGATATCCCCCGGATCTTCAGCAAGGGAACCTACAGCTTTCCGACCGTCTGCGGCCATGAGTTCGCCGGAACGGTTGAGGCTGTGGCCGATGGCGTTGAAGGATTCGTTCCCGGGGACAGGGTCGCGGTTTTCCCGCTGCTGTGGTGCGGTGAGTGCGGTCCCTGCCAGGAGGAAAAGTACGCCCAGTGCCTCGACTACGACTACCTGGGCTCGCGTTGCGATGGAGCCTTCGCCGAATACGTTACGGCTCCGCCAGCCAATCTCGTGCCGATCCCGGATGGAGTCTCCCTCGAGGAGGCGGCGATGACCGAGCCCGCGGCCGTTGCCCTTCACGCGGTGCGCAGGGGAGGGGGCTGCTCGGAGGGTGAGACCGTCGCCATCTTCGGCATCGGTCCGATCGGTCTGATGGTGGCCCAGTGGGTTCGGGCCGCTGGCGCCTCCCGGATCCTGCTTTTTGATCTGGAGGAGGCCAAGCTCGAACAGGCTCGCGAGATGGGCTTCGAGGACGTGTTCGATTCCAGCGAGATGGACCCGGTCAAGGTGGTTGAAGATTCTACTGAGGGTGAGGGAGTCAACCTCACCTTTGATGGGGCCGGCGTTCCACAGACTCTGTTGCAGGCCATGGAAACGGTCTGCCGGGGCGGGCGGGTCGTCATGCTGGGCAATCCCTCCGCGGATGTGACGATTCCCTCGGCGCTCATCTCCCAACTGATGCGGCGCGAGGCCACTCTCCATGGAACCTGGAACTCTCATTTCTCAGCCAGCGGGGGCACCGATGACTGGCGGGATGTTCTCAGCGCCATGGCGGCGGGAGACCTCGATCTCAAGCCGCTCATCACTCACCGGATTCCTCTCGAGGGGGCTGTCGATGTGCTGGAGGGGATGAAAGATCGCCGGGAATTTTTCTCCAAGGTCCTGATCCATCCACCTCACCGGGAAGGCTGAGAGGGGCGTGTCTTGAATCCTGGAAACCCGAAGCTCTCCCTGATTCTCGAGTTCCTCGACGGCGAGGGGATCACCTATCGCAGGATCAGCCACGAGCCGACCCGGACCTCGGAAGATTCAGCCCGGGCGCGCGGTGAAGCCCTGGAGACAGGGGGCAAGGCGCTGCTACTTAAGGCTGGCGAAGATTTTTCGGTCTTTGTTCTCAGCGCCGCTCTCAAGCTTGATTCCCAGGCTGTTAAGAAACGCCTGGGGGTGAAGTCTCTGCGCTTCGCCACAGCTGATGAGCTCATGGATTTGACCGGGCTCGTGCCTGGCAGTGTTCCGCCCTTTGGCGAGCCGGTCCTGCCCTTTGCGCTCTTTGTCGACGAATCGATAGAGGCGAACGACCGGATCGCCTTCAATGCCGGTTCGCTTACCGATTCGGTGGTCCTCAGCACCGTTGACTACCTGCGGGTCGCGGGTGGGGAGATCTTTCGTTTTTCGGCCTGAGCCGAGGCACAGGTCGCTGTGGACGAAAAGGCCCCTCTCAGGTAACTTGTGCAACCTGTTGAGTAGCTGAACTTCCCAGAGTGACCAGGGTTTCAATTCCATGACCAGAGAGCTCCCAAAGCAATACGATCCGGCCTCCGTTGAGGGGGACATCTATTCGCGGTGGCTCTCCCAGAAGGCCTTTGCCGCTACGCCCGATGAGCGTGAAGACCGCTATGTCATCATGATGCCGCTTCCCAATGTAACGGGGGCCTTGCACATGGGGCATGCCATGGACAACGTGATGCAGGATCTCCTGACCCGCTGGCACAGGATGAGGGGAGACAATACCCTCTGGATGGCGGGGACTGATCATGCGGGGATCGCCACCCAGGCCGTGGTTGAGAAACGCCTGCTTGAGCTTGAGGGAAAGACCCGCCACGACATCGGCCGTGAGAAGCTGGTGGAGAGGATCTGGGAATGGAAGGACCAGTACCAGAAGCGCATCGTCTCTCAGCAACAGAGCATGGGTTGCTCCTGCGACTGGGATCGGCAGCGCTTCACCATGGATCCTGTTTGCGAGCGAGCGGTGCGCCGGACCTTCTTCAATATGTTCAGCGACGGCCTGATTTATCGCGGCAACAGGCTGGTCAACTGGGATTGTCACCTGCAGACGGCCGTCAGTGATGATGAGATCTATCACGAGAAGGGTGCCGGTCATTTCTGGCACATCCGCTATCCGGTGATCGACCCGCAGCCGGGTGAGCCGGAGTTTGTCACGGTCGCCACCACGCGTCCGGAGACCATGCTGGGGGATACGGCGGTAGCTTGTCATCCCGATCCCGGGGGTAGTCTTGACGAACTGCTGGGGAGGACTCGTGAGAATCTTGCGGAAGCTGCGGATCGCGACCGGGAGGGGATAGAGGAGCAACTCGCGGGCCTCGAGGCCCGCCGTGAGAGTCACCTGCCCACTCTGAATAAACTCACAGAGATGGCATCGGCTGGGAGGATGGTGATGCTTCCCCTGCTCGACAGACCGATTCCCCTGGTCTGCGATGAGTGGGCCAAGCCGGAGCTCGGCAGCGGCTGCGTGAAGATTACCCCGGCCCATGACCCGAATGACTACGAGGTCTGGGGGCGGCATCAGGATGAGATTGACATTATCAATATCCTCGAAACAGACGGATCGCTTGCGAAGTCGGCTGGACCTTACGCTGGTCTCGATCGCTACGAGGCGCGGAAAAAAGTGGTGGCCGATCTCGACGAGCTTGGATTGCTCGATGCGGTGGAGGATCGTGAGGTCGAGGTTGGGCACTCTGACCGTTCAAAGACACCAGCCGAGCCTTTCCTCTCGCGCCAGTGGTTCGTTCTGATGGGAGACACCCCCGATGGGGTGGTCTGCGGCAGGGGGACAGATAGAGAATTCCGCACCCCCGGGCTTGCGCAGGCGGCGATCGATGCCGTCGAAGGTGATTGGAAATCCGCCAGCGGACGCAAGCTGGTATTCCATCCTGACGCGGTACGCTATGGCAACACCTACGTGAACTGGCTGGCAGAGAAGAGGGACTGGTGCATCAGCCGCCAGCTTTGGTGGGGTCACCAGATTCCTATCTGGAGCGCTGAAGTTGAGGCCGCGGACTTCTCCGCCAGGGTTGACCAGCTTGGCAGCCTGCTTGGCAGGGAAGATGTCTGCGTGAGGGTCGGATCGGCTGGCGGATCGAGCCAGTTGCTGACGGCTGGCGCGGATACGGACGCCATCGCCGGTAAGTTCGATGAAGAGACCCTGGAGCTCCTGGTCTGTCCACTTGGAGATGAAGGCGGCGACGAACTCCAGGCTGAGCTCGGGGAGCTCGGTTTCGAACGTGACCCCGATGTTCTCGATACATGGTTCTCGAGCGGCATCTGGCCGCACAGCACGCTTGGCTGGCCGGATCCTGCCACGGCCCGAGTCGAGGATGGACAGCCGCCCCTGGGCTCCATCGATGGCAACGAAGACTGTCTTTCGTATTACTATCCCGGCTCCTGCCTCGTTACCGGCAGAGACATCATCACCCTCTGGGTCGCCCGCATGGCGCTCATGGGGCTCTACAATATCGGCGATCTTCCCTTCACCGACGTCTTTATTCACGCGACGATTCTCGATGGCAAGGGCGAGCGCATGAGCAAGTCCAAGGGCAACGGGATTGACCCGGTCGATATCATCGAGCGCTACGGAGCCGATGCGATGCGCTACGTGGTCTGCGAACTGCAGACAGGGATGCAGGATATCCGGCTGCCGGTCCAGGCGATCTCTCCATTCTCCGGAAACATGGTGGACCTCGCGGAGGCCAAGCATGGCAGCAGCATCTTCACCTACATCTGTCCCGAATCCGGCAAGGAATTTGATGTCCTGGGAACGATGGAGGACGTTCCAGCGGCCAAGCTCGTCAGCGACCGATTCGAGGTCGGCAGGAATTTCTGCAACAAGCTTCTCAACGCCGCCCGCTTCGCGTTGATGAATCTCGAGGGAGTTTCTTTCGAGCCCCGTGAGCTCAAGGATCTCGCGGTCGAGGACCGCTGGCTACTCTCACGGCTCGCGCTCGCGATCGAGGCGGTGGATGAACAGCTCGAGTCCTACAGTCCCGCGGCGGCGATCTCCCTGGCGAGGGAGTTCTTCTGGTCGGAGCTCTGCGACTGGTACCTCGAGTTTATCAAGCCGAGAATGAGGGAGGCCGAGAAGGCTCCGCTGGCCCGCCAGGTGCTCGCGGTCGCTCTTGACCAGGTACTTCGGCTCCTGCACCCCTTTGTTCCGTTTATCACCGAGTTTCTCTGGGAGAGGCTGGGCGAGGAGGCTCCCGAACGGGGAGTTGGTGATCAGCTCGGCGTTCCTGACCTGCTGGTTCATGCGCCGTGGCCGCAGGCTGCCGCCGGCTGGAGGGACCAGGATCTGGAGAAACGCTTCGAGTTTCTGCAGGAGATCATCAGGGCCATTCGGGACATTCGAAGTAAGAATGAGATTCCGCTCGCAGACAAGCTTCCCGTTCGAATTCGAGCGGATGAGAGTCGCCGCGAGCAGCTTGAACCGCTTGCTGACCTGCTGGTTCATATGGGTGTCCTCGAGTCTCTCGAGATCGCCGGAGATGTAGAGAGGACAGCCGATTCGGCTGTCGCCGTCGTTCGGGATGTCGACGTCTACATTCCAGGAGCGGTTGATATGGAGAAGGAGAGGGCTCGGCTTCTGAAGCAACGAGACCAATTGAGCGGGCGCATCGAGGGAGCAAAGAAAAAGTTAGCCAATGAAAATTTTGTCAGCAAGGCCAGTCCAGATGTGGTCGAGCGAGAGCGCGAAAGAGTGATCGAACTCGAGGCGGAGCTCGATAAGGTCGAGGCAAATCTATGTTCCCTCGATTAAGCTTTCTTGCCTGCCGGGGTTCTTTGCGTCTAACCTGAATGGCAGTCATTTTTCCCGGCGGTCTGCCGCCGGGGTCTCCGGGACTGGATGCGAGGAAGCGAACTCTTGGTAACCCTCGGTAAGATTGAAAGAACGCAGGCAGGCCGGGCATTCATTCTCCTCGCCCTTGTTTTATTGAGCTCTGCAGGAATCATCCATGCCGCCGTTCAGGAGGCCCAGCCTGGGGAGCCCGTTCGGCCGCCGAAGATGGTCCAGGCCCGCAGAGCCCAGCCGCTGGCTTCGCGGGCCGGTAGTCCGGGTTACCATGCCAGGTCCTACAGGGCGGTTCTGGCCAACGGGCAGGTCGTCTACGGGTCGAATATCTCCGATTGGGGTCATAGCGGGCGCAGGGCGACGCTTGGAGGGGTCTGGCTCTTCAATCCTGCCAATCCAGCCTCCTGGATCAGAACCTCCACCGGTGGCACGGGGCTCCCGGAAGGTCCTTATGTTGAGTTTGCCGGAGGCGACCTCCTGCCGTGCAATTTTCGAGGTTACAGATCGGGGAAGGAGAACCCGGCCTCTCCCCAATTGCCGCATCTGCAGGTCCAGCCAACTGTCGATATGTGGAAACCGGGGAGCAAGGGAGGCCGGCAGGTTCGCATCCTCACCCGCTGGCTGCGAAGGGTTGTTTTTTCTTCACGGTCTTCTCCGCCGCTGAGCCCGGGAACGATTTTCTACGCGGATGGAAGCAGCGAAAGATTCCGTTCGATGCGGTGGGGAAGGGCGGGCGTTCGGCTGCTGCTTGATTCGGGCGTCGAGACGATTTCTTTCAACAGGATCGCGGAGCTTCACCTGCTGCCCATCGACCCCTGGGATGCTTATTTCGAACAGCTGGCGCTGCTCCTTCCGGATCTCGCCGGTCGATTGGTCAGGGTTGAAACCATGGATGGGGCCGTTCTGAGTACATCGGATGCGAGGTTCCGCGTGGGAGATGTGGGTCATCAGCGCAACCCTCGCCAGTGGTGGCATGTGGTCCAGCCGGCCTGGAGCCTGGATGCTCTCTGGGTGAAATATTCAACGGTGGCATCGAGAATATACAGCCGGCCCGAGGAGGTTTCGCTGGCCTCATTTCGTCCCCTGCGCGTCAGAGAGAAACGGATGATCGGGGGTGGAGGCCGCTGGATCGAGGACCGGTCTGTTCTCGGTAACTCGCTGGTTTCAGGCGGGGTCGAGTCAGCCAGGGGCTTCGGTGTTCGGGCCTTTTGCGAGATGGAGTTCGCCTTGTCGGATTGCGTGGTCGCGTTCCAGACCCGGGTGGGAATTGATCGGAGGGCAAGAGAAGGAGGCTGCGCTTCGGCAAGGGTGCTCCTGCGGGAATTCCCTTCACTCAAGGAGACGAAGCTCTACCAGAGCGAGATCCTCCTGGGCTCGGGGCGGCTATTCGACAGCGGCCGTATCAACCTTGCGGCCGTCCGCGGCCGGCAGGCCAGGCTGGTGTTGCTGGCCGATCCTGAAATGGAGAGGACGCCCGTTGGGGCGGATCCGCTTGATATAAGGGATTTTGTTGATTGGGTCGAGCCGCGGTTGACCCTTGATACCAACGGGCTTCGGAAAGAGGTTGCCAGCCGAATCGGAATGTTCCTTCCTGCCCTGAATGGGTGGACCCAGGAGTCCGCAAGAGCGGGCAGTTCTTCCCTGGTGAATCACTGGGATGAAGCCAATCCGCAGCGCCCCGGCTTCAAGCTGCAGTTGCAGATTCCGGCCGGGGGGATGAAGTTGAGCCGACGAATGCAGCCTTCAGTCGAGAATCGATACCTCGCGGTTTGCGCCCGTCTATTGTCGGGGTATACGGAGAATTGCCAGCTCATGCTGCTTGTCGGCGGAGTCGAAAGAACCCGGTTCGTAATACCCGCTCCGGCTGAGGACGCGGCCATCCAGCCTCCGCCGAGCGGTCTTGTGTTTGATCTTTCCGGATTCTCCGGGAACGAGGTCGATATCGAGCTTCGATTCGTTGGCAACACTCGGCCCATGCCGATTGAGATCAGCGGGCTCTCTTTCACGGACCGCCGTCCCGGGTTGCAGCCAATCTATGAGGATGATCCTTATTTCAGCTCGAGCTTGACCGATGGAGATGGATTTACGCGTAGTGAGTGGAGAGACAGCTACAGCGGCACCTCCTGCGTGCTGGTGAGCGGTGGTGAGAAAGAGAGCGCGATGTTGAATGGGCTCGATGCGCCGATCAGAGCCTTTCCCTCGTTTGGGGAATATCGATTTCTCCGAGTCGCCTGGAAAAAGAAGGGCGGAGGAGGAGTGTCCCTGCAGGTGGCGCACGATAATCGTTTTGGTCCGGAGCCGGGCGAGAGCAAGCCAAGCTTCCGGCTCTATCAGGGGCCATCGGGGAAAAAGCCCGGCGAGGATCCCTTTGCTGGAAGCTTTGTGCATCTGCATCCGAGCAGTCCGGCGGACTGGGTGGTACATACTGTCGACCTGTTTGAGCATTTCGGAGAATTCAACCTGACTGGATTGGGTTTGAGCTGTCCGGATGGGGAGTACGCGCTCTTCGATCATGTCTGGCTTGGACGTACCTCCGCTGATTTTGATGGCAGCCGCCTGGTGAGATCCTATCCCCGAAAGATGGTTTCCTGGCGGCGCGCCATGTCCCGGAAGGTCCAGGCTCGTGGAGAGGCTGAGGACGGAGAGAAGACGGTAGAACTGGTCGCTCCGGGCTTCAAGCTTACGGCTGCTGGAGGCCTTTTCGGAGAGGGGCCCGTTCTCCTCGGGAGTTACCGGGGACGTCCCGGAGTACTCAGGACTCATCCCGGTTCACCCGCAGATGCCGTTCGGTTGTCGAGAAAGCTCAAGGACGCCAAGGGTACCGCCAGGAGGTTGAAGCTCTCGGTAGGACATGATTACAGGGGTGATTGGAGGCTCCAGGTCCTGGCCAATGGCAAGTTCCTGGTGGACATGCTGGTGGGCCCCGAGGTCAGCTCCGACGGCTGGATAGATCTCGATCTCGACCTGGCAGGTCTTGAGGGGGAAACCATTGAACTGGAGGTGCTCAATAAAGCCAACGGTTGGTCGTACGAATATGCCTATTGGTGGCTTGTATCTGTTGAGTAGGATGACATGACTTTCAGAGCTTGCCCTTGCGAAAGGATAGTCTGCGTGGGTAGGTTACGGTGTTCGCTGGGCGAGCTTTTCGGCATATCGAAGATCGGCAGCCAGGACTTGCCTGGAAACCCGGATGGGATACAGGCATCGCAGCAGAGGCGTTGAGCGTGTTAACAAAAGAAGAAATGAAGCTGGTCGAGGCGGCGAGGGAGGGTGATGCGAAGGCGTTCGCCCAACTCGTTCGAGCTTACCAGTCCCGGATTTTTGCCTACATGAGCGTCCGGATGTCTGATCCTTCGTCCGCATCTCAATTGGTTGACGATGTCTTTCGGAAGGTCTACTCCAGCATGCGGAGTTCAGAGGCGTTCGGGGAGTTCGATGAGGAACTCTTCCAATTGGCGGAGACCCATCTGCTCCAGTATTCGCGAAAGAGCGATTCGAGTTGGACCAGGCTCTGTCTTGAACATGACAAGACTGCGGGTGGGCATACGCCGCTGGCCAGCGCCGAACGAAAACGCCTCAAGGATTGCATCTCCGGCCTGGAGGCCGGTGAGCGTCACGCCTTCGAGTTGCGTTATGGTTCAGGCGCGTCCCTCGTCGATGTGAGCAGGAAGGTCAAGAGAAGCCAGGACGTGGTAGGGGAAATGCTTGCCTCCTCCCTCGGGGTCGCGAAGGCAGCCATCCAGGGTCCCAAGGGTAAGAAGGAAGCATAGATGGCCGAAAAAGACCTGCTCAAGCTATTGCGTGAAAAGCATCCCGGAGAATTCACCAGGGAGCAGACGGATGAGATGCTGGCGCTCCTCGGCGAGTCCAGGAGACTCCAGAACGCCCTGGCCCGGAAGCTGCAATTCGACCAGGAATTAGCCGAGCTCGTTTGCGGCATTGATGTTCCTGTAGATGAGATCGTGGAGGCTGTCGAGGGGCGGAAGGCCCAGGTCGAGAAGATCTCTACCGCGGTCGGAATCCTCGTAATGGTCGGCCTGTTAGGCCTGTTATTCTTCTCCGGCCGCGAAGAAAAACCGGAGGTCAAGGAGCCCGCT
Organism: Planctomycetota bacterium; assembly: GCA_965659285.1. GTDB lineage: Bacteria > Planctomycetota > UBA8108 > UBA8108 > UBA8108 > UBA8108. The sequence goes on along the minus strand of CBFHWB010000061.1, from coordinate 4,126 downwards.
TCGGGGGATGATGCGACAGCCTCCGTGAAAGAGAAGGAACCGCCCAAGCCCAGGGAACCGGAGCCCGCAGATGAGAAACCTGTCGCTCCCCCCGGGACTGAGCCCGCCGAGACAATTGCTGAAACCAAGCCCGTCGAGGTCAAAAAAGTAGAGCTCCCGCCTGAAGAGAGAGTAGCGGAGCTCATTGCTCCGGACAGGGTGCTGGCGTTTGAATACACTTGTTTCAGGGAGTTGGTGGATCCGCTGGCGACTCCGGGCAGGGACACCCTGAGGACCTGGCTCGATCCGGCTGTCTGGATCAAGAAAGATCTCCGAATCAGTGAACGACGGGTGAATAACAGGCCGCTTGGAGCCCTTAACGGTATCTATCGGCTACGGCCCGAATGGCCGGCGGGAGGAGTTCTGCGGCTCGCGTTGTTTGAGCACCAGCCGCCGGTGTTGATCCATCTCTGGCGGGGCAAGGAGGGAGTACTGCTCAGCTTCAGCCCCGGCGGACACATGGCCGCCTATCGCCAACTGCGCGAGGACAAGGAGCACGCAGGCAAGGCCGGTCGGCTCTACGGTTGCCAGCAGGTCAGGCTGGAGCCCAGCCCGCTTGACCTGGTTCGAGGTCTCGACCAGGTCGCCTTCGAGATCCGTCATCAAGAGGGCTATCTCCTGGTGATGAGAGGGGACCACGAGCTCATGCGGGCTCCCGTATCGGGCCCCCCCCAGGAGGTCTATGTCGAGGGCCGGGTGGGTGTCAGCGGGATTTGCATGTACAGGGGTGGGCCGGTTCCCGAATCTGTCGTGGTGAAGACCAGGGGTCGGGCCGGTCGTCCCGGCTGGACTCTTGATGCGGCGGCTCTCACAAAGCTCGACTGGAAGGGAGAACTTCCCGAGAAGACAGCCATGGGGAAAGATGACGGCCGCGGATTGACCCTGGGCGGTGAGGTGGAAAATACGAGCGTTGATTCCTATGCGGTGATTCCAAGCGGGAAGGAACTGTTCAACGAGATCATTCTGCGTCTTGAGGATGTCACCCCGGGTACGGCGGTCTTCCTTGGAGACGAGAAGGGCGCTCCGCTCTTCGGCATCGGATTCGTGGTGAACAAGCAGACCAATGGGGTCATTTCGTTCGTTCCGCCGGATGATTTTAATGCTATGCCCCGGGAGCAGAACATTCCGATCCGTGGCCAGGTGGTACCGATGTGGGGTTCCGGGCAGTGGTTGAAGCTGGCGGTGGGCCGAGATGTACTTCGCCTTTTCGTGAGTAACGATGGCGAGCATTGGAACGAGGTTAAGACCATGCAGAGAAAAGGGACGGGCTATTCCCGGGTACCCTTCTCCACTGTCGGCCTTCGTCTCGTAGGTAGCGGCAAGCAGGAACAGGTGAGGAAGATCACGCTTCGTCACCTGGAGATACGTCCGGCAAGAAGCTTTTCCCAGTTTATGCCCGGGCCGCTTGCGGCAAAGCTGCCGGATTTTTTCGCTCGCGGGGGAGAGGTTGATTCCCTGGTAGATTGGGTTTCCGTTGCCGTAAGCTCCCGTCCGGAAGGGGTGGAATTAGAGGCCTGGCTGCGAGCTTGCGCGGCCTATTGTCTGCGCCATCCCGGGTGGAAGGCCTACGCGTCTGAAAAAGGAAAAAACGTATTGAGACCCCAGTTGTTCATGGGGTTGGTCGATTCGGCTTTGTCGGATGAAAAGATCAGCCTGGTGTCTGTACTGGAGCTCCTCCACGAGATCGCGTTGTTCTCCGGCCATTGGGATCTGACCCATAGGAGTAGTTTCGCAGCCTGGGGCTTTGGAAAGATGGGTGAAGCTGCCGGGCGCCGGGGCGAAAAGAAAGCCTACAGCTTCATGAAGCCGTGGCTCTTCTCGACTCCTTCGATCTTCGGCAAGGGCCTGTATCCTCTGCCGCCGGTTCTTGTCACGCGTGAACTGCTCTATTACGCAAGCGCCGCCGAATGGGAGGCCGGGGCGGAGTTTTGCAGGCAGATTCGTTACTGGAATCGACGGGGATATCCCCAGACGAACGCCTCGGCCTGGATCGCCGGGCAGGAGGAGGTTAAGGAATATGTCGGGTGGTCCGAGGTGGATTTTGCCAGACGGCTTGGCCGCAAGGATGAGTTCCAGGGTGTCCCGCTGGCTCGCCATCCGCTCGTTACCGAGTACAGCAAGGAGGGCTACAATACGCTGGCTGAATTCCAGGCTTCCATCAAGAACGGAGCCTACAATGATGCTTGCACGATTCTCACCTCCACCGACACATCCTTTATCCAGGGTCTTCTGCCTGATCTGCAGGACCAGGATCTGATGGTTGCCTGGCGGCTCGCCCTTGTTATTGCGCTGGAGGAGCAGCCCGAATTACGCCGGACCCTGCAGAAAAAATACGCCAACCTTGGGGAGCTGCGGTTGAAGCGGTCGATTTCACGGGGAGACTCCGAAGCCGTGGATGCCGTGACACGGCAATTCTACGGAACCCCTTCATCCGTTGAGGCGTATATCTGGCTTGGAGACCAGGCTCTTGGAATAGGCGAAAGCCTTCTGGCTGAAGGCTATTATCGCAGAGCTCGGAAGAACGCTCAGTTGGCCAGCGTGTCGGCTATTGAGGCCAGGCAGCGGCTGGCTGCGGCCTTCAGCGGAAGGGATATCGGGAAGCCTCCTTCAGCCCCTGTTCGTTTCGGCGATCTCACCCTGGCGCCCGATGCTTTTGAAAAAATGGTCTCGGACCTCCGGCAGCGTTATCACAGCGAGGAGACGGGCTATGATGATTCTTTGCCTGTTGACTCCTCGGTAAAGGTCTCGCCCCCGGGAATCTATACGGCTGAACGGGTGGGTCAATTTGATTTTGATAAGCGCTTCAAGGCACATCGTCCGAACATTCCCGCTCTGGCGACCGACTGGGTCGGGCGCCAGATGGCGCTTACGGTCTTCGAGGATTACCTGCTGGTGAACGATCGCAACGATCTGCGGGCCTACGAGTTGGCCAGCGGCAAATTGAGATGGAGCCATCTCGCAGGCGGACAAAGAGGCGGGAGCCGGGAATGGCCGCTGCTGCCCATGCGGCCCCTGGTCTCGGGTGAGCTTGTCTTCACGCGTATGATTCACAGGGAGGGACCCAGGCTTGAATGTCTCGGCCTCTCCGATGGCGTCTTGAAGTGGGATCTTTCCACGCGCGACCACGCGGTCTCTAACCCCCTGCTCGTTGAAGGGGATGTTGTGCTGCTCACTCTGCGCCGGCACGAAGAGCTCGGACATGAGTTGCTCTTTACGCGGCTGGCTCGCAGCACCGGCGAGGTGCTGGATGAACGGAGCCTGGTTAATTTCCGAGATGACAGCAAGTCCAGGATGTTTCGCCAGATTCAGTTGGGAAGATCAGTTGATCGCCTTGTCGCCAGCGGCTATGGAAGCGTGATCTGTACCGATCTTCGCGGGCGTCTGCTCTGGGTGCGCAAGCAGCCCTGGCGGGCATTTGTCAGGAGCGCGAAATGGTATTTGAACCACCCCGTACGTCCTCTATTTGCAGACGGCCATGTCCTGATTTCCCAGCCCGCGGATGAATCGGTTGCCAGTCTTCGAACCGATACCGGCCGCCTGCGCTGGAAGGCTCCTGTCCGGGAGCTTCGCCAGATCCTGGGAATTACAGATGGCAAGGTCATCGTGTCCGCTACCGGGCGCCTCGTGGCGTTATCACTTGAAGATGGGCGTGTTGTCTGGCAGCAGCAGCATGGCGCCTCTCGCGGATTTATGGTCAGTGGAGGTGACGGAGCCATCCTGTCGGTGGCTCCGGTTGTTCGAGACAATGCGATGAAGTCCGCCGGCTGGGGAACTCTCGGGCTGTTGTCCTGGGTGGATGTAAAGGACGGCAGGAAGCTGGCCTCGTGGGTCGTAGATTTCAAGCTGGGGGCTGCTGCGAAGGGACTTCATGCAGGGCCGATGATCTCGACCGAGGATGGTATCCTTTTGCTCGCGGGTGAACACGATGGAGATAGCCGAAACATCTTCCGGCTGGTATCCAAGAGCCGGAAATTCAATTCGGTCAAACCCAGCGAGATCCTTGATCACTGGCTTCCTGGCAGGAGCATCCTCAAGTCAGGTGTGGCCAGTACCCTGTTTCCAGGGTGGACGCTTCTTGAAAGTGAGC
>CBFHWB010000060.1:19627-22315 GCA_965659285.1 Planctomycetota bacterium | reverse complement strand
CACCCTGCTGAGTCTTCTGCAGGTAAGCCGCACCGGCTCCGCGCCGGAAGAATACCAGGAGCGCTGAATGGAGCCCCCTCTCTCTCCAGTACAGCTGGGCGCATCGCTCGATGATTTCTCCAGCCTCCACGTCCTCGTGCTTGGCGACCTGTTCCTCGACATCTACCTCGAAGGCGAGATGTTCGAGATCTCGAAGGAGGGCCCCATCCCTGTGGTGAGGCTCGATTCCCGTATGGGAACGCCGGGAGCCGCCGGCAACCTCGCCTGCTCCCTGAGAAACCTGGGGGCCTCGGTCTCCCTGGTCAGCCTTGTCGGCGAAGACACCGCTGGAGATGACCTCCTCAGCCAGATGGAAGAAAAAGGTATCGACACCGGCGCGGTCATTCGCCAGTCCGCGAAACCGACCCTGACCTATACCAAGATCCGCGCCCGGGTCGAGAGCGCCCCCTCACGGGAGATCCTGAGGATGGATGTGCTCCCCGACGCGCCCATCGGCCGCTCCATCGAGGACCGCGTGCTGGCCTCTATCGAAGAAAGAGCCGCCAGGCTCGACGGAATCATCGTGCTCGACCAGGTCGACCACCTGGTCACGAAACGAATCCTTGGCCGGCTGACGGCGCTGGCCACCGAACACAACATCTTCCTGCAGGGAAGCTCTCGTGAGCGCCTGGCGGAATTTCAGAACTTTGACCTGGTCATCCCCAATGACCAGGAGGCGCTGGGCGCCATCCAAAAGGCAACCGGGGAACTCTCCCACGTTGAACTGGCCGGGCAATTACGCCGGCTGGGGTCACACGACGAGGTGCTCCTCACCCTCGGCCCTGACGGCATGGCGGTTCTCGGCCGGGGCCAGGCTGAAGCCGTCCTCCTTCCTACCCACGCCCGCGAGATCCTCGACGTCACAGGCGCGGGAGATGCCGTCTCTTCCACCGTGCTGCTGGGAAAGCTTTCGGGCTGGGATCTCCATTCAGCCGCGTGGGCCGCCAGCAGGTGCGCCTCCATCGCCATCAGCCGTGTAGGCACGCACCACGTAAGCCTGCAGGAGTTGCGCGACGCCCTCGCCGAGGGCTGAAAGGCCGCCGCAGCTTCCGACCGGACACAAGAAAAGCCAAGACCCCCTCGGGACCTCGGCTTTTCTTTTTACCACCAGTCTCTTCACTTCCCCTCCGCCAGGGCGACCACTTGGTTGAGAAGACCCTTTGGCGCACAGCTCCATACGAAGCAGGTCGGAGTCCAAACCTCCAACCTCGGGAAGCGCTGGTGTACCACCACTTAATACTCGAAGAAAGGCAGGCTCTCGAAACAGATCATACAAAGACCAGATCTTCTGGAGGCCTTACCTCGTTCTGCTCTCTCACCCTCGTGGTTGAACGGGATCCTACACAGACAGCGACGATGCGTCAAAGCCTTATTCCTATAACCCTGAAGTTAATCGCCGAAAAACGGCCTCTATCGGCTAAAAGAACGAATCGGCCGCCTGGCCCCCCAGGACAAATCAAGACCGCCACCCCTCTTACTTGAAGAGGTATTCCAGGTCATCCTTGGTCATATCGCCAACCAGGCTGTCAGAACCGGTGACGATGGAGTCTGCCAGCTTGCGCTTTGACTCCTGGAGATCGGCGATTCTCTCCTCGATCGACTCGCCGGAAACAAACCTGTAGGCGAAGACCTTCTTGTCCTGCCCGATCCGGTGAGCCCTGTCGATCGCCTGGGCTTCTACCGCCGGGTTCCACCAGGGGTCGAGGATAAAGACATAGTCGGCAGCCGTGAGGTTGAGGCCGACACCGCCGGCCTTAAGGCTGATGAGGAAGAATTTCACATTCGGATCATTCTGGAAGTGATCGACCCGGCCTTCCCGGTTGGTGGTCTTGCCATCAAGGTACTCGTAGACTTTTCCCTGCTCGTCAAGCTGCTTGCGCAAAAGCGCCAGCAACGAGGTGAACTGCGAGAAGATAAGAACCTTGTGCCCCTCGTCCTCTACCTCGTTCAGCATCGACAGGAGCACCTTGAACTTGCCCGAGTTGTGGTCGAGGTACTCGTCGCCGATCAGCGCGGGATGGCAGGCGGCCTGGCGCAGACGCAGGAGCGCCTCCAGGATGTGGAGCTTCGACCGGCCCATGCCCTGCTGCGCGACCTTGGAAAAAATGTTGGTTTTCGCCGCCCGCTTGAGCTTGTTGTAGACCTTCTTCTGCTCGGGCTCCATCTCGCAGGTGATGGTCTCCTCGATTTTCTCCGGCAGATCGGTGGCGACCTCCTCCTTCCTGCGCCGCAGGATAAAAGGCCGCAAGGTCTTCTGCAGTCTCTTGAGACTGATCGAGTCGGCATCGATACCGGAACCGAAACGTGATTTGAAAGATTCGGCGGAGCCGAGCATTCCCGGATTGAGAAAATGATACAGCGACCACAGCTCGCCGAGGTGGTTCTCCACCGGGGTACCACTGAGGATGATCCGCCTCTCAGCCTGCAATAAAAATGACGACTTGGCGCTCTGCGATTCAGGATTCTTGATCGCCTGGCCCTCGTCGAGAATCGCGTATAAGAAGTTCTCTTTTACCAGCTTGTCGATGTCGCGGCGCAAGGTTCCGTAGGTGGTTAGGATAATGTCGTACTCATCAAGCTTTTCGAGCAGTGCGGAACGCTTCGGACCGGTATAGGAGACCCCCTTGAGATGGGGTGTAAACTTCTTGA
>CBFHWB010000060.1:0-19606 GCA_965659285.1 Planctomycetota bacterium | reverse complement strand
CAGTTGAAGATCAGCGACTTGGGGCAGACCACGATGCTGGGCCCCTCGCGGCCCTCTTTCTTGAGCAGGTCGAGCAGGGCCAGAGCCTGGGCTGTCTTTCCCAGGCCCATATCGTCGGCCAGGCAGCCTCCCCAGCCCATCTGATCCAGGAAGCGCAGCCACCCCAGGCCAACCTTCTGGTAACCGCGCAGTTCGCCCTTGAAATCCTCGGAAGGTTCGCAGGGCTCGATGCCCTTGAAACCGGCCAGACGCTCACGCTCCGCCTTGAAGCCGTCATCCAGCTTATTCTTGATATTCTCCCTCAACAGCGCGTCAACCACCGGGGACTGGTTCTTCTTGAAGATCAGCTTATCGCCGCGCAACTCTCCAAGCTCCAGCCAGGCGGCATTCTGCTCCAGCCACTCGAAGGGAAGCACTCCCACCTCTCCTCTTCCCAGCGGGATCCAACGAGTGTCATCATGAATAGCGCCAAGCAGAGCGGGCAGGCCGACCTCCTGGTCATCAAAATGAACCGTGACGGAGAGCTCGATCCGGTCGGGCTTCGTGATGGTCTCCACCTCCATGTCCGTAGGCGGACGGAAGGGAACACCCTTGCCGGTGATGGCCCAGCCACGCTCAAAGAGCTCGGGGGCGACATTCGGCAGGCGATCGGCGGTCAGGGTAAACTGATGGTTTTCCGGGTTGTAGAGGAAGCCCAATTCCATCAGGTGAATCGCCTGGGAACCCTCGATATCGAGATCTCGAACCACCACGTTCTTCGTCCTCGAAGAGAAGAAACACCGCCCCGGACGGGCGGCCCGAACGCTGTCAACCTCTCCGTAGCGGAAGCTGACCTCGCCAACGATATCCTGCGAGCCGCTGTCAAGCTTAAGCTCGGGGCGGGGACGAGCGTCCTGCACCAGGCCGATACCCAGGTTAGGAGGCGTCCTAAGCGGCGGAAGAGTCGTTGAGCGCTCGAAAACCTTGTAGAGCTTCGTCATGCTGCGCTTGCTGACTCTCTGGAAACGGCCGCGCCGAAGGGCTCGAAGCCAGGATGCGGCCCCCTTGAAATCAAGCTCGGTCAACCTGCCTGATTTTCTGAGCAGGTAGCCGTTCTCACCATCGAGGACCACGAGAACATGAGACTCGAACTGCAGGGGGCGGCTGTCCCTGATAAAACGACCGGTGAGATGATATTCACCGGAACGACTTCCGAACTCGAGCGACAGGTAGAATTCATAGGGATCCAGGGTCTCCTTCTGCATCGGCATGGCCTGGGTGCCAAGGCCATGTTCTACATAAACCCGGCCGGTGTCCATCAACAGGGGCAACAACCGCCTCCAGGCATCCTCGCTTACGTAACAGGCCGTGCTGCGCAAGGAAGAGGCCTTGCCGTAATGATTGTTCTGGGAACCCTTGCGCCCCGAGCGGGCGCCCTTCTTGGTCTTCTTGGTCTTCTTGCTGGCCGCATTGGCGGCAAGCACGCGCGCCTTGGGCAGCCGGGTCACGATGGCCGCAATCTGGCGGTCAAGGGGATCCGTCAGCCGATTGGCGAGACCCCGGTCCGTCGCAACCGGAACCAGGTTGAGTTCCTCTGATGCCTCGTATTTTTCCGTAAAGTAGTTGTAGGAATATTTGACCGACCGGCGGCGGTGGTACATTTCAATATAGCCCTCGCCCGCAAGCGGCGCGAAGCCGCCAACGACATAGACTATTCCCTCCTCGCCGGCGGGTACCTGGGGCAGATTGGACGTGGCCGCGGGCGCGGCGCCATTGCTGGCAACCTCCTGTCCGCCGGAAGCTCCCCCGCCGTGACGGCCGCCCTTGCCGCCATGCCGCTGGGCCTTGCCGCCTCCCTTGCGGGAAGACTTGAAGCGTCTCGGTCGGCGCGGCCGGGACGACCGCGGCTTTGTCGCCGTGCCGCCCTTGCCTCCGCCGCCTTCGGATGAATTGGTTCCTGATTTTTTTTTCTCAGAAGCCTTCCCGCCGCTCTTTTTCTTTGTCTCGGACGCCGGCGCATCGCCGGAACCCTCAGCTGACGCCATCAATACATCAGCCTCATACCGCGGAGCCGATGGCTCCCGGAAATCTTCATGATCGATACCCTCGGGCTCCGCAGAGGCGCTACCGCCAATCGGATCGGGCATAAATAAATCGTTCGTTTCGCTCACTTGCTCTTTTCGCTTTCGGCCAACGGCTTCCCCGGGGCAAAGAAGCCCCTCAGCCGACGCCTCCCGGTATCCGGAGAGGAAATGTCCGGATCCGCATCATACTGTCCAGCCTGCATGGCTCTGCTGTGACCCGCAAAAGGGTCTGCCTGGCTGAAAGACTCTATGTACTGTCAGTTACCCAATTTCGAGGTCTCTTAGAATTGCGTGGACTCATAATCCTGAACCCACGCGTCACAACGCTGCCCAGGTAGACCGTTCGTCAAACGACGTCCTGGACCACGTTTTTCGAGGCGATCCCCTCCCACAAGGACCACCACTTTGCCGAATCACCCGGCAAGGAAACAACTGTCTTCCTTTCCAGGATTGACGTCCGAAGTGCCCCGAAGCCGCAAAGATACGACCCCTCCAAAACGTCTTTTCCCCGACACTTAAGTCACAGTTAGCATAATACATATCGGTGCTGGAGGCATCACTTATTGGCAAAATAACGAGATTTCGGCCTAATTTATCTCTCCGACAGAAGCTTTCCACGCGCAGACCTGTGAATCCGAACAGGAACTCCATCTCGCCAGGAAAAAGGTCGGGGCAGACCTCCCGGTTTACTGATAAAATCAGGGGGATTAGCCCAAATGCGCTGTAATCGGCAGTTGAAATGGTTCCAGGAGAACCAGGTGATCTCGATAAGAACAGGAAGCGGGTGCGGATCCTCTCTGCTGGCCGTTTTTTTCTTCGGCCTGGCATTGAATATGCCCACCCTGCAGGCGGCTCCGGACTATGCCGGAATCAGAAAAAGCCTGCAGGAAAAAGGACGCGTGGTTATCTGCGTAGTACTTACGGATGCGCCGCAGACCGACAGTGGACTCTCAACTGCCCCTCTTGAACAGAGAGTGCGGCGCTACCGCGCTTCCCAGCAACGCTTCCTGACCGCGCTGGGGGAGAAAGGCTATTCTCTGCGCTACCGTTTCAGGTACTCTCCCGTGCTGGCTCTCGAGCTCGAAGATGAGGCGCTCCTGGATCAGCTCAGCCGAATGGAATCGATCAGGAACCTGCAAGTGGACCAGCAGGGCGGCGCAGCGCTGATCGAGAGCCGCCAGTTGATCCGCGCAAACGAAGCCCAGGATCTCGGAATCAGCGGGATTGGAAGAACCGTAGCCGTACTCGACAGCGGCGTCGACAACGACCACCCCGACCTTGTCGAGGGGCTGCTCGCTGAACACGGCAAACGCTTTCTCTCCCAGGGAGCTGATGTCAGTGAGGATTTTGATGACGACAACGGCCACGGTACGCATGTCAGCGGGATCCTCGCCTCCAGGGGGAATGTCACCACGGCAGGAATCGCTCCGGAAGCCTCGATCATTCCTGTAAAGGTTCTCGATAACAGAAACGTGGGCTGGTTTACCGACTGGGCCGCGGGAATCGAATATGCCGTATGGCTTCATCAACAGGACAACGGTATCTCCATCGATGTCATCAATATGAGCCTCGCGAGCCACTCGCTCTACACCGAGAGTTGCGAAGATGCGAACGAGGCCATCGCCGGAGCTGTCGCCGCCGCCCGCGAACTCGGGGTGCTGGTTCTCGCAGCGTCGGGCAACAACGGCAGCCTGAACTCTCTCGCCCTGCCCTCCTGCATGCAAAACGTAGTCTCGGTAGGATCCATCCACGACACCAATCCCGGAAACATCTCCGCCTTCACCAACCGCTCACCGCTGCTTGAACTTCTCGCGCCGGGAGAGACTATCATCAGCGCCGGCGCCGGAGGCGGAAACGAAACCATCTCGGGAACCTCGCAGGCTGCCCCGCATATCGCGGGCGCCATCTGTCTCATGCTGGAAGCCAACCCGAGACTCTCACCCGAGCAGCTCGTCGGAACCCTTAAATCTACGGGCATCTCTGTCACAGACTCCAACTCGGGAATGATCTTACCCAGGCTTGACTGCCTCGCCGCCGTGGAACTGGTTACGATACCGCCGGTCAGCGGGCTCTCCTGCGTGGTCGACTCAGCGGAGTCCCTGGTGACAACCTGGACCGGACCACCGGCTATCGACGCCATCGAGGTCACTGTCCTCCACGAAGGCCTGCCGAGAGCCAACAGCGTACTCGAACCCGACACCATCGAGTTCCGCATGAACGGTGCGGAGCCCGGAACCTACGAGGTCCGGGTGGTTTGCCTGCGCGGGGAACTTCGCGGCCCCGCCAGTTCGTGCATCCTCGGGACCGAAGCTTTCCAGGAGGCCTTCACCCGCGGCAACTGCAACTCGGATGGCGCCTTCGACCTGACAGATGCGATCTTTACTCTCAACACGCTGTTCTTCGCTGGAGCTGGTGAGTTTCTATGTGAAGAGGCCTGCGATTCCAACGATGACGGCGAGCTCAACATCACCGATGCGATCTTTACCCTGAGCGCCCTCTTCCTGGGAACATCGCTTCCCCCCGAGCCCTACCCGAGCTGCGGCTACGATCCGAAATCGGCCGGAGCAGAAAGCTCACTGGCCTGCGAACAGGGCTTCTGCCCGGCGCAATAAGCCCCAGGCTGCCCGCGCCTTCATTCACAGATTTCCAGGCCGACGAGGTCATCCCGCAGGCTGTCGACAAGCTGATTGACGGTCTCGGCAAATGGCGCCAGGAGCATGTCTGAGAGGGCGCCGCCCGCGGCGCCGAAGAGTCCACAGAGAAAACCGCCTCCGGCGGTCACCTCGATGTCGGGATTCTCAATGACCGCCTCGCCGATACCGACGATCTCTCTACGTCCCTCATCGTTCTCCTCGATCTCCAGCGGCACGACAATCTCGAAATTGAAGGGGACGTCCTCACCCTCGGCCGAATGCATGGTAAGCGTGCAGGTGGTTGGAATAAACGCGTTCATCGTGATCGGAAGATCTTCCACTCTCCCCTCGACCCTGACCCCGATCCTTCCTTCCTCAAAATCGGCGATAGCCGTGGCGCCGAGTATCTCGATCGGACAGCCCGGCTCACCGGTATCGCCGCATTCAGCTGGCGCTTCATCTTCGGGACAGATCTCGATCTCGAAACCCTCAACGGGAACCGCGGCTCCTCCGGCGGGAAGGCAAATACTCAGGCCATCTTTGAAATCAATCTCCCCGACCAGGCCCTCGGCCACAGTCTCGTCGACGCAGGGAAGCTCTTCGGAATTGCAGGGCGCGAACGAATCGCAGGACAGGCCGTCTTCGGTCGGGTCGAGACCGCATTCGGAAAAGGGAGGAGGAGGAGGCTCAAAGCCCAGGAAGAGATAGGCGGTGATCTTGATCACGTCGGTCACGTCAACCAGCCCATCGTCGGTCGCGTCGGCGCTGTCACTGCAGACGATGGGTTCCTGAACGACGAAGAGACGCTCCACGACGAAGACGGCATCGGAAAGATCCATCTTCCCATCCTCGTTCGCATCCCCGCGCCGGAAGAAAACATCCTGAGCGGCAGCCTCGTTACCGCAGGCAAAAAAGACGACGCCGCATCCTAACGCCAGGGCGATTGTCACCAGCGAATTCCGTTTACTCATCGATATACCCCTCGAATACCCATCCCGTTTATTCATTCATTACTACATCCTCATATTAGCACTCGATGGTCCTTATGAAGACAGGATTCATTTCCCGGGCTGATTTAGCACAAGACCAGGTTTTTCTTTTGCCTGGTACTTGAACTGTATAAACCTCCCGCCGCGGCATTAGAATTATGGCTGATCCGGAAATACAGAAGCCAATGCGATATCCCTCCAAAAACAAACTGCTGGGCAGCCTGCTGGCTTTCTGCATGGCGCTCCTCTCCCTGGAGCTGGCGGCGCAGATTCCAGATGATGACATCTGGGCCGTTGGGGACGAGCACGCTGAAGGCCAGCTCACGATCTTCAACAGCGAGCCGGAAGGAGGCACCATCGGCCTTCCCCTGGAGCTTGGCGATTTCGACGGAGATGGCAGAACCGATTTTGTCAGCACTGCCATGTTCGCCGATACTGGACCTTCTGATACCAGGAGCGCGGGAGGAGAGGTCTACATCTACCCCGGCGATGGGCGGCTGGAGGGAGAGCTCGACAGGGCCGGGCGGGACGGCTCGGCTCCCGGGCTGACATTGATCGGGGGGCGCGCCGGAGATTTCCTGGGTACAGAGCTCTTTACCGCGGACGTAAATGGGGACGGCATTGATGACCTCCTCGTGGGAGCCCAGAATCTGGACCTGGTTGCCGCCGACGGCGAACTGGTGCGAGACAACTGTGGCGGAGTCTTCGTGGTGCTTGGCCGCAGGGGACTGCTCGATGCCGGCAGCACGCTGGACCTCCTCACCCCTCATGATGGAGTGATCCTCCTCCTCGGCGGCGAAGAGGGAGAGAGGGCTGGGGTCTGGGTCGAGAGCGGCGACCTCGATGGAGATGGGATGGACGACCTGCTCCTTGGCGCGGACCAGTTCCCGGTGACGCCAAGAGGAGGCGACTCCCGGATCCGCTCCGGCAAGGTCTACGTGGTCTACGGGCGCCCGCAGTTCCCGGCAACCCTCGATCTCGCAGGGGAGCCTGACGGCGTGGCCGCCATCCTGGGACGCGACACCGGAGATCACTTCGGCTCGAGCATCCATGCGCGGGATCTCGATGGAGACGGCCGCGACGAGTTGGTCGTGGCCGCCGCCCTGGCGCGTCTGTCGGCTTCGCTGTCAGGCGGAAGCCCGATAGCCGCTGTAGGTATCGGCGGAGGGGACGGTCCGGGAAACGGGCGCCCCAATTGCGGAGAGATCTATGTCTTCTATTCCAGCGCCGACAACGGCGGCCGACTGCCGCCGCTTATCGATCTTGGAGAGCCCCTGGAGGCTCCTCTCAACCAGCGTCTCACCACCATCTACGGCCGCAAGAGCGCGGACATGCTGGGTGAAGAGCTCAGCACGGGCGACCTCAACGGCGATGGCCGAATGGACCTCATACTAGGGGGCCTCATGGCCGCTGGTCCGCGCCAGGAAAGCCGGGCCGGGATGGCCTCGATCATCTACGGCTGGGATGGCCTTCGCGGATCGACCATCGATCTCTCGCCTGAGCCTGTCGCACAACAGCCGGAGGGTCTTCGTACGGCCTTCCTCTTCGGCAGCTATCCCGGAGACATACTCGCCGACACGCTGACCGCGGCCGACCTGGACCGCGACGGATTCGATGACCTGTGCGTTGGAATCCCTCGCTACGACTCCGGCAGCGGCCTGAACCTGCGCAGCAATGTGGGAGCTGCCCTGGTCATCTATGGAGACCCCATCGGGCTCCCGGAAAGCTGGGAGCCCCTGCGCGGAGAGTTGCCCTGCAACCTCAGGATCAAGGCGGTTGTCGGCGCGGAGCCGGAAGATCTCCTCGCCTATTCGATGGTCGCCGGAGATGCGGATGGCGACGGCTATTCCGACCTCTTCGTGAACGCCATGCGGGGCGATGGCCGGGAAGAGGACGTGCCTGACGCGGGCGAGGTCGTAGCCGTGAGCGGCAGGCTGCTGAGCGAGAGACGCTACCGGATCACCGCGATTGAACCCTTCAGCGGCGAACTGGGGGTTCCCATCCCGGTGACGATTTCAGGCGGTGATTTCGAGGCGGGGCCGGGCACACGGGTGCTGCTTGGAGAGAGGGAGGTTGAAGACATACAGGTCATCTGCTCGAACAGGATCGAGGCCGTCCTTCCCCCATCCGACCTGAGAGGTTCCCGGGATCTGACCGTCACGGGCCCATCCGGCTCGGCGACCTTCTCCTCGGCCTTCTATTACCTCGACGGAAAAAACTTCATCCGCGGAGACTCCGACCTCTCCGGCGCGCTGGGGCTGACTGACGGCATCTACACCCTGACGATGCTCTTTCTCGGCAACCGGGAGCTCTGCCCCGATGCCAGCGATTTCGATGACAATGGACTGGTTCACGTAACCGATGCGATCAGCCTGTTCCTCTTCCTCTTCCAGGGCGGCGCGCCGCCGAGACCGCCCTATCCGCTCGCCGGTGAGGATCCCTCGCCCGATGAGCTCAGCTGCGGCTCCTGAATGGAGGCTTCGGTATCTTCATCCCCGGCGAGGTCATTCTGCGCCCAGAGCAGGCAGAACCCCCCGGCCACCAGGAAAGAACCCGCCGCCCAGGCCCAGGCTCCTCCCTCCATTTTCTCTCCAAGGTAGAGTGCGGCCACGATGCTCGTAAGGAAGGGACTCAGCATCTGGAAGGACGAGGTGATAGAGGCTCCCAGTCGCAGCAACGCGACATAGAAAAAGATATGGGAGATACAGACCCCCAGAACGGCCGTTGAGAAAACCAGGAACCAGCCCCACGGCAACAGGCTCCCGATGGAGCCCGGCTTCCCGAAAAAAAGCATGAGGATGACGGTGCCTGCCGAGACGTACTGAGCAACAACACCGAAGGAGACCAGCGGCGAGATTCCTTCCATGAAATAGCGCACGCTGACCCCATAGAGCCCGAAAAAAATACCGCAGAGGAGAATGATCGCAATGCCCTGGCCGTTCACCGAATGGCTGAAGGCGCCGCCTGAGATGGAAAGCCCCACGAGCCCGGCAAAAGCCAGCAACAGGCCGATGCCGAAACGAGGGCTGCCAAGCAGGGCGCGCTCCGTTGGAAACAGGATCATCGCCGCCGCCACCGCCCAGATCGTTGACGCCTTGATAAAGAAACCGATGGCATTGGCCTGGATGTAATAGGGCGCTGCCGCCCAGAAGATCTGTCCAATGAAGGCGAACGCCGCGGGCACCAGCGCTCGCGAGAGCACCCTGCTTCCCAGGTCGCCCCGTTGCCAGGCAAGGTACAGCGCGGGCCACAAAAGCACGGCGGCGATGGGATAACGAATTCCGTTCGCCGTCCAGGGATCATCGGGAAGGTAGGCGGTGAGATCCTTGAGCAGGACAGGCGTCGAACCCCAGATACAGACGTTGGCCAGGACCGCCAGTGTGCCTCTGCGGTCGATCTTCACGGCGCGCTCGTCACAGCCTCTCGGCCACGTCCTGCGCGAAGTAGGTCAGGATCATGTCGGCCCCTGCTCTCCTGATCGCCAGGAGAGTCTCCATCACCGCCGCATCCTCATCGAGCCATCCGAGGCGGGCCGCGGCCTTCAACATCGCGTATTCCCCGCTCACATTATAGGCGGCCACGGGCAGCATGGTCTCGGATTTGACCCTGGCGATAACATCGAGATAGGCCAGGGCCGGCTTGACCATGACGATATCCGCCCCCTCTTCCTCGTCGAGGAAGACCTCGCGAACCGCCTCCTCGCAATTGGCGGGATCCATCTGGTAGGTCTTCTTGTCGCCTGAGCGCGGCTCGGAATCGAGCGCGTCTCGAAAGGGACCATAGAAGGCCGAGGCGTATTTTGCCGAGTAACTCAGGATGCTCACACTGGTAAAACCGGCGGCGTCGAGAGCCTCGCGAATGTGGCCGACCCTTCCATCCATCATATCCGAGGGCGCGATGATGTCCGCCCCGGCCTCCGCCTGGGAGACCGACATGGCGGCGAGAACGTCGAGGGTCTCATCGTTGAGTATCTCCCCATCTTCGACAATCCCATCGTGGCCGTCGCTGGAATAGGGATCCAGCGCGACATCGGTGATGACGGCGAGCTCCGGCAGGGCATCCTTCAGTTGTCGAACGGTACGCTGAAGCAGGCCATCCGGGTTGGTCGACTCGGTCCCCAGCCTGTCCTTCAGGGAATCGGGAAGAGCCGGGAAGAGAGCGACGGCGGGAATCCCCCGCTTGAACGCCTCCTTCGCCTCGGTGACGAGGACGTCGGGGCTATAGCGAAAACAATCAGGCATCGAGTCGATGGGGATCTTCTGCGATGACCCATCGACAACGAAGAGAGGCCAGATGAGATTGTCCCGCCGCAGATGGGTCTCCCTCACCAGGCTTCGAACAGCCTCTGATTTCCTGTTGCGACGCGGACGGGAGACGAGCTCAGGCATTTCCAGGCCATCGGTCTCGGCGGCGCCGTCTTGAATAGGTTCCTTATTAGCCATGAAGCTGTCGTCCAGGAGGTTGCTCAGCCTTCCCGCCGGGAGAAGGGACTCCGCTTCCCAGCAAGCTGGAGCCAAAGGGTAGAGTATAACATGTTCATCCGCGGCGGCGGCAGGAAAGAACGAGCGGGGGACCGCTCGGGCGGACTCCGCAGGGTCCCGTAATCTTTCATCCGGGGCCAGGACCCTTTTCGCTGTATACTTCGGCCATTGAAACGACCCGCACAGGAGGCGACCAGCTTGCATATCTCCCGGGAAAACCACGATGAAATGACCGCCGCGGCGGAGGCGGAATACCCTGAGGAATGCTGCGGACTTCTCTTCAGAGGCCCGGAAGGCTCGGAGGTAGTGCCCATGACCAATCTCCAGAACAAGCTCCACGAAGAGAATCCCGAGACCTACAAACGCGACGCCCGTACGGCCTATTTCATGGATCCCCAGGAGATGGCGCGAATCAGCGGGGAAAAAGATGCCGGGGGAATGGCCCTCGCCGCCATCTATCACTCCCACCCCGATGCGGAATCCTATTTTTCGGAAACAGACAGCGAAGCGGCGGCCGTCTTTGGGGCTCCCAACTTCCCCGGGGTCGTCTACCTGGTCTACTCGGTGATGGACGGCAAGCTCGCCGACCAGAGGGCGTTTGACTGGTCTGAAGACGAGGCGGCCTTTGCAGAGATCCGGCTCAAGATCGAGGACTGAGACTCCTGGGCCGGCTCACTCCAGCGGAGCAGGGATATCGACCCGGGTGGTCCGGCCGGTGAGCGCCTTCAGGAAGGCGACGAGGTCCTTCTTGTCCCCGGGGCTGAGGTTCAGTTTCTTCATCTCCGGATCAAGAGGCCACCTTGGATTCTCCGCTCCACCCCGGTCGTAGAACTCAACGACCTCTTCAAGGGTTTGAAACCTGCCATCGTGCATATAGGGAGCGGTAAGCTCGACATTCATGAGGGTAGGAGTCTTGAACCGTCCCCGATCGTCCCCGGCCTCGCTCACCTCGTAGCGTCCGGAATCGGGGGACGGCGAACTCTCCGCAACACCGACACCCGTGCTGTGATACTTCTCGTCGGTAAAATTGGGGCCCGAATGACACGCCGTACAGCGCCCCCGGTTGTTGTCCTTGAAAATCTCGAGTCCTCGGCGGGCGGCTTCACTGAGAGCTCCATCTTCCCCCGTCTCGTGCCGTTGCCAGGGCGAATCGTAAACGACGAGGGTCCGCTCAAAGCTTGCGATGGCGCCAGTGATCCTCTCCAGGTCAACCCGCTCATCTCCATAGGCCTCTCCAAAGAGCCGCCGGTAGGCCGCGACCCGCGCCACCTTCGCGACAATCACCTGGTGACTCTCACCCATCTCCCCCGCCGAGACCATCGGGATCGCCGCCTGCTCCTCCAGGCTCCCGGCCCTTCCATCCCAGAACTGCTCCCGGCTGAAGATCCGGTTCAACACAGTTGGAGCGTTGCGTCTGCCGCGCTGGCCGTTGAGACCGGAAGAAAGCGGCGTCCTGTCGGCCCAACTCCTCAAGGGGTCATGACAACTCGCGCAGGAGATGGTCTGGTCCTTCGACAATCGACGATCAAAGAAGAGGTGGCGGCCCAGTTCGGCCTTGGCCGCGGTCCACGGGTTCCCCGACGGTATCTTCACCATCGCCCGGTCATAGCCGAGAGCGTCGAGTTTCTCGATACTGAAATTTTTCCAGGTGAGCGGCACGTTGTTGGTCCGACCACCCCTCTCGCAGGCGGTGAGGAGGAGAATCGCCGAGACGAGAGCCGAGAGGTTGAAAATCGCCGGGCGGCTCATTCGACCGGCCCCAGGCTCAGCAGGATCTCCCCCTGGCCTCCCGCGGCGACCTCGACCGTGCCGCGGAGTTCTCCGAGCTTCTCGTGCCAGGCAACGTAACCATAGCTTCCCGGAGGAACCTCCCCGATCACCAGCACGCCATCGGCATCGGTCACGCCCGCGTAGGGATTGTCATGGACAATCACGTAGGCCCGCATCCAATTGTGCACATCGCATTTGACCGTGACCAGGCCGGGCTCAGCGAGCTTGCGGCCGGGGTAGACCTCTCCCTCACGGGCAAACTGGTAGTTAAAAAAAGACCTGTCGCCGTAATACGGGTGGGTTGAGTGTGTCAGGGGATCCTCGTTGGAGGCCTTCAACAAGGATCCTGCCATCGCCACCCCGACATGAGGATGAAACGAACAGTCCCTGTTGACGAGCATCAGCTCGCGACCGGGCGCCTTGCCCCGGCTGATTCCTTCGAGACGCACAACGACATTCCGGATTCCACGGTTGGCGGCATCGACAATGAGCTCCTCGCTGAGCACCTTCCCCTTGCAGTGCAGGGCATTGATGTTAGCGTCAATCCGGCGACGAGCCGGTACCGGGTCGCCGCGATAGGTAGCCACCACGCGCACCGTTCCTCCATCGACGACATCCGCAATCTCGTAGGGTACGGAGGAGCGACCCGCGCGGGAGAGACGGTCCGCGTCACCGCAGGCAGTCGCCAGCACCGCGAACAGGAGAATGGATAATCTGAAGCTGCTAGTGCTCACCAGGCATCTCTTCAAAAGCATAGACGCAAGACCAGGGAGACGGCATCGAGGAGAAGGCAGGTCGCCACCGGCAGCTTGCCGCTCTCCAGGCGGCTGACTATCGACAGCCAGATGGTAACGCAGAGCGACAGGATGCAGGATGCGGGAAGAAGGATCCAGATTGTCGAGATCGGGGCGGACTCCCCCGGATCCTCCGCCCCGGCCAGGATCAGCGCGGCCACCAGGACATTCAGCGCAGACCAGGCGAACTTCCACCAGCCGATCCTGAATTCGCCAAGATACGAACCCGGAGGCTCGTCCTCGTATTCGACATCGGGAATATGTTCGGGCCGAGGATGTTGGCTCTCGGGTGACCCGTCCAGATTGGTCATGCTTCTTACTTTTCCTTCCACGCGATTGTCGACAGCGTTATTGTAACGCCAAGACGAAAAGCACTCCACGCTCGTACTCGACTGAAGTCCCGCCTTCGGCTAAAGTGTGCCCACTCGTCGCGCTGTATTATGTGAATTCCCATACAGGTTCAGGAGAATCATGTCAGATCTTTCCGCCATAGAAATTACTGATCCGGAGATCAAAGAGCTTATCTGCCGGGAAGAAGCCCGCCAGCTATCCTCCATCCGGCTGATCGCGTCGGAAAACTACGCCTCCGAAGCCGTCATGCAGGCCACCGGAACCGTCTTGACCAACAAGTACTCCGAGGGCTACGCCGGGAAACGCTACTATGAAGGCCAGGACTACATCGACCAGGTCGAGACCCTGGCCATCGAGAGAGCCAAGACTCTCTTCGGCGCCGAGCATGCCAATGTCCAGCCCTACTCCGGCTCTCCCGCAAACCAGGCGGTCTACCTCGCCCTGTGCCAGCCGGGCGACACGATCATGGGCATGAGCCTGCCCTTCGGCGGCCATCTTACCCACGGCTGGAAGGTTAACTTCTCCGGCATCCAGTACAAGTCCGTCCAATACGAGCTGAATCCGGACACGCACCGTATCGATCTTGACCAGGTTCGGGAGATGGCGCTCGAGCACCGCCCGCGGCTGATCTGGACCGGAGCCTCAGCCTATCCGAGAACCTGGGACTTCGAGGCCTTCGCCGAAATCGCCGCCGAGGTCGACGCAGTGCTGGTAGCTGACATCGCCCACTTCTCGGGACTCGTGGCCGGAGGCGTTCACCCGCATCCGTTCCCCCATGCCTCCATCGTCACCACGACCACCCACAAGACCCTGCGCGGCCCGCGCGGTGGAATGATCCTGAGCAAGGAAGAATACGCGCGCGACCTCGACCGGGCCATCTTCCCCGGGCTCCAGGGCGGACCACACAACCACACGACCGCGGCCATCGCGGTCGCCCTGAAGGAGGCCTCATCGGACGATTTCAAGGACTACGCCCGCCGGATCGTCGCCAACGCCCAGGCCCTGGCAGCCTCTCTCCTCGAAAGAGGCTTCAGCCTGGTGACCGGCGGCACCGACAATCACCTGATTCTCTTCGATGCCACGGCCCGGGGACTCAGCGGCAAGGAAGGCTCCTCGGCGATGAATCTCTGCGGTATCGAGGCCAACTCGAACGCCATCCCCTTCGATCCCCGTAAACCCTTTGATCCAAGCGGAATTCGTCTTGGAACCGCCTCGGTGACCTCGCGCGGCATGAACGAAGAACACATGACGCAGGTTGCCGACTGGATCGAACAATCGTTCGAAGCCCACGATGCTCCCGACAGGCTCCAGGCCATCCGCCAGGAGATCAGCGAGTTCTGCTCCGGCTTCCCCTGCCCCGGAATCCCGACCTGAGCCAGGCCCGGGTTTAGAGGCGGGTTGCCGCCATGCGGGAGCGCAGGTAGTCCAGCAACTGCCTGTCCGGGGCCGTAGAGGCGACCCGTCCGTCCCCGCGCTCGAGACGATCGAGCTTTTCCCTCAGCCGCGGTTCGCGCTCGATCGCCTGGTCGATCCACTTCCTGTACGCCTTGAGATCCCCCCGCATCTTCTGTACGAGTCCCAGGCGAAGCATGCACTCCGATTTCTCGGGAAGCTCATCGGGCAGCCCGCCAAGGGCCAGCCGGTAGTATTCGACCGCCCGCTCGAGCTCGGCAACCGATGACGAGGAGAGGGTGACGGCCAGGGCCAGGTCGGTAAGCAGGATCGCGAGATCAAAGGTCACCTTCCCTCCCCAGGAGCGAACCGCCCCTGCATCCGGCGGAGCCTTGCCGTCAAAGATGGCCTGCTCGAGGAGAGCTGCCGCCTCCCTGTAAAAACCTGCCTGGGTGTAGAGCAGCGAGCTCCGCTGGGCGAGCTCGAGACCATCACAGCTCTTCTTCAGCTCATTGACCGCCGCCTGGAGGTTGTCGCCTGCGAAGGTCTTCACGACCCGCAGCGCCGCCTCGGCCGCGGCCGCGAGGCCCTCCTGCCGCCAGAACGAATCCTGCCGAATCTTCGCAAGCACGTCCGCCGCGGGCGGAGGGTGCAGGGGCTTGTAACGCTTCCACCCCTCGCGAATTTCAATCACCGGCAACTCGCCTGACTCGATCTGTTTCTTATAACGCCAGGCGGCGGCCCACGCCGCGGTGAATCCACCGGCGGGCCGGGCAAGCTCGGTCGCCTCCACCGGGATCCAGAGTCGACCCTTATGCGCCACCCAGGACTCCTCGGAAAAGAGAGTCCCGGGAACCTCGCCGGCGCTTGCCGGGATCGAAGACAGGCCGCTGTCAAACATCATGATGACATGGCTTGAGCCGACCACCACCGCGGTGGGAATGTCGGCAGCCTCCAACACCGAGCAGCACAGCACGACGATGTCATCGCAATCACCGGAGCGCCGCAGCAGGGTCTCCCCGGGATAGTTAACTCGATCGCTGGTTTCCACTCCTTCTGACACCGACACCGGCGTCCGCGCATCCGGCTTATAGCCGATCTTGTGGCCGTTCAGAGCGCTGAGGAGGGTCACCGCCGTGACCATTTGTGCGGGAGGAAATTCATACCGTGACACTCCCGGCCGCTGCCCCCAGGCAGAATCGACGAAGGCCTTCACTGCGGCATCGTTTGAATCGACGAATACCGCCACCTTGCTGGGGTCCTGCCAGTTGAAGACATGATAGTCGTAGATGGTGACCGCCCTGTTGGCCGAGGCCAGCAGCTCCCGGCCCTCCTCCAGGCGAACCGCCGCGGTCACCTCCAGGGATCTCTCGGTCACGATCTTCCGGGAGAGCAACGGGTTCAATCTCTTCGTCCAGGTCTCTCCCGGCGCCAGGTCTGGAAGTTCAAATCTCAGGCCCTCGACCAGGTAGCCCCGGCCCTCCCCCTCGAGGGTGAACTCCACGCGGGCCGCCTGGAGCGCCCTTGAGGTGGTGTTCGTGACCCGGACCTCGCCAATCCCCTTCTCCCTGTAGGAGTGAAAGAGGCTTGAGTAGATCGGGCCGAGGTCAAGCTCGACAGCCGGACGGCTCGCGAGAGACCCGGCCATTCGCACCGGACCGCTGGCGAAATACCAGCCGGCCAGCAGAAGAGCGGCGCAGACGGCGGCCGCGCTGAAGAGGATCGCCCTTGTCGATCTCCGCGAGGAGCGCTCGAGCTCCCGGCCGAGGGTCCTGCAGACGCCCTTGACCCCTCTCTCCTCCGCCCCCTCTCTCCCCGGCTCGGCGAAATCGGCGGGGTTGAAGTTGACTGTAGAGTCGTTCATATAATCGATCGAACCGGTAGCCGCGAAGACGAACTCCGGGCCATTACGGCAAAGCCGGATCACGTCGCCGTCCTCCAGCTTCTGCTCGAGCACCTCCCTGCCATTGAGGTAGGTTCCGTTCTTCGAGTCAAGGTCGCGCAGCAACCAGCCGCGGCCTCCCTCCTCATCGAGGAAGATGAGCGCGTGGCGGGTAGACACGACGGGGCTGTCGACCACGACATCGTTACCCTGGTCTCTTCCAACGCTCAGCCGCGGGCCCTTCAATGCGACCAGCCGGCCTCTTAAGGATCCCCTGCGATGGACCAGCGCCGGTCCGCTCACGGGGCTTTCGCTCTTCACCAAAGGATGCTCCCCTGGGCTCTCTTCTCTTCAGCTTTCCCGCGGGAGCTCCCCCGCGAGTTCACCACTTCTCTCTCTCCCGGCGAGGTCGATCGAAGACACGCCGGTCCCGCCATTGTTGCCATCTTCGACTGCCGCATCAAGCATTCGAGGCTCTGGAGGATATTCGGAAGTTAGGCGGGCCGGGAGCGACGCGGGAGAGAAGAACCTATAGACCGCTCTCGCAGCCAAGCTCGTCGGTATCCGAGGCATCTCTACCCGGCACGGGGTAAGGCGCCAGGGGGGCGCGGCCTCCGCGGTAAAGAAAGTCAAGGACGCGGATGGCATCGGTCACATTGAGGCGTCCATCGTCATTCGCATCGAGAGCGTCCTGGCAGCTCGCCGGCGCTCCGGCGAAAAGATGCCTGACGATCTTGACCCCGTCGCTGATATTGACGACCCCATCGAGATTCGAATCGCCTCGAATAAACTGCGGAGCCGGAGGCAGAATCACGATGGACCACTGGTTCGAAACCTGCCCATCAACATTGCGAACCTCGACCGTGGCGAGGCCGGGATCAACCCGCTCCGGGACGAGGAGGATGACCGTGCCCGGATTGTCGCGGTTGAACCCGGGCGAGACCTCCAGCTCGTCGTTGCCGCCGCGAAATACCACCGTGATGCCCTCGTGAAAATCGCTTCCCGTAATAACCAGGCGCTCCCCGAGACCGATTGGATTGGGCTCGGCGGCAGTGATGATAGGACGCTCCCAGCCGGCCGTACTGGTGACCGTGATGGTGTCGGTGTCGACCACCTCGCCCCGGTCGTTGAAGCCGAGAATCTCGATCTCGTTGGCGCCGGCCACCAGGGGAATATCGTCAATGCTCCAGTCGCGAAGATCTCTGTTGGAAAAATTGGCGCCCAGGTCTTCGACGAACTCACCATTCCTCGAAAGCGAGAGCGTGAAAACATCGGCCGGTGATTCCCCATCGAGATCGATGAAGGGCGAGGCCCCCTCATGGGTAATGTCGCGGCCGCTGTTGGTCGTGATCCGCAGGCGAACAGCGGGATAGCAGGCTGCGTCAACCCGGCTGCGAAGGTAGTTGTTGCGACTATTGACGAAATTCGAAATGCCGCCGGTGCTGCCGACGCCGGCGCTGGAAACCTGTGACATATAGGCGCTCAGGGGCGAGCGGCCGCCGGTGTAGAAGAAATTGTCAATCATGCCCTTGAGGATCCCGTAGTACATCCTCTTCACGCGGGGGCGGTTCAGCAGCCGGGTCACCTCGCTGAAGTGATTGGGAATCGTTCCTGATGGATTCGATGGCATCGTCGAGAATTCTCCTCCCCCGGCATTGCCGAAGGTCAGCTCGAGATCCCAGGGGATCAGCCGCCAGAGACCATCGGAGGGAGCCCGGTAAAAATAACAGTTCTTTCCACGGCGTCCGCCCCAGGTGTCCCAATGATCGATATTGGTAACGATGGCGAGAACACGCAGAACCTCCTCAACATCCATCATCGAGAAGACGGAATTGTCGAAGACCGTACTCGAGGTGGTGCGAGAGTCCATCAGCCGGGCAAGCGCTATGAGCGGGGTAAAATCGTCCTCTGTCTTCCTGTTGCGCAGGGCGAAGTACCAGCGGTAGTTTTCCTTATTATTGCCCCCGCCAGTACTTCCGTACGGAGGGAAGAGCAGGCGGCCCTCGGCGTTTCCGGTCCGATTGCCGCTGTCGTTGAAGCTGAAACGGTCATCCATCTCGTAATGCGCCCCGGCGGGACCTTCCGATTCCGGAAACCAGAAATTGATATACTGGCGGTTGGGCTTATCGAGAGCTTCATAGGTCCCCGTCCTGACGTCATTGAGCTGGAAGCGGACCAGCGTCTGGAAATCGAAATAGGGCAGCAGGGAAGAGCCGGCGTTGCGGCGCATCATGTAATGAGCCACTCGCTCCTTTCCATCCGAAGAATGCTCGTCGAGATTGAACGCCGTCTTGCGCCCATGGAGCGGTTTGTCCTTGGGGATCTTGAGCGAGAAGCTCTTCTCAAAACCACCGCCGCCGGGACGAAGCCAGGGGCTGCCCGCGAACCGGATTCGCGAACCGTAATAGATATCATCGCCGCCGAAGACAAAGGAGCCCTCGAGCATCTTATTGGAGAGCACCCGCCGGCTGCGCAGCTCATTCTCATGCTCCTCGTGCATCACGAAGCGGTAGTTGTGATGGTTAGTGGAAGGGTTACGGGTATCGTGACGGTAGAGATTGTAAAGCTCCTCGGTGCGGGAGGCCGACAAGGGGTTCACCACCGGGGCGTGGGAGCGCCCGAGGATATCCCGCGGAAATCTCTCTGGCCGACCGTCCGAATCCTCGGCCTCGATGTAATAGATCACACGGGTGCCATTTGATTGTCCCGGGATGGTGCCTGTATACTCGCCCGGCTTCTCAGCCGCGCGCATCGTCACCCGGGCGAACGAACCCGAGACGGTATTGATGCGGTAGAAGAGCTCGACCTGGCTGACGCCATCCGGATCCCGAACGCGGGCGGTGACGGTCACCGACTCGCCGCTGCCGGGTACGGCCGGATCCTGGGAGACCTTGTCAATCGCGGGGCCCATATTCGCGGAGCCGTACCGCTCAACCTGGCGGAGGGTGACCGAGTTGGGCTCGCCGGGCGACCCGAGGGTCGACGGAACTTCGAGGAAATGGCTGCCGGCGATTCCGGGGCTCGAGGCGTTCCCGGCAGAGTAATCGCCGATACAAAGAATGGAGGCGCTGCCGATCTTCCACTTCGCATCGAAGCGGACCCTGTAGCTGGTGCCGTTGGACTGGCTGCTGGTATTGCATTCGACCCGGTTGACCTTGTAGTCGCCTCCGCCATTCCAGGCGATCAGCTTCAGGCTGCCGTTGCCTGCGATCACCTCGTCATTGTCGGTTGTCCGGCCGGAGCTGATATGG
>CBFHWB010000059.1:0-22543 GCA_965659285.1 Planctomycetota bacterium | reverse complement strand
AACCCTGATTCCCCATGTTATCCACCCTCTCCCGGGGATGGTTTCAAGGGTACCCCGCCGGGACACCGATATTTTCAATGTACAGGGTACTGAAATCTGCGGCTACCGCCGCGCCGATGACGGTGTTCGGAGAGCTCGAGTGGAGTTCCCGGAAACCTGCGAAAGGCGCCTGTGAGCCGCGTATCCGGAAAATATTTCAACGGTCGGAAAAGTAAAGAAAGAAGGACCATGTTTAAATCTCTCTCGCGCGTACATATTGCCACTGTCTCTTCCGTTCTCGCGGTTCTCGCCATCCTCGTGGTGGTCTTCGCCTTCAACGAACCCAGTTCGGCCGGGAAATCGAAGCCTGAAGCCAGCATCTCAGAAAACATCCCGACGCTGACCTTCGGCGTCTACACCTCTGACAAGCCATCGGAGATGTTCAAGAAGTTCAAGCCGATGCTGCGCTACATCGAGGACGAGATCGCCGGCCGTATTGAGGATGCGCCGCAGATCAAGCTCGTGATCTACAAGACCTACGAGCTCGCCCTGAGAGCCTTCATCAACGACGAAGTCGACTTTGTCCGCTTCGGCCCCGCCTCCTACGTCATCGCCAAGGATAGAAACCCGGATGTCCGGCTCCTGGCGATCGAGGAGAACAAGGGAAAGCGGCGCTTCAACGGAATCATCTGCGTTCGAGAAGACAGCCCCTTCGGATCGCTCGCTGATCTCAGGGGAAAGAGCTTCGCCTTTGGCGATGAGAACAGCACCATCGGCCGCTACCTCTCCCAGGCCGAGCTCGTCGAGGCCGGCGTTACCTCCAATGACCTTGAAAAATTCGACTACCTCGGCCGCCACGACAAGGTCGTCGCCGCCGTGCTCCATGGAAAGTACGACGCAGGCGCGGCCAAGGAGAGCACCTTCGCCAAGTACAAGGAGAAGGGGCTGCGCGAGCTGAAGGCCTTCGATAACGTCACCAAGCCCTGGGTGGCCCGCGGCGGTATTGCCGAGAACCAGTTCATCGCCCTGCAGGATGTCCTGCTGAAAACAACAAACCCCGACATCCTGAAAACCTTCTCGAAGAGTCTCTCCGGCTTCGCCCCGTGCGAAGATTCCGAGTATGACTTTGTGCGAAAGGGAATGGAGAGCTCGCGAGGTTTCTTCAGCAATCCTGAGACCGGAGACGCCGACGCCGCTCCCTGAAATGCGCGGCTGCCCCGGATGGGCCCATAGAGACCGTTCACCGGCTCGCTGGACGAACGGCAGAACCAATGAAAAAGCTCAGCAATAAGATAAGAACCGGGGTGCTGGGGAGCCTTGTGCTCACATCGATCCTGACCATCGTCCTGGTTCTGAAAAGCGAGCACCAGATCCTGCAAGAGGACCTCGACCACAACGGCAAGACCCTCTCTCAGACCGTAGCCGCCGTCTGCCTTGAAACCCTGCTCTCTAACGATTTCCCCTATCTCGAGACCTACATCGAAAAGGCCGCCAGGGACAATCCGCATGTCTCCTATATCGAGGTCAGGCAACTGGCGGATGGAAAGCGGCAACTCGTCGCGCGCTACGGAGAGAAAGTCTCAAAAGAAGACGGAGGAGTGGAGGTCTTCCAGGCTCCCGTCCAACTGCGCGAGAGGGGATCACGAACCGAGGTTCTCGGTGAGGTGGAGATCGGCCTGTCGACTGAACGTCTGGAGAAGCTCCTCGCGGCAAGCACCTGGCAGCTGCTGCTGGGCGCATCCCTGACCTTCGCCATGCTGGCACTGGTTCTTGGAAAAGTCCTGCGGCGCAACGTACTGGATCCGGTCGACGACCTCGCCCGCCACGCGACCCGCATCGGTAGCGGCGACCTCGAGGCTCCCATCGAGCCGACGACGAATGACGAGCTTGGAAGCCTGGCCCTGACCATGAACGAGATGCGCGGCAACCTCAAGGGGTCGTACGAAAAGATCGAACGCGAGATAAAAGAGAAGACCGAGGCGCTCCTCGTCGCCCAGCAGGCGGACAAGGTCAAGTCCCAGTTCCTCGCGAACATGAGCCACGAAATCCGCACTCCAATCAACGGAGTACTGGGCTGCCTCGAACTCGCCCTCGAGACAGACGAGACGGCCGTCCCACAGGATGCGGAGCTCCTCGATGAGGCTCGCAACTGCGCGCGGTCCCTGCTCACCCTCGTCGATGACATCCTCGACATCGCGCGGATCGAATCGCGCAGCATGACCTTCGAACTGGGACCGCTCAACCCGGTCACCGCTCTCACCCGGCTCGAGAGCCGGTGGAGAAAAAAAGCGACTGAGAAGGGGCTTGAGCTGGAGCTCCGCCTGCAGCCCGAGCTCGATACCATGATGTATACCGCTCCGGATGAATTTCAGCGCCTGGTGAACAACCTGGTCGACAACGCCATCAAGTTCACCAGTGAAGGCTCGGTTCGCATAGAGGCCAGCAAGCCCGGGTCTATCGAACCAGCCATGATCAGGATCGAGATCTTCGATACGGGCATGGGAATTCCGCGGGAAAAGAACGAGGAAATCTTCCTGCCATTCACCCAGACCGACAGCTCCTCCACTCGCAAATACGGCGGAGCCGGCCTCGGCCTAAGCGTCAGCAGGCAGTTCGCCCGGCTGCTTGGCGGAGATATCAACGTCTCCAGCCAGCCCGGAAGAGGCTCTACCTTCACCGTCCAACTGCCTCTTGACTCCAGGCAGTATCGCCAGAGCCGCCCCCTGCCCCAGGACACCCTCTCCGGCTGAGATGACGGAATTCAGGCCTTTTCAGCCTGCCCGAGGTCCGGTAAAGCGCCTCTCATTCCCATAAACTCTGTTTTTTAAAGAGTTTGCAGAAACGATTTTCGCGTTTGCCGAGGGTTGTGGTCAACTAACCTTCCTGCTCAAAAAGCGGGAGCAATGAAAAGAAGCAACCTGGATCGGCCAGCGAACGCCCGGAAACGGCAGAGTTCGCGGACCTCGTTTTCAGGATCGGCATTCAGGACTTTGGAACTTTACTGAAAGCTCAATATTTTTCAGCTGGCTCCGACAGGCGTGCCTGCCGGGGAATTGACCGGGGCAATGTGGGAGCTCGAGGCCGTGCCTGGAAGGCACTGGACTTCCGGGCCTTGAATCGAAGGTGGAACCTTGACTGAAGCGGCCCTCAATACAATATCCGTAAAGCATCCCGCGCGAGAATGCGCCGGGCCGGGGGTTCTCAATAGCCTCGGCAGTTGGACGATCGTATGGGCGCTGGCGCTGAATCTCTTTCTCGGCAGTCCCCTGCTGGCCATACCCTCGCCTGATGTGGTCATCGGTATCTTCGCCAGCGTCGGCCAGATCCTCGGCCTCCTCGCGGTCTCGGTCGGAGGGATCCTTTTCGCTCATAAGCGCCGCCGGAATCATCTTGAGGGTGAAAATGCGGGTCTGAAAACCGGAATTCCATCCTGGGCTCTGAAGGTTCTCCTGGCGCTGTTCGTTGTCTCGATCACGGCCAACATCCTCCAATACTGCAGAACGGTCGACCAGGACAATGAACGCCTGGGAAGAAACCTGCTGCGGCCCTCGATAGAAAATGGAACGGCCAAGGAAGACAGCGATCTGAGGACGCTGTCCTTCAGCCAGCAACAGGCGCACTCTCTCGGAATCAGCACTGGCGAGCTCGCCGGACTGCTCAAGGGCTCGAAGCCCGTCCTGATCGATGTACGCGAGTCCGAAGAGATCGAGATGGGGTCGATCAGGGGATCTCGCGCAATACGCTATCCTGATCTCAGGAATGACCCGGGGCAGCTCCCTGGGAAGGAATCCCCGTCAGTCCTGCTGTGCTATTCAGGCAATCGCAGCTCCGAGCTCTCGGAAGAGTTCAAGAAGCTTGGATACGACTGCCGGTTCCTGGTAGGCGGCTATGAGAAATGGATAGCCGAGGGCTACCCTCTCCTGCAGCCCAACGGAAAAAGAGTGAAAACGTTGCGTGGACTCCCCGGCTTCACCAACAAGAACAAGCTTCTTGACACGGCAACCGTCGAAGAGCTCGTCGGCGTCAGCGGAGCCGTCTTTGTCGACGTTCGCTATGCGTCCGACTTCGAGCAGGGAAGCCTGCCGGACGCCATCAACATACCCATCCGGAAGATGACGACCGACGAACTCGAGAACATTCTCGACAACCGGGTTCCCTACGAGACCCCCATCATCATTCCGTGCTACGACAAGCGCAGCTCGTTTTACGCCCAGGTGATGGGACTCAAGCTGAGTCGCCGGGGGCACGAGTTCGTCGGACGCTATACCGTTCCCCACGAGTTCTTCCCGGCGAGCTCGGCCAGGCCGCATGTGCTGCAATGGCAGCGGGCCCAGCGTGGAGATCTCCTCGGCTACCTCTCGACTCCATTCAAAATCACCCTTGAGTGGCTGCGTGGACTCTTCGGTCACCTCGCGATCGCTATCATCCTCAGTGTCCTGCTGCTGAGAGTCCTGCTGCTGCCCCTGGCGCTGAAAACCGAACAAGACCAGGCCCTCGCCAGGAAGCTCGAGCCGAAAATTTCCGGGCTGAAGAAGAAGCTGGCGGATGACCCCGACCGGCTCCTGCGGGCCATCAACTCCCTGCGTAAGAAGCACGGAATCACACCGCTGCGCAACCTCCTGGCCACAGGCCTGCAGGTCTTCCTGATGCTCCTGTTCTGCAACGCGATCACCTCCATAGGATCCTCGAATAATGATGCCCTCGGATGGATACCAGATCTCTCGGCTCCCGATCCCCTCCTGGCCCTGCCGATCTGCCTGGGCGCGGCGGTGCTGGCGCACGTTGTTCTAAGCACGGGCGGCTCGACAGGTAAAAGGCTGCTGACAGGAGGCGCCCTGGCCGTCCTGCTCTGCGCCATCAGCTACAACTTCAGCGCCGCCGTAAACTTCTATCTCGTTCTCAGCATCGGCACCGGGCTGCTCCAGACCCTGCTGATCGCGGCGGTCCTCGACACTCCCGAATCAGGTAACCAGGAAAGCGCTCCCGCAACGAGCGAAGAAGACAATGGCGCGGTGGTCAGGCTTTCCGATTGCCCCCATCACGGCGGCTGCGGAAATAAGGCCGCCCGCCTGGGCATCATGATCCGGGCGGGACTCCCGGTTCCGGGAGGTTTTGTGCTGAGCGCAAAATTACTCGAGAATCTCGGCCAGGACATGAAGCTGGAGCCCTTGCTGCTGCGAGAGCTCGATGCGGCATGGAAAGAGGCCGACATCGATAAAGCCGCCGTGCGCAGCTCGGGCCTGAACGAAGACGGCTCCGACAAGAGCTACGCGGGCATCTTCGACTCCGTTCTGAACGTCGAATGGAAGAAGCTCGGCGCGGCAATCAGGAAGGTCAAAGAATCAATAAACGGTGGACGGGTGAGCTCCTACGGCCTCGGGGCCGGGGAGCGAGGCGGAATCATCATCCAGAAGATGGTTCCCGCCGAATACGCCGGGGTGCTCTTTACCGAGCACCCGAGAGAGACGGGGAGCATGCTTGTTGAAATGGTCGAGGGTCTTGGCGAGGCGCTTGTCAGCGGCGCCGCCAACCCATCCTCGTTCCGTTACGGCCGCTTCAGCGGACGTAAGCTCGATGAACATTGCTCCCCGCTCGATCTCACTCCGCTGATCGAGCTCGGCACCCGAATCGAAGAGCTCTTCGGAGCTCCGCAGGATATCGAGTGGGCCTGTCGGGACGGGGAGTTCACCATTCTCCAGGCCCGCGACGTAACCACCCGGCTCTCGAACGAACATGAAGGCAAGCCGCAGGCAGCCTTCGAAATCGAGCGCAGGCGCCTGCTTGAGCTGGCTGTCGAAAGTGGAGCCCCGGAAGAATCCGGAACGGCCCTCTACCAGAACGAGCTGTCCGAACTGCTCCCCCGCCCTACCCCCCTGAGCCTCTCCCTCATGCAATCGCTTTGGGAGCCTGGCGGCAGCACCGACCTTGCCTGCAGAATCCTCGGCATCCCCTACGAAGCGGAGGAAGAGGGGGCCGAGCTGCTGGTCTCGGCATTCGGGCACCTCTATATCAACCGCCCGGTGGAAAAGAGGCGCTCGGCAAGCGGGCCAGGTCTCATCGCCTCCTTCCGTCTCACCCGGGATGCCTGGAGGCTCAAGCAGAACTACCAGGAGGGCTTCCTCCCCGGGTACCTGCGTGAGCTCAAAATACGCGAAGCCATCGATCTGTCCCGGCTCGAAACATCTGAGCTGCTGGAGCTCTTCAGGCAATGGCGCGAGGATCTCCGGACACGAACGCATGTCCAGGTCGAGCTGATCAACATCGCGGCGGATTTCTACATGCGCTCGGCTGAGCGCGCGATCCGCGGCAAGGTACCGGTGCTTCCAGAGGGTCCGCAAACCATCGTCCGGCAAGCCCTTGAGCTGCTTCCCGCGATCAAGCGCGGCGAACGCGATTCCGCTGATTTCATCGAACTCTACGGCCATCGATCCATCCATGACTATGAGCTCTCGAGCCCGCGCTACAATGAAGACCCTGCGCTGCTCGCCGGCCTGGTCGAGATGGCCTCCAGCGAAGACCACTCCCCCTTCATCTCCGGGGACAAGACCCGGGCGGCATCATCTTCCATCGCCTCGATAGCAGCCGAGCGGGCCAGCCAGTTCCAGAGCCTCAAGGAGGAGGCGAAGCATCACTGCCTGCGCGAGTTCGCGCTCCTGCGCCGGTTGCTGCTCGAGCTCGACGACCGCCTCGAGATGGATGGAAAGATCTTTCAGCTTAAGCTTGAAGAGCTCGACGGCATCGATGTCGCTGCCCCCCACGCCTCGCTGCGAGCCCTCGCCGCGAAACGCCTGGAAGAAGGCGAGTTCTTCTCGGAGATCGCCCTGAAGACGAAGCTCACCATGACCGACCTCGAGAGACTCGATCCCGCCCCGGTATCTGAACAGCTCCGAACCAGCTCCGCCGACCTCAAGGGACTGGTCGTTGCCGGTGACAGCTGGGCCCTGGGAGCCGCCCGCGTACTGAACAGCCCAGCGGAGATAGAATCGTTCAAGGATGGCGAGATCCTGGTCGCAAGGTTTACCGATCCATCCTGGACCCCCGTCTTCAGCCGCGCGGCCGGCCTGATCACCGAGGTCGGCGGACGGCTCAGCCATGCCGCGATCCTCGCCAGGGAGATCAACGTTCCGGCGATCGTTGGCGTCGAGAACGCCACCAGCAGTATCAAAACCGGCGACCTGGTCCGAATGCACCAGGACGGAGGAATCGAGCTCCTGGCCAATGCCGGCGCAGGCGGAACCGGCCAGCCCAGGCTGCGAGCCTCTCTCCTCAGGCAGGATGAGATCCTCGAAGCCATGGTTGTCAACGTCAGCCGCAACGGCGCCATGGTCACCACGAAGCAGGATCTGCTCCCCGGACAGGACCTCAAGGTCGTTCTCGCTGAGTCGGATACGAAAATCCGCGCCAGGGTGATTGCCCGAAAGGCGCCTGGCCAATACTCCATTCGTTTCGAGAAGCCGCTGGAAGAAAAAGGTCTCGACGGCCCCCTGCTGAGTTGAGTCCCTCCGCAGCAAAGGATCCGGAACAGGCGGCGCCATTTTCTTCCATCCGCGTCAACGTGGCTGTAGACTCCCCGACTGGGAATACCTGTCATGCCTGAAACAAAAAACTACCAGACCATCACCATCGTCGGCGTCGGCCTGATCGGCGGATCCTTCGCCATGGCCCTGCGCAAGCGCGGCTTCCAGGGCCGGATCCTCGGTATCAGCCGGCCTGAACCGCTCGAGGAAGCCCTTCGCAAGGGTCTGATAGATGAAGGCCTTCCCTATGAACGACTGGGTGAGGCCGCGGCGCGGTCCGAGCTCATCATCCTGGCAACGCCGATCAACAGGATCATCGAGCTGCTCGAAGAGCTCGGGAAGATGGGCCGGGATCTCGGCGACGGAACGGTCATCACGGACGTCGGCAGCACCAAGCGCGAGATCATGGAGAGCGCCGAGAAAGCACTCCCCGAAACCGTTCACTTTATTGGCGGACATCCTCTCGCAGGGAGCGAGGAGCGGGGAGTCCATGCCTCCGACCCGCTTCTCTTTGAAAACGCCATCTACGTTCTCACCCCGCCCCGCGGTGAAGAGTCTCCCGAGGTCCAGAGGCTCGGCGCCTTCATCTCGCTCACCGGAGCCCGCGTGATCGTGCTGACGCCGCAGAAGCACGACCTGATCGCCGCCGCCATCAGCCACCTGCCGCAGATCCTGGCGGTCGAGTTGGTCAACTCCCTCGATGAGCTCGGCGATGACAGCGAGAAAGCCGTCCACCTGGCCGCTGGGGGCTTCCGCGATATGACGAGAATCGCCTCGAGCCCCTTCGCTATCTGGAAGGACATTCTCTCCAGTAATACAGCGGAGATTCGCGGTCTCCTGGAAAAATTCAACCAGCGACTCTCAGGGAGAATCGAGGACTTCGATATCGAAGACCTCGAGCAGAGCTTCGAAAAGGCGCGCGAAACGCGCTCGGCGCTTCCCCGGGACACCAAGGGCTTCCTCACACGGCTCTGGGATCTCCGGGTGGTCGTTGAAGACCGCCCCGGGATGATCGCCGACATATCGGGACACCTCTACAGCAAGGGTCTCAACATCAAGGACATGAGCGTCGTCAAGGTCCGTGAAGGAGAAACCGGGAGCGTCCGCATAGCCTTTGGTACGCGCGAGCAGGCTCTGCAGGCTCTTGAAGAGCTCGAAGCCGCGGGCTACGAGGCCCGACTGCGCGAGTGAGGCCGACTGCAGATCACCAGAAGTTCATCGATGGCGATATTCGAATCCCCCTGGCCGGAGTGCATCGTCGGCCGCTTCAGGATCTCGACCCCCTCGAAGAAATCTTCACACAGCCGCCTCAACCTCTCGAGCGGCTCGCTTGAATCCTGGCGGACAAACTCCTTCAGCAACAGGCCGGTGGGTGATGAGTAGCTGATCACCAGCTTGGCTCCGCTGGCGGCGACGGCCCGCAGAACCATCCGGAACTCATCCTCGACC
Organism: Planctomycetota bacterium; assembly: GCA_965659285.1. Lineage (GTDB taxonomy): Bacteria > Planctomycetota > UBA8108 > UBA8108 > UBA8108 > UBA8108. The sequence continues at coordinate 13,598 of CBFHWB010000059.1, read as the reverse complement.
TTCGCCGGGCTGCAAAAGTCCGAACGGAAACGATGGGAGAGCACCGGGTAGCGGCCGCGCAGGATCCCGCCGGTGCGGCCCCGCTTCAACTCGGGGTAGTCATAGCGCGTGATCACCTCGAGCACATGGTAGAACCGCGAGTAATTGTCAGCCGTATAGGGCGGATCGAGATAGACCAGCCCGGGACCTTCGGGAAGCTGAAAGACACCATCCTCATCGAGGAGCTCGCGATAATCCGAGTTGAAGACCTGGTTTCCCTCGGTAAATACCGTCTCTCGAACAGTCTGGGCGATCGCGGCGCTGTACTCGAGCTGCGACTCCCGGAGATCCGTCAACCGGCGCTTGGCCATGGCCTGCAACTCGCTATCCTTGGAGAGATGGCGGGGCTGGGCAAAGTGGCTGGTGCCCGAGGTAGAGACGGAGGCCGCGTGCAACAGGGCGCTCAGGTAATGAGTCTGTTTGAGCTCACGCCAGGGATCCCCCTCATCGACGGCGTCGATCGCCGCCCTGATTGAATCGAGCTGCAGGGATTGGTGAAGGCCGAAGTATACATTTGAGTAGTAGGTGGTCGCGAGACAGGCCGGGTTTCCCGCTGCAGACTCCCTGTCGCTCAGCAGGGGCAGGGCGCTTCGAAAAGGCTCGGCGACGCTCGCCTCCGCGACTCCCGGATAGAGTGCCGCAGACGCATGGAGATACTCCCTGTAACCTGCCGCCCAGGCTTCATCCGCCCGTCCTCTTTCATATGCATCCAGAAAACCGGACTCCTCTTCAAGAGCGGCTTCGTAATACCCCGCCAGCCGAGCATAATTCTCCTCGTAGGCCCTCGCGAGATCGGCCTCGGGATCGAGCGCCGAGAGAAAATCATCCCGCGTCCCGGGAGAATGACCAATGAGACTGCGGGCGATCACGGCGGAATAGCTCTGCACATCGTTTGAGATGACCCGGTACATGCCGGCGCACCAGGCGCTGACGACGCCGCTACCGCTCATAAGATCGACAAAGGTACCACCGGGGGGAAGCTCATCAGCCAGCACTCGCTCGAGAAAACCCGGGATCAGACGGGACTTGGCGCCCATATACCAGATCGATCGGTGCAGTCTTGGTGCCGATTTTGTTTCACGCATCATACGCTTCTCTCCTCTTCGGTTATCGGCACCCGGGAGGTTTATCTGAAGGGTACAAAAAGGCCAAGATGGTGACTGATTTGCGGCTTCCTATGGGCTAACCTGCCCTCACGAGACATGAAAATATGAAAGAAAATCGACCCTCGACGCGTCATGACTGGACCCTGGAGGAGGCCCGGGAGCTCTACGAACAGGCTCTGCCTGAGCTTCTTTTCCAGGCCCAGACAGTCCATCGCGCGTTCCACAACCCCTGCGAGGTCCAGGTCTGCAGCCTCCTGAGCATCAAGACAGGCGGCTGCGCGGAAGATTGCGCCTATTGCCCCCAGAGCGCTCACCACGAGGCCGCGGTCGAGCGAGAACCTCTGCTGGCGGTAGACCAGGTTCTCAGCGCGGCGAGGGAAGCTCATGCCAACGGCGCAAGCCGCTTCTGCATGGGCGCCGCATGGCGGGAGGTCTCCGATGGTGAAGACTTCGACAAAGTTCTCGAGATGGTCGCCGGCGTACGAGAGCTCGGCATGGAGGCCTGCTGCACACTGGGGATGATCACACCGGGGCAGGCTGAGCGGCTCGCCGAGGCCGGCCTGAGCGCCTACAACCACAACCTCGATACGGGACCGGAATACTACGATAAGATCATCACCACCAGGACCTACCAGGACAGGCTCGATACGATCAAGAATGTTCGCGACGCCGGTATCACCGTCTGCTCTGGAGGAATCATCGGCATGGGAGAGAGCATCTCCGACCGCCTGGAGATGCTCTGCGTGCTTTCGGAACTCGAACCCCATCCCGAGAGCGTACCGATCAACGCGCTCATGGCCATCGAGGGCACACCGCTGGAAAAACAGGAGCCCATCGAGGCTCTTGAGATGGTCCGCACAGTCGCCTGCGCGCGCATCATGATGCCGGGTTCCATGGTCCGCCTCAGCGCCGGACGGATCGACATGTCGACCGAGGCCCAGGCGCTCTGCTTCCTCGCCGGCGCCAACTCCATCTTCGCGGGCGAGACGCTGCTGACCGCGGCCAACCCGAGCGAAAATGAAGATGAGAAACTTCTCGAGAGTCTTGGGATGCGTCCGCGCAAGGACTCCGCCGCGCCCATCGCCGGCGAGTCATGAGCGGCCTCGAAAAGTCCCTTCAAGACGCCCTGGAAAAAATTGAGGCGGATGGGCTGGCAAGATCTCTCCAGCCCGGAGGAGGGGTCGATTTCACCTCGAATGACTACCTTGGATTCTCAACCGCAGAGCGCTTCAGGGAGAGGCTCCGCGCGGGACTGGATGAAAAGATCCTGTCCGCCCCGGCCTCGCGGCTGCTGCGCGGAACTCACCCGGCCCACCTCGAGCTCGAGAAAAAACTCGCCGAGTTCAAGGGTACCGAGGCGGCTCTCATCTTTCCAACCGGCTACCAGGCCAACCTCGGCCTGCTGACCTCACTGTTAGGCCCCCAGGACAGGGTTCTCTCCGATGAGCTCAACCACGCCAGCATCATCGACGGCCTGCGCCTCAGCGGAGCCCGAAAGCACATCTTCCCCCACCTGGACATTGACGCCCTGGAGCGGGAATTGACGCGCCCACACCCGGGCGGCAGAACCTTCATCGTGACCGAGAGCTACTTCAGCATGGATGGAGACATCGCGCCCCTGGAGCGCTACGCGGCCCTGGCCGAAAAATATTCCGCCCCGCTTCTGGTCGACGACGCTCACGCCACCGGCCTTTTCGGATCCGAACGCGGCTCCGGGCTCGCGGAAGAATACGGCATCGAGGGGCGCTGCGCCGCCATCGTCTCGACCTTCGGCAAAGCCCTCGGCGGCTTCGGCGCCTTTGTCTCCGGCTCGAACACCCTGGTAAAGTGGCTCGTCAACCGCTCAAGACCGTTCATCTTCACCACCGCTACACCACCCCTGCTGCTGGCGATGATGGCGGCGGGAATCGAGCTCTGCACCGACCCTGGGCCGCGCGCCCGTGTTCACTCCCTGGCCCGGAGACTTCGGGATGCCCTGGCCGGCGGCGGACTGGACTGCTCAGGCAGCAGCGGTCCCATCGTGCCGGTGATCGTAGGCGGCAACGAGGACGCGCTGGAGGCCGCCGACCGGCTCCAGCAGGCCGGGCTCGATGTGCGCGCCGTACGCCCCCCGACCGTCGCTCCAGGAAGCTCACGATTGAGGATTTCCGTACATGCAGATCATAGCGAAAGCGACATCGACAGGCTGGCCTCGGCGCTGATCGAGCTTCTCGCCCGGAAGGAGGCGATATGAGCCTGGTTGTCGTCGGAACGGATACAGAGGTCGGGAAGACGGTTGTCAGCGCTGTTGTGCTCGCCCGCTACGCCCGACACCGCAAGCTGGCGTACTGGAAACCCATGGCCACCGGCGCCGATGGCGACACCGACACCGGGCTGGTCCGCAGATGGGTCGGACACCGGGTCGAGGTACTCGAGGAGGCCTACCTCTATGATCCGCCCGTCTCTCCCCATCTTGCGGCGCGGCTGGCAGCCAGGCCGATCGACCCCGAGCTGATCCTCGGAAAGCTTGTGCAGCATGCCCTCGATGATCCCCGCCGCAACCTGGTAGTCGAGGGTATCGGGGGTCTCCACGTGCCGATCACGGACCAGGGCTACCTCCTCTCCCACCTGCTCCAGGACATGCACCTGCCCTGCCTGCTGGTTGCGAGAAGCGGGCTGGGAACCATCAACCACACCCTGCTGAGCCTTGAGGCTCTCCGCAAGCGAAAGCTGGAACTCGCGGGGGTCGTCATGGTCGGTCCCAGGGACAAGGAGAACAAGGCCGCCATCGAGAAATATGGAGACGTCAAGGTAACCGCCGAGCTTGAGTGGCTGCCTCGGCTCGGCCGAGCCTCAATCGAAAAGGCCGCCCGAAAATTTGATCCGCGGGCACGGCTCAAACGCTACTTCGAGGCGTGAAAAAATGCGCCTTCAAGGTATCTCTTTTCGAAATCTTGATGAAAAAAACCGGCGCGCGCAGGTATCCTCCGGTCCATGACAGATTGGAAAGAAGCCGACCGGGCTCACGCCTGGCATCCCTATACCCAGATGCTCACCGCCCCCCCGCCGCTTGGAATCGAGCGCGCTGAGGGTGTCTATCTCCACACCTCCGAGGGAAAGCGGATCCTCGATGGAATCTCCTCCTGGTGGGTGAACTCACTCGGACACTCCAACCCGCGACTCAACCGGGCCCTGGCCCGCCAGGCGGAAAAGCTCCAGCAGGTTATCTTCGCCGGAGCGACCCACCCGGGAGCGGCTGAGCTGGCCGCCAGGCTCGCGGCCATCACCCCCGGCGGACTCGACCACTGCTTCTATTCCGACGATGGCTCGACCGCCGTCGAGGTCGCCCTGAAGATGGCCGCCCAATACTGGAGAAACCAGGGGCAGGAAGACCGGACCCTCTTCGTCTCGATGACCAACTCCTACCATGGCGACACCTTCGGAACCATGGCGGTTGGGGGCTCCCCGGTATTCCACACCAACTTCTCGCCCTTCTTCTTCCCGACACGTCACTTCAACTGCGTCCGAAAGGAATCCCGCGACACCGCGCCCGCCGCCAGTCTCGAGGCTGGCGGAGACGGCAGCCTCGAGGAAATACTCGAGCGCGAAGGAGACAAGGTCGCGGCCGTTATCATCGAACCGAAACTGCAGGGGGCCGGGGGAATGATCGTGTGGCCTTCGGCCAGCCTGGTCGAGATTCGGGATCTCTGCGATCGTCACGGGACGATCCTGATCGCCGACGAGGTCTTTACCGGCTTCGGTCGTACCGGCCCGCTCTTCGCCTGCGAACACGGACCGATCGTCCCCGACATCATCTGCCTCTCAAAGGCGCTCACGGCCGGCTACATGCCGCTGGCCGCTACGCTCTCAACCGACAAGATCTACGATTCGTTTCTCAGCGAGGACAGGGGCAAGACCTTCTTTCACGGTCACTCCTATACGGCCAACGCGCTGGCCTGCGCCATCGCTCTGGAGAACCTCGACATCTTCGAAGAAGAGAAAATCCTTCCGCGAATCGCCGAGATAGAGGAGCTCTTCAGCCAGCGGTTGCGAAAGCTTGAAGACCTCCCCCCAGTCAGCAATACGCGCTGCATCGGCACTCTTGCCGCTCTCGATGTAGCACCGGAGAACGCTGGAGGCGGCGGCTACCTCGACTCCATCGGACCGAGACTCGCCACCGAGTTCCTCAAGAGGGACATACTCCTCAGGCCGCTGGGCAACGTTCTCTATTTCCTGCCGCCCTACATCATCACCGATGAGGAGATCCACCGGGTATTTGACGAGATGGAAGACATCCTGGGCAACCTATAGAAAGAAACCCGGGCCTCAGGACCGAGTCTCTTCCTCCTGCTCGGCTGCGGGTGCCGCCACGGCCGAAGAAGGCTCCTTGTCGGCAGCCATCGGCGACGGCCTGTCGAGCGCGTAATCAGGGTTCTGCGAGGTATAGAGGCTATGGTACCTGCCCTCGCGCTTGAGCAATTCCTCATGGGTGCCGGTTTCCATGATGCGTCCATTGTCCAGAACGACAATCTTGTCAGCCCCGGTGACCGTCGAGAGACGGTGAGCGATAACGAACGTAGTCCGGCGCTGCATGAGGTTGTTGATGCCCGCCTGCACCTCCTTCTCCGACTCGCTGTCGAGAGCGGAGGTCGCCTCATCGAGAATGAGTATCGGCGCGTCCTTCAACATAGCCCGGGCGATTGTGAGTCGCTGGCGCTGACCTCCTGAAAGCTTCATTCCGCGATCGCCGATCTCGGTCTCGTAACCATCCTCCTGCAGCATGATGAACTCGTGCGCGTTCGCCACCTTCGCCGCCTGCATCACCTCCCCGTCGGTGGCCGAATCACGGCCATAGCGGATATTCTCCATGATGGAGGTATTGAAAAGGAACGGCTCCTGGGAAACGATGGCGATATTCTCAAGGTAGGACGCGTGCTGGAAGTCGCGAATATCGACCTCATCGACAATGATCCCGCCCTCGGTCGGATCGTAAAAACGGGCGACGAGATCGACAAAGGTCGTCTTGCCGCTGCCGCTTGGCCCAACGAGGGCGACGACCTGCCCCTCCGCGACCTCGAGGTCAATGTCCTTGAGCGCGGCCGAGAGGCGACCGGCGGATTCCGATTCCGCGGAAGCCGATCGGTAGGTGAAGCCAATACCGGAAAAATTGATCTTTTCAAAGCGCTCCGGAAAAGCGACCGCATCGCTCACATCGCGAATTTCCGGCGTCTCGTTGAGAACCTCGAGAACGCGCTCAACCCCGGGGCGGGCCTCGGTGACGGTATTCCAGGACTGGGACATCTTCTTAACCGGCTGGAAGAGCATGATGAGAGCCATGCAGAATCCGCAGAAATCTCCAATCGTGAGGGTGCCGCTGGTAATGAGAAAGCTCCCTCCAATCAGCAACCCGGCAAGCGCGAGATTGAAAAGCAGCTCCTGCACCGTGCGTCCGACCACCCTGGCCTTCTTGCTCTTGAGGAACGAGCTCTTGAACTCACGATTCTTCTCTCCGAATTCAGCCAGTTCACGCTCCTCCATGCCGAAGGCCTTGACGATCCGGATTCCGCCGAAGAGCTGCTGGAGAGCATCTGTGATCAGCCCGAGCTTCTTCTGTCTCTTGCGGCTGTGACGCAGAACCTTGCGGCTCGCCCTCATGACGGGATAGATGATAAAGAAATATGCCGGGATCGTGCACCAGAAGAGCAGGCTGTTGGCAAGGTAGGCTGTCGCCATATAGGACACCACCAGGAAGGGTTGCTGGAGCATGGCCGTAAAGATCCCCAGCAGAGATTCCTGAACAATCGAAACGTCGTTGGTCACACGCGACAGCAGGTCTCCGGAGCGCCTGTTGTGAAAGAACGAGACCGACTGGCCGGCCAGGTGACGAAAGAGCGCCTTGCGGGTATCGACGAGCATATGAACGACCATCCGCTGGGCGATCATCTCCTTGAGATAATAAAACGCCGCCGCGCAAAGACCGATTGAACAGATCATCGCGCCGAGAAAGATCAGCAGATTACTGTCTGTTCGTTCCACCTGCGGCAAACCCCAATCCCACAGCATGATGAGATACTTGGCGAATTGTCCCTTGCTTCCATCCTCCACCGTCGGCAGGCCATCGACCACGATCGAGATGAAGCCCAGCCGCAGCGCCGTGATCGCGCTGTAGAACAGGGTAAATATCGACATGAAGGCCAGCAGATACCAATAGCGGCCCATCAGACTCAGGTAGAAAGACCGAACGCTCTTGATGGAAAAAGGTATCTGCCTCTCACGCCGGAAAAATCTGGAAAGAAGTGATCTTTTCTTCATCGATACCTGATTGTAACAGGAAGCCGCAATGGCCCTAATTCCTTATGGAAGAGGTAAATAAAAGCCCCTCACACCTTATCCTGTCGTCCTGCCGCCTGAATACCAGGCCGAGTAAAAATCCCTGTATTCGCCGGTGGCAACCGAGTCAAGCCAGCCGGCGTTGTCCATATACCATTGAATCGTATCTTCAAGACCCTGCTCAAACCCCACCCCGGCCTGCCAGCCGAGCTCGGCCTGGATCTTTGAGGCATCCATCGCATAGCGTCGGTCATGACCCGGCCGATCATCTATATGGCGAATGAGGCTCTCCGGCTTACCGAGAAGCCGGAGCACCGAGCGAACCACTTCGAGATTCGTCCTCTCATTGCCGCCGCCTATATTATAGACCTCACCCGGCCGGCCACCCCTCAGCACAGCAAGAAGAGCGCTTGAATGATCACTCACATGAATCCAGTCACGGACCTGGAGACCATCTCCGTAAACCGGCAGGGGCTCATCATTCATGGCATTGCGGATCATCAGGGGAATGAGCTTCTCCGGGAACTGGCAGGGACCATAGTTGTTTGAACACCGGGTGATGAGAATTTCCATTCCGAAGGTGCGGCCGAAGGCCTCGACGAAATGATCCGCCGCAGCCTTCGAGGCGCTATAGGGTGAGCTGGGAGCAAGGGGACTCTCCTCGCTGAAGCTGCCAGCTGGGCCCAGTGACCCGTAGACCTCGTCGGTAGAGACCTGGATGAATCGCTTGACGCCAGCCTCGCGCGCGGCCTCGAGAAGAACGACCGTACCGAGAACATTCGTCTCGGCGAAACCCCGCGGACCGAGAATCGAACGGTCAACGTGACTCTCGGCGGCGAGATGGATGACCTCGGATATATTGCCCGAGCCAAGCACCTCCGTAACGGCCTCGCGGTCACAGATATCTCCCCGGACAAAATCATGTCGTGGATCCTCGAGACAATTCCTGAGATTGTCGAGGTTTCCCGCGTAGGTAAGAAGGTCGTAGGTAAGCACCCTGGTGTCCGGCTCCTCGGCGAGGATCAGCCGAACCAGGTTACTACCGATAAAACCCGCCCCTCCAGTAACAAGGACCGTCTTCATACGAGCTGCTCCGGAAAATATGGCTCACTCTCACATTATCGACCCAATCCGGTATCTGATTGAGCAATTGGAGAATATTCGTAATGCCTTACTATCCCCAAAAACCGCTGGATAGGCGTCTTCTTGTTTGACGACCGATTTCCAGAGACTATTCGAAAAGCCCCGACAGGAAATAAAGCGCCCCGCTTGCGCCAGAATCGCTTCCAGGTAAAATCAGGGAACCCGCGAATTCTGATTCGATGACCGATAGGGCGAGAAGCCGGATGCCTCTCCTCACACCATGACCAATACCCGTAGAAAAAAGCTCCCGCTCCAACTCGGCTACAGCACGAATGTCCATCCGGGCGAAGACATGAAGGCGGTCTACCGCTCCCTTGAAGAATACACCATCCCAATTCGCAAGCGCGTCTTCGGATCCGGACCCTGCGGCCTCGAGCTGCGGTTGGGAATCGGCTCGGCTAAGGATCTCGCGACCCGGAAGGCGCGGCTGGAATTTCGAGATTACCTGGAGGAGTCCGGCCTGGTCCTCTTCTCGGTAAACGCCTATCCCCTCAGCGATTTTCATGCGCGAAGAGTCAAGGAGACTGTCTACCAGCCATCATGGGGAAGCCCGCAGCGAGCGAGCTGGACATCGAAGATCGGCCGCATCGTCGACGAGATCGCTCCGGAGGGAATCAAGGTCTCGATCAGCACTCTCGGAGGATGTTTCCGGGGGCACGGTCACACACCCGCCGTCTTCAGGAAGCTTGCTGCCAACTACCTCAGCACCCTGGAGGCCTTCCTCGATATCGAGGCGGCGACCGGCAGACCCATGGTGCTGGCCGTTGAGCCGGAGCCGGAGACGACGTTCGAAACGGCCGCAGATGTCATCTCCTTCTTCGAAGAATACCTCTGCCCGCTCGCTCTGCGAAGGTGGAAGAAGAGAGGGACGAAGAGCCGAATCGAAGCCGATCTCAGGAGAGTCTTTACCGTCAATATCGACACCTGCCATCTCTCGGTTCTCTTTGAAGGCCAGGTCTCGAATCTCCGCCAGCTGCAGAAGGCCGGCCTCGAGCTTGGCAAGGTCCACGTAACCAACGCGGTCGCTCTCAGGAATCCCTACCGTTCACCGGAAGCCTTCAAGGATCTCCGGGGAATGGACGAACCAAAATACTTCCACCAGTTCTGCGGCGCCGACAAGGCCGGACGGACCACGTGGAGAGGCACCGACCTCGGCCAGCTGCCGAGGCGGCTCACCAGGGGAGAGCACCCCGACGTTGCCGAGTTGCGCTCTCATTTCCACGTGCCGCTCTATCTCAAGCGATACCGCCGCCTGTACACGACCCGTGATGATACCGAGCTGGCGCTGCGGGAGGTGGTCAAGAAACGCTCCTGCTCCCATCTCGTCTTCGAGACCTACACCTGGCCCATTCTTGCCGGCGGGAAAAAACGAAAAGAAAAGCTGATCAACGGCATCTCGCGGGAATACCGTTGGCTGCTGGGCTGTCTTGAAAAGCTGGGAGCCAGCTGAGCTTCTCGCGTCAGCGGATGGGGGCCTGGGCCATCCGATGCGGGCGCCAGAGACCCGCCCGGAGGATCTCGTCCCCCAGGCTCCTGTAGAGCTCTCCCGGCGAAGAGAAAAAATCTTCCAGTTCGCCCACGGAGTTGTCAGGCCCAAGCTCCTTGAACAGGCTCTCCAGCAGGGACCGCTGGTCGTAATGCGCGAGCTGAGCGGGAGCCCCATCGAGACAGAGCACCCCGCTCTTCGCAAGATACGCCAGGGGCGAGTCTTCAAGCTCGATGCCGTTCCAGTCGAGCCGGAGGCTCTCGATGCGGCAGAGCTCGTACCGTGGTCCCTCGCTGGCATTCACCCGGGTGAGCTGCCGCTCGGTGAAATAGGCGAGATGGCAGCGGGATGAGGCGCCCACATCATCGAGCGTTGCCGGGATAACACCATAGCTCGAGGCGTGGGCCGCGAAAACAGGCGCCGCGCCTTCCAACTCGACAAAAAGAAAGGGGACACACAGATCCCCGGAAAGATCGGCAAGCTTCGCCCGGACCTGGGCCGGGCATGCGTTGGAACCGCTGCAGAGAACCGCCTGGCGCTCGCCAAGCGCCCTGTGACCGCGCGCGGAGAGCTCACGATCCAGCCGGCCAGGGTCCAGGTCTTTCCCCAGAAGCTCGATCGTGTCACCAAGGTGGAGAAATGATGCCGCCGGGCTCAATCCGGGATAGACGCTCGGCTGGTAAAGGGGTGCCGGCTCAAACCGGTCTACTGGTATCATGGCTGTCATATTCTTAAAGGCTTTTACCACGGCATCCAGATCATCATGAAAAAGATCCTCGTTATCGGCGCCCACCCGGATGATTGCGACATCTATGCCGGAGGCTGCGCAGCGCTCTGGAGCGACCGCGGCGACCAGGTCTCCTTCATCTCAATGACCAATGGCAACGCCGGACACCACCGGGAGACTCCGGACAAGCTTGCGAAACGCCGACGCGAAGAGGCCGAGCGGGCGGCGGGCGTGCTCAAGGTGAGCTACGAAATCCTGGATCACGATGACGGCTGCCTGGTTCCGAGCCTCGAGAACCGCCTGGACCTCATCCGCAGGGTGCGGAAATCAGCCCCCGACCTGATCCTCACCCACAGGCCAAACGATTACCACCCCGACCACCGCTACACCTCGACCCTGGTGCAGGATGCCGCGTACATGGTCACCGTTCCCCTCGTCTGCCCCGAGGTTCCCCACCTTGAAAGCAACCCGGTCATCGCCTACCTCTTCGATGAATTTACCCGGCCCGCGCCCTTCCGGGCTGACGTGGCGGTAGATATTGACTCTGTCGCCGAACGCAAATGGCGCGCGCTCGACTGTCACGAATCCCAATTCTACGAATGGCTTGCCTACAATATGCGGCCTGGAACAGAGGACGTTCCCACCGAAGCCGGTGAGCGTCTTCTATGGCTGCAGAATACCTGGGGTGAGATCCTCGAGCGGCCGGCCGAATCGTGCCGCCAGCGACTGATCGAGACCTATGGAAGCGCGCACGGTGCGGAGGTCACCTTCGCCGAGGCCTTTGAGCTCTCCGAATTCGGCGGCCAGCCTGGTAAGGAAGAGCTCAGCGCCTTATTTCCCGGACAGGCTCCGGGAAACGACTGAAAGACTCTTTCTCAGTTCTCTATCGGAGAGATGCGAGAGGTATCAATCGAACTCTCGAAGCGCTCTTTGTTCAGCCCGTATTTCTTCAGATAGTTGGAGAGCTGGGGACGATGGATTCCCAGTTCCCGCGCGGCATGAGTGATGTTGCCGTTGGTCTTGCGCAGGGTGCTCTCGATGATCTGACGCTCCAGGATTCTCTTGGCCTCCTTGAGCTTTACATCCTTGGCGAGGATCTGGCGAAGATCCGTGAGCGTCTTGTGATCGCACTCTTCGGGAAGCAGCTTGCGGCGCAGATCAAAATAAATATCCGAACCCAGCTGATAGCGGCGCTCGACCGGCAGCGCCTCGTAGGGAACATCCTCGCCAAGCAGGTTCTGCAGCCTCTCCTGCACCCTGATGGTGTATTGCTCAGCGACACCCAGGTCTGTATCCCGAAAGAGCAGGTAGAGAACCGGGTTACCCCAGCAAACGATCGCTCCGCTGGCGACCGAGGCAATCTCTTTTGCCAGCTTGTCCCCGAGACCGCTCTGGGTTTCGCCCACGGAATCTTCAAGCACGGGAAGATAGAAGCCCGCCAGGCAGAAGGACTTGTCATGCAGATTGAAGAGCCTGTATTCATCGCGGAGACGGTCAAGGAAGTAGCTGGGCGTATAGAATCCCGTAACCGGCTCACGGATCGCCACATCAAGCTGGCGACGATTCTGAAGAACGACGGCGACCTGGAGAGCGTAGGCCTCCAGCAGTACCTGGTGCCTGGGCGTAAAAGAGCCCAGGGAGTTCAACCGGTCGAGATAGATGCTGCCGAGCACCCGGTCCTCCGTCTTCAGAGGAATCACGAGAACAGAGCGGTCCCGCAGAACCTTGAGGGGTCTCATCTTGCCGTGACCTTCCTCTTCACCTCCGCTGCTGTAAGCTCCGCGGCCACGGCGGATGATCTCCTGGGCAAGCTGGCTCGCCGAGGAGGCCTCTGGATGCGCGGAGAAATCATCTCCAAAGCCTTCTGAAGCTACGGTCGCGTATTGACGGTCATTAACCACCATGATGAGGCCGCGCTCGGCACCGGTCAGCTCCAGAGCCTCGCCAAGACAGTCCTGGTGGAAGTCCAGCTGGTTCATCCTGCTGTTGATGGAGAGTACGCTTTCCAGCAAGCCCTTGTAATCATCGGAGCCCACCGGGCGTTCCCTGAGATCTCCGTGGGATGCCGTTCGGTCACGGCCCTCGAGAGTCGGCCCCTTGGCCTCGGATTCCTTCTGAAAGCGGAGAAAGTCCTCCGCGAAGATCTTGCGCCTGGGGTCATCGGAGAACCTGGAGCGCAGTTCCTCGGGCATCTGCTCGGCAATCCGCTTGATGATCGCATCGGCCTTACCGTAATAGGTCGAGGCCTCGGAAAACTCACGGTCGGTGTGATGGACCTTTGCCAGCGCGTAGTAAAGATCGAAGAGAACCTTGATATCGCTCAGTCTCTGGCTCAGCTCGATCGCCTTGCCTAACTGCTCGCGAACCTTCTCGGGATTTCCACCCTTGAGGTGCCTGTGAACGTTCCCCTTGACCGTCAGAACTCGCACCTGGAGATCGAGGGCTCTTACATCCTCGGCGATCACCTGGGCTCTTGAGGCGAGCTTGAGAGCCTCGGCATAATATTCACGGACGAACTTCGCCTCGGCCAGGTCAAGCAGGGCGCAGGCCTGGCGAATTCTATGACCGAGCTTTCCATAGGAATCAGCCGCCTGCTTGAGGCTCTTCTCCGCGAGATTCCAGTCGAGTTGGTAGGCCTTGATGTTTCCATCCAGCATCAGGCCATCGGCCTCGTACGATTTCAGCTGAAACTCGGAGGCAAGGATCAGCACCTGCTTGCAGAATTTATCCGCCTGCTTCAGATCGCCGATCTCAAAGTAGACTCGTCCCATTCGCACGAAGGCATCCG
>CBFHWB010000058.1:0-22687 GCA_965659285.1 Planctomycetota bacterium | reverse complement strand
ATCCTATGAAACAGCCAATGCGAAACCAGCTCCTCTTCATTCTCCTGGCGGTCGCGCTCAGCGGCGTGGCGCCTGGTGGGGGCGTGCTCTATGGAGGCGAAGCCCATCCGGTAGAATTCTCCATAGATGTCATGGCCGTCCTTTCCAAGGCTGGTTGCAACCAGGGGACCTGCCACGGCAATCGCAGCGGCAAGGGGGGCTTCAAGCTCTCTCTTCGCGGCCAGGATCCGGCTCTCGATTACGTCGCGCTTACGCGAGGTTCCAGGGGCCGACGTGTAGACCTGGTTAACCCTGGAAGGAGTCTGATACTTCTCAAGCCCACCGCCGGGGTTCCGCACGAGGGAGGCAGGCGTTTCAGCGCAGGTGATCCTCCCTTTGAAATCATCATGGACTGGGTTCGTTCAGGCGCGCCGGGTCCTGTTTCAGGTGCCGCGAAGCTCGAGCGGCTGGAGGTCAGTCCTGGCGAGCAGCTCGTTGTTCTTGTCGACCCGGAGAGGGAGCTGCAGATTCGCGTCGACGCGTATTTTTCAGATGGGACAAGGAGGGATGTGAGTCAGCTCGCGGTCTATGAGCCGGTAGGAGAGACCGTTGCTGTGTCCGCCAGTGGTCTTCTCCGCAGGTCCGATTTTGGCGAGGGCACTGTTCTCGTCAGGTACCTCGGCCTGCAGGCTCCGGTCAGGGTTGCCTTCGTTCCAGCGTCGAAGAGCTATAAGTGGAGCGGACCCCGGGAGAAGAATTTTATCGATAAGGCCATCTTCGGTAAGCTTCGCGACCTGCGCGTGAACTCATCCTCGCTCTGCGCCGACACGGTTTTTCTGCGTCGCGCGACACTTGACCTCGCGGGTCGGTTGCCCACCGCGACCGAGGCCCGGGACTTCAGCCTGGACCAGAATCCGGGAAAGAGGGCGCGCAAGATTGACGAACTGCTTGAGAGCGCTGGTTTCGCTGATTTCTGGGCGCTCAAGTGGGGCGACCTTCTTCGTAACGAGGAGAAGGTGCTTGACCGAAAGGGTGTACAGCTTTTCCACCGGTGGATCCGGCAGAGTCTCGCCTCGGGGAAACCTCTCGATACCTTTGCCCGGGAGCTTCTGACCGCCCGCGGCAGCACCTACAGAAACCCGGCGGCAAACTATCTGCGAGCCAATCGCGAGGTTCTCAGCCGGGCCGAGAATACGGCCCAGGTGTTTCTTGGCGTACGCCTGGCCTGCGCGAAGTGTCACAATCATCCATTCGAACGCTGGACCCAGGATGACTACTACGGCTGGGCCGCTCTCTTCTCCCGCGTACGCTACAAGGTGTTCGAGAACAAGCGCCGGGATGGGTTTGACAAGAACGCCTTTGTTGGCGAGCAGGTTGTCTGGATTGCGCGCGAGGGTCAACTGAAGGATCCGAGGGATGGAGCCAGTGTGCAGCCTCGCCTGCTGGGCACGGCTGAGGGGATACCGGGTGAGGGGGATGACCCGCTTGAGTTCCTGGCTGACTGGGTGGTGAGCAGGGGGAATCCTTTTTTTTCCCGGTCGCTCGTCAACAGGATCTGGTTCAACCTCATGGGCAAGGGACTTGTCGATCCAGTGGATGATTTCCGCGCCACGAACCCTTCAAGCCATCCCGAACTCCTTGACCAGTTGGCGGGGGAGCTTGAGAAGGGTGGTTTCGATCTCAGGAAGATCATCCGGCTTGTCATGAATTCGAGCGCCTACCAGCTGAGCTCGGTGCCGGTTGAGTCAAACGCCGGCTTTGATGCGGCCTTCGCCAGGGTCGTTCCTCGTCGCCTTGACGCCGAGCAACTGGTCGATGGACTCGCGCAGGTGCTTGGAGTCCGACCTTCCTTCAACGGCTATCCGCGGGGGATCAGCGCGGTTCAGTTGCCGGGCACCAACGCGATCCTTCCCAGGTATAAGAAGCCGAGCAACGCTGACGTCTTCCTGAAGCTCTTCGGCAAGCCCGAGAGGCAGTTGACCTGTGAGTGCGAGCGAATGTCGCAGACTCATCTTGCCCAGGCTTTTCACCTGGTCAGCGGCCCGTTGCTTCACGAAATGATATCGAGCCCCGACAACAGGCTTGGGACCTTGTCAGGCTCAGGTCTGAAGGAGGATGAGCTGATTGGTGAGCTCTATTGGAGCGCGCTGGGTCGAACTCCGAGTGCTGCCGAATCCAGCTCCGCCAGGAGGCTCTTCTCTTCGTCCGGGGGAGGGCGCGCGGGGCTTGAGGACCTCGCCTGGGCGCTTGTGAACTCCAAGGAATTTCTGCTTCGAAGGTAGCAAACACTGATGAAACAAAAAGCAAGGGATAGCATCTTATCGCGGGGATCTTCAGGCGCCTGCGGTGGCTTCACGGCCTCGGGCTTCAGCCGCCGCAGTCTTCTCACCGCTGGCGGGATGGGCATGTTTGGCCTCACCCTTCCAGGTCTTCTGAGATCCGAGGAGAAAGCCGGCATAGCCGCCGCGGCGGTAAAGGCCAAGTCGGTGATCTTCCTGTTTCAGTTCGGTGGGCCAAGCCACATCGACACCTTCGATATGAAGCCGGACGCCCCCGCTGAAATCCGCGGACCGCACAAACCCATCAAGAGCGTTGTTCCAGGGCTCCCGGTCAGCGAGCACCTGCCGCGGATGGCTAAACAGATGGACCGGATCTGCCTGGTTCGCAGCCTGCACCACACCATGAAGAACCACAACTCGGCGGCCTATTACGCGCTGACCGGACATGCTCCGCCAAGGGATGACCAGAGATTGCGAGACTCGCTCAGTCTCTATCCAGCCTACGGATCGGTGGTCGACAAGCTGGCTCCACAGAAGAGTGACCTGCCTACCTTTGTCTCCTATCCACACGTGATCAGTGATGGCTCGGTCACTCCGGGGCAGCGCGCGAGCTTCCTGGGCAAGGCGCATGATCCCTTCTTTATCTCGGAAGATCCGAACAGTAAAAATTTCAAGCTGCCAGAGCTCAGCCTGCCATCCGGTCTCTCCTTCGACCGCCTGAAGAGGAGGAGGGAGATGCAGAAGCTGATCGATTCGCAGTCGAGGCTCCTTGAATATTCCGCATCCGCCAGGGGTCTCGATGACTATTACAAGAAGGCGCTGGCTATGTTGAGCTCAACCCGGGTCAGGGATGCCTTCGACATCTCGCGTGAGCCGGAGGACGTCCGTGAGCGATATGGCCGGCACACCTATGGTCAGGGCTGCCTGCTGGCCCGGCGCCTGGTCGAGGCGGGGGTGCGTTTCATTACAGTCTATTTTGACGCCACCATCGGCGGAAGAAGCACGACCTCGGGTGGATGGGATACCCATGGGTTCGATAATACGAGGATGTTTCCGATTATCGAGAAACGTCACCTGCCGATCACCGAGGAGACCCTTCCAACCCTGCTCGATGACCTGGATGACAGGGGGCTCCTCGAGGACACCCTGGTGGTCTGGATGGGAGAGTTTGGACGCACTCCGAAGATCAACGCAAACAAGAGCCGGGATCACTGGCCGCAATGCTATTCAGCTCTGCTGGCGGGTGGGGGAGTCAAGAGCGGCTACATCTACGGGGCATCGGACGCGACAGGCGCTTATCCCAGCCGTGACCCGGTCCGGCCGGATGACCTTGCCGCGACGATCTTTCAGCTCATGGGCATCGATCCTGCCGCCGAGGTTCACGATACACAGGACAGGCCGCTGGTGATCGCCGAGGGTGAGGCGATCACCGAGCTCATGGCCTGATCCGGCGGTGGGCCTTTTCAAAGCGCCGACAGCTTGGTAACCTCCCTGCTTCAGCGGTCGATTATACGAGAGTTGTTTCCCGGAGCGATACGATGTCAAAAGAATGGAACTTCAAGCAGGAATTGGTGGCGGTCTTCGGCAAGCCGATCGCAGAGAATCCTACCCAGTACATGATTGAGAAGGCCTTTGCTCATCACGGCCTCGATTGGCGCTATCTCTCGCTCGAGGTTGAGCCGGAAGACCTCGCAGATGCCGTCACAGGTATGCGGGCGATGAACTTCCGTGGTGGCAATTGCACGATTCCTCACAAGGTGGCGGTCATAGAGCATCTCGACCGGCTTGGAGAGTCCGCGGCGATGATGGGGGCGGTGAACTGTATCGTCTGTGAAGGAGACGAACTGGTAGGTGAAAACACCGATGGGAAGGGCTTTGTCCAGTCGGTGCGAGAGGTTACCGATCCCGAGGGTAAGAAGGTCGTAATTCTGGGCGCCGGCGGGGCAGCCAGGGCCATCGGTGTAGAGATGGGGCTGGCCGGAGCGGTCAGCTTTACGGTCGTTAATCGGACGGCTGAGCGTGGCCAGGAGCTTGCCGAACTGCTGGTCGAAAAGGTCGGTGCGGAGGCGTCTTTTGTGCCCTGGGATGGAGATTTCTCTGTTCCTGGCGGGACAGACATCGTTGTCAACGCGACCTCCATCGGGCTCTTTCCCGATGTCGATGCCCGGGTTCCTTTAAATGTAGAGACCCTGGAGGCGGGGATGGTGGTTGCGGACGTCATTCCTAATCCACCCAGGACCCGCCTGGTTCGGGATGCGACCGAGAGAGGCTGCACAGTTCTCGATGGGCTGGGCATGCTGGTAAACCAGGGAGTGGTGGGATTCAGGTACTGGACCGGGGTCGATCCCGACCCCGAGGTTATGCGAGCCGCCCTGCAGGAGGTCTTTGGTGGATGAACCTGAAGGCTGGTGGCGGCTATTTGTCGGAAGGGCTGGGCTGGAGGCCTCTCCTCCGTGAGAGGCTCTGGGTTGTCGTAGCGCTTTTTTTCGTCCTTGGCTGCGCTCCACGGCGGCCACAAAAAGAGCTTTCCCTGGCGGAGTACGTCAACCTGCGGGATGACAGCTACTCCTGGGAACTGCTCGAGTCAAAGGCCGGGGATGGATACCGTCATTACCTTCTTCGGCTGGTCTCGCAGACCTGGCGTACGGAAGCGGAGGTAGATCGTACGCTCTGGACTCATCGGCTGTCGGTCTTCGTGCCGGATTCTGTGCTCGCCGACTCGGGGAGGTCTGCCCCTGGGCTTCTCATTATCGATGGGGGCAGCAACGGGGAGGAAGTCTCCGGAGATGATGATGCCAGGAGCGCTTCGATGGCGCTGTCCTCCGGGATGGTTGTGGCCAATCTCGGCATGGTGCCCAACCAGCCCCTGGGCTTCGCTCCGGAATTCCGCGGTCGATATGAAGATGACCTCGTGGCTCACACCTGGAACCTGTATATGGACACGGGCGATCAGACCTGGCTGGCCCGCTGGCCGATGGTCAAGAGCGCGGTGCGCGCGATGGACGCGGTTGAAGAGCTGCTCGGCTCGGCCGGGACTGCCGGCCTGGAGAAGCCGCTCGATCTCAGTGGTTTCGTCGTGACGGGATCGAGCAAACGCGGCTGGACCACATGGCTCGCCGGCGCCATCGATCCCCGGGTGATAGCCATCATTCCAGTCGTCATCGATGTGGTGAACGTGATTCCTTCGATGGATCATCACTACTCCGCCTATGGGTTCTGGGCGCCGGCGGTGCGCGACTACGAGGAGCAGGGCGTCATGGCACGGAAAAATGAGCCTGTTTACCAGCGATTGATTCAACTGGTGGATCCTTATTATTATCTCGACCGTCTTCTGATGCCCAAGTACCTGATCAACTCGGCGGGCGACCAGTTCTTTCTGCCGGATTCTTCTCGGTTCTATTTTGACCAGCTCTCGGGCGAGAAGTACCTGCGCTACGTTCCCAACACCGACCACTCTCTCTTCGGCAGTGACGGCCTGGCTGGAGTCGCTGTTTTTGCCGGGATGGTCGCGCGAGGGGTCGCGCGTCCCAGGTTTTCCTGGGAGATGAAAAAAGACGGCTCGATCCGGCTCTCGGTAATAGATCAGCCTGTCGAGGTGCGGCTCTGGCAGGCGACCAACCCCGATGCGCGCGATTTCAGGCTGGCGGCGCTCGGGGCGGCCTGGAAGAGCAGGCTGGTTGGAGGGGATGGGAAGGGCGTCTATATTGGACGTATTCGTCCTCCTGAAAAGGGCTGGACCGCCTTCTTTATCGAGTTGACCTATGAGCTCGAGAAGGGGAGAAAGATCAAGTTCACCACCGGTGTGCGAGTTCTGCCAGAGACCCTGCCCTATATCGAGAAGCTGAAGGTCTACTCCGCCCCGGAAGGCGATTCCTGATATTTTTCCGGCGACTAAATCCGAACTTGTCGGCAGCTTTACTTGTTAAGAAACCCGACATCCACTAAATTGTAACCGGCTGCAAGCCGCGGATAACCAGCTCTGTCGATACGGCAGTGAGTTGGAAATTAGGATCCTATGAATAGAGCAGAGGTTCACTTCATGAACAGCATCAAGCCGACTCTTTCAGTCTCTTTATCCTTTCTCCTGGCGGTGATCTTGTTGCTGCCGGGGATGGCCCTGGCCGAGGATAAAAAAGCTCTCAAGTTCACGCCCGAGCAGATCGGGTTCTTTGAGAAGGAAGTTCAGCCGGTTCTCGAGAATCGTTGTTATAAGTGTCATGGGGATAAGAAGAAGGTAAAAGGCAGCCTGCGCCTGATCTCCCGCGGCAGCGTGCTCAAGGGTGGAGTCGTTGGCTCCGCCGTTAATCTTGAGAATCCGGAAAAGAGTCTGATTCTCAAGATGATCTCCTATAAGGATGACGAGCACCAGATGCCGCCGAAGGGGAAGCTTCCCCAGGCGGAGATCGATCTGCTTACCCGCTGGGTGAAGATGGGGATTCCCTGGACCCCGGGGGCGGAGTCGGCCGCGGGTGAGGCGGAAGAAAAGGCGCCCTTCGGAATCACAGCGGAGGATCGTTCCTGGTGGGCCTGGAAAAAAATCGCGAAGCCCGCGGTTCCGGCTGTCAAGAACCGAGGCTGGGTCAAGAATCCAATCGATGCGTTCATTCTCTCGAAGCTTGAGAAGCAGGGACTCAGTCCCGCGCCTCCGGCGAGTAAGGAGACCCTGGTTCGCAGAGCCTATTTCAACCTGATTGGATTGCCACCGACCCCCGCCGAGGTCAAGGCGTTCCAGGAGGACAAGTCGCCCGACGCGTGGGAGGCTCTGATCGACAGGCTGCTCGAGTCCAGGCACTACGGTGAAAAATGGGCCAGGCACTGGCTTGACCTGGTGCGGTTCGCGGAGACCCATGGCTACGAACGAGACAACAATAAGGCGCATGCCTGGAGATACCGGGACTACGTCATCAAGTCCTTTAACGAGGACAAGCCCTACGATCGTTTCGTTATGGAACAGATCGCCGGCGATGAGTTGGACAATGTGGATGCGGACAGCATCTCGGCCACCGGCTTTTACCGTCTTGGGATCTGGAATGATGAGCCGGCTGACAGGTTGCTGGCCAAATATGATGTGCTTGACGGTGTGCTGTCGACGACCACCCAGGTGGTCATGGGCATGACGGTTGGTTGTGCCCGCTGCCATGACCACAAGAAGGACCCGATTCCGCAGGCGGACTATTACCGCCTGCTCGCATTCTTCCAGGACGTGACCAATATGAACGACCGCTCGACGCGCAAGGTCATGGACAACGTCGAGAGCGAGAAGCTCAAGGAGGAACTGGCGAAAAAAGAGGCTGTTGAGAACGGGCTCTATAACCAGATCTTCCAGCTTGAAGAGAACTTCAAGCTGGCCCTCATGAAAAAGGATGGTCTCAAGACGGCCGCGGGCGTGCGGGTGCCTGATCTCGTCGAGCTCTCCTTCAAGTTCTATCGGGACACCTGGAAAAAGCTTCCGGATTTTGACCTCATCAAGCATGAGGCCGAGGGAAAGCTGGCTGATGGATTTCTTTCGCTGAGGCCGGCTTCGCGTAAGCACGCTATCGGGTTGGTTTTTGAAGGTAAACTTCGGGTTCCCGCCGATGGAAAATACTCCTTTAAGTTGGCTTCAACAGCGGGCCTCCGTCTCCTGGTTGGCGGCAAGAAGGTCTTCGAGGCTGACGGGGCAGGCTCGCATTCCGGAGATGCAGCGGCTGATTTGAAGGCCGGGCTCAGGGACGTTCGCCTCGAATATTTCAACGCTTACGAAGAGCCCCGTCTTTCAGTTCTGTGGTCGGGCCCCGGCTTTACCGATCGCGGGCTCACGCTGACCAAGGCGCAGGAATCGACCATCATTGGCACGTCGAAAAAAGATGCCCAGCGCTGGTCCTATACTCTCAAGAAGCCCGCTGGCGGCTGGGCACGGCCCGGGTACAAGACCAAGGGGTGGAAAAAAGGCCCCGGCGGCTTTGGCACCAACGGCACGCCGGGAGCGGTGGTGCGGACCGAGTGGAAGACTCCTGGTATCTGGCTGCGTAAAGAGTTCACTCTCGATCGCCTGCCGGGAACACTATTCCTCGATATCTGTCACGACGAAGATGCCGAGGTGTATATCAACGGAGCCTTGGTCAAGAAGCTCTCCGGTCACAGGAATGATTACATTTCTTTCAGCCTTCCCCAGGCGGCGGTCAAGGCTCTCGGGGTCGGCCTGAACACCATCGCTGTTCATTGCAAGCAGACCGGCGGCGGACAGTATATCGATGTGGGTCTGCGGGCCGGGAAGTTCACCGGTGAAGACATCGCCTCGCTCATCAAACGACGTGGAGAGGAGCTGATCGGCGGCGCGAACAGGAAGCTCTATGACGAGCTTCGGGCGAAGCTCCAGGACAGCAAGGCCCGCGGGGTTGTACAGACGACCAAGTCTACCAGCTACGACACCATGGCCGTTGCCGAGAAGGGGAGGTCTCCTACCCATATCCTGCTCAGGGGAAATCCTCACATCCAGGGTAAGAAGGTTGAGCCCGGCTTCCCGGAAGTTTTAACCTCGGTCGCGCCGCGAATAACCCAGAGACCGAACTCGCAGACCTCGGGCAAGAGAAGGGCCCTGGCCGAGTGGCTGGTCAGTAAAGACAATCCGACGAGCTCTCGAGCGATCGCCAACCGGCTCTGGCAGTTCCACTTTGGCAGGGGAATCTGTCCTACTCCGAGCGACTTTGGAAAGTTGGGCCAGCTGCCGACTCACCCGGAGCTTCTTGACTGGTTGGCCGTTGAGATGGTTAACCGCGGCTGGAAGCTGAAAACCTTCCACAAGCTGCTGATGACATCCAATGCCTACATGATGTCTTCGAAGTCGGTGCCGAAGGCCCTGGCCGCGGACCCCGCTAACAATCTCTTCTGGCGCTTCAATATGCGGAGATTGTCGGCCGAGGAGATTCGGGACTCGATTCTCAAGGTGAATGGGACGCTCAACCCGAAATACCTAGGGTCAAGTTTTTATCCCGAGGTGCCCCGCGAGGTCCTGCAGACCTCATCCCGCCCCGGCGGTGTCTGGCGGAAGTCTTCGCCTGAGGAGCAGAGACGGCGCAGCGTTTATATCTTCATCAAACGCTCCCTGATACCTCCGATGCTCTCGACCCATGATCTGGCGGATACGGACTCCAGCTGCGCCTCGCGGTTTACCACAACGGTACCAACCCAGGCTCTGACCATGCTGAACAGCAAGTTCCTCAACGACCAGGCTGGCGTGTTTGCCGCCTATTTGCAGAAGGAATTCGGTGACGATGTCCGAGGCAAAATCAGTGCGGCCCTCAACCGTGTCTTCTGCCGGAAGCCGGTGAAGAACGAGGTCGATAAATGCATCAAGTTAATCAATGACTTCCAGGTGAAAGATAAGCTGACTTCTGAGCAGGCATTCAAGTATTTTTGCCTGCTGGCTCTCAATCTAAATGAATTCGTATACCTCGACTGAGGAGTGAAACTATAAGTATGGGCAATTCAATGAACAGGCATGGCGGCGGAAACCAATTCTGTGGTCGGACTCGCCGGGAATTTCTCTGGCAGACCGGTGGTGGGTTTACGGGTACCGCCCTCGCGGGCCTGCTTGGCAGCAACTTCTTTGCCGACCAGACGGTGGCGGCCGATGGGGTGAGCAAGTTCGAGAACCCTCTTTCGGTCAAACAGCCGCACTTTAAACCAAAAGCGAAGAACGTCATCTTCCTCTTCATGTATGGCGGCCCCAGCCAGGTCGACACCTTCGACTACAAACCGGATCTCTATCCTCTTGATGGAAAGACTATCGAGGTCAAGACCTTTGGCCGTGGAGGCCGAAAGAACAAGGGGAGGGTTGTTGGTCCCAAGTGGAAATTCAAACGCTACGGTAAATGCGGCAAGATGGTCTCCGATCTTTTTCCCCACCTGGGAACCTGTGTCGATGACATCGGCTTCATCCATTCGATGTACGCCGACTCTCCGCTGCACGGTTCAGCGCTGCTGAACATGAACTCCGGTCGTGTCCTCAGCGGCAACCCCTGTCTCGGCACCTGGGCGACCTACGGTCTCGGCAGCGAGAACCAGAACCTGCCGGGCTTCGTTGTCATGCTCAGCAGGAAAGGCGGCCCCATCAGCGGCGCGAAGAACTGGACAAGCGGTTATATGCCGGCCTCCTACCAGGGCACTGTTGTCAAGGCTACCGGCACTCCAATCCTGGATCTCGCCATGCCGCCTGGGATGACCAAGGGTGTCCAGCGGCGCCTGCTTGACAATCTCAACGACATCAACTCAGCGCATTACGCTCAGCATCCGACCAACTCGAACCTGGCCGCGAGGATCGCGAGCTATGAGCTCGCCTTTAACATGCAGAAGCACGCACCTGAGGCGGTTGATTTCGACCAGGAGACCGATGCGACCCGAGACCTCTACGGTATCGATGGGTCCAGGACGGATGACTTCGGTCGCAAGTGCCTGCTGGCCAGGAGACTTGTCGAACGTGGTGTTCGCTTTATCCAGGTCTACTCCGGTGGGGCGCATAACGATGACAATTGGGATGCCCACGGCAGCCTGGAGCGTAACCACGGTATCCATGCCGGCAATACCGACAAGCCCATCGCGGGATTGATCAAGGATCTCAAGCAGCGCGGTATGCTCGATGAGACCCTGATCGTCTGGGGCGGCGAGTTCGGTCGCCAGCCAACGGCTGAGTACGGCAAGGGAACCGGTCGGGACCACAACTCCTACGGCTTCACGATGTTCATGGCCGGTGGAGGGATCAAGGGCGGAGTCAGTGTTGGAAAGACTGATGAGCTCGGGGCCCACGCTATCGAGGACCGTTTCGACGTCAAGAACCTCCATGCAACGATATTGACGCAACTGGGGCTTGATCCCAACCGGCTGAGCTTCTTCTACAATGGTCTAGACCAGAAGCTCGTCGGAGTCGAAGGGGCCGAGCCGATTCACCAGCTCATTGCCTGAGGGACCGCAGCTGGTGACTGGATCGAGGGAAGGCGTCACGGTCTCGTCCGGGCGCCTCGAAGCCTATGATATTGCCCGGGGGCTCGCCTTCCTGGGGATGGTGGTCGTCAACTACAGGATCCTCCTGTCTGGTCTCAACCCGGCCGGGCCGGGCTGGCTGAATAGCCTCACCGGTGTCTTCACGGGGAGGGCGGCCGCGCTCTTCGTGGTCGTGGCCGGGGCGGGGATCTCTTTGATGGCGTCTCGGGCGAAGGAGAAGGAAACCGGCCTCTCCGGTTTTCGCTTCATTCTCTGTAAGCGTGCTCTCTTCCTGGTCGTGCTGGGTTACGGCTGGGTGGAAATCTGGCCTGCGGACATCCTTCATTTTTACGGTTTCTATTTTCTTTTCGCCGCGGCCTTTGTCTCCCTGCCGGGGAGATGGCTCTGGGTGTTCACGGGCGCATCGGTTGCCGGCTTTACCTTGCTCTACCTTGTCGGCGGTTTCTGGGATGACTGGAACCTTGAAACACTCGAATACAGGAATTTCTGGGGATCCTCGCAATTGGTGAAAAACCTGGTGTTCAACGGTTTTCATCCCCTTCTGCCCTGGTTGGGCTTTCTCTTCGCCGGGATGTGGCTTGGGCGGCAGGATCTCGTAAATCGTCGAATGAGCCGGCGTGTGCTGGTCACTTCAGCGCTGGTTGCCGTCTGCAGCTATCTCCTCGCCTGGTTTCTGGCCGGCGCCTTAGCAGAAGAACCGGGCCACGGGCGCCTGGATGAATTTGTCACGGCACTTCAACAATTGGCGAAGGCGGAGAGCCTTCCTCCTGCGCCGCTCTACGTTCTCTCCGCAGGAGGCGTGGCCTTCAGCATTGTGGCGTTGTGTTTTCTTGTCTGTAGGTCAGTCCGAGCAAAAAAAATTCTTCACCCCCTTGCCTGCGCCGGGCGCATGGCCCTGACCCTCTACATCTCTCATGTCTTTATCTCTTTCTTCATTGTCGGGGACGAACTCGTGCAGGGAAAATTGGGTAGTATGGAACTGACGGAGGCCGCGGCATGGATTGCCGCGGTCTGGGTGTTTTCTGTTCTCGTCGCTACCGCATGGCTCCGCTTTTTTCGGCGTGGTCCCCTGGAGTCGGCGATGCGTTTTTTGACTGGTTGAGCGGCATGGGAATGTGGGTACAGACGGTTGCGGTAAAGGTATGATGAACGGACAAAAAGAGACCATCCTTCAATTTGGCGCCGGGAAGTTTCTTCGGGCCTTCTTCGATCTCTTCGTGCAGGAGGCCGCCGAGGCGGGCGAGGATCCAGGCAAGGTCGTCGTTGTGCAGTCGACCCCTGGAAGTCGTGTTGAAAAACTGAACAACTCCGGCTGCGCATACCATGTGCTTTTGCGTGGTCTTCGCTCTGGTGAGAGGATGGATGAGGCCAGGAGGGTTGAGAGCATCAGCAGAGCCCTGGTGGCGGGAGAGAGTTGGGGTGAGGTGCTCGAGCTCGCTCGCTCGCCCGAGCTGCGGATCGTGGTGTCAAATACAACCGAGAAGGGTTACGAGGTGGACGAGTCCGACAGGCCGGATTCTTCTCCACCGAATTCTTTCCCCGCCAAGCTTCTCCAGGTGTTGCTGGCCCGCTTTGAGGCGGGCCTGCCGGGGCTGACGATTCTTCCCTGCGAGCTTATCGAACACAACGCCAGCAGGTTGCGGGGGCTCGTCCTGGGGCTTGGCGAGCTTTGGGGTGCGGAGCCGGTTTTTCTCCGTTGGGCCGCGAGGGAATGCTCCTGGCACGAGAACCTGGTTGACCGGATTGTCACCGGGACGCCCGAAGAGCATTCACTGCTCGATGAAGATCCGCTGCTGGTGGCTTGCGAGCCTTTCGCTCTTTTCGCGATCGAGAAGGTGGATGGCGAGCTCGATCTGTTTTCCCATCCGGCTGTTCTGCCTGTGGACAATGTGACGCCTTACGCTTTGCGCAAGGTCAGGATCCTCAACGGAGCGCACACGGCGCTGGTGGCAAAGGCCTTGCCGGCTGAATTTGAGACGGTGAGAGAAGCTGTGGAAGATCCCGAGATCGGTTCCTGGTTGCACGAGCTTCTTTTTCAGGAGATAGTGCCCACGGTCAGTAGCCGGGTAGAAGATGCGGAGGGCTTCGCCCGCGAGGTGCTGGAAAGATTCCGGAATCCGTTTGTCGAGCATCGCCTCGAGGATATCGCTCTCCATCACGAGGAAAAACTTCTCACAAGGTTGCTCCCGACCCGGGAGGAATATGCTGAACAAACGGGTGAGGATCCGGTTATCCTGACGGAAATTCTCCGAAGCCAAGGCTGAATCATGAGACAGTACCTGGACCTTTTAAATCGTATTTTTGACGAAGGTGTCGAGAAAGGTGATCGCACCGGAACCGGTACGACCAGTGTATTTGGCCACCAGATGCGATTTGATCTTGCCCGGGGTTTTCCTCTGCTGACCACCAAGAAGCTGCATCTGCGTTCGATCATTCATGAGCTTTTGTGGTTTCTCCAGGGGGACACGAACACCGCCTATCTCAAGGAGAATGGTGTAGGAATCTGGGATGAGTGGGCGGACGAAGATGGGAATCTCGGGCCGGTCTACGGACACCAATGGCGTTCCTGGGGGACTCCCGATGGCGGGACCATTGACCAGGTGTCACAGGTGATTGAGCAGATCAGGAAGACCCCGGATTCACGGCGACTGATCGTGAGCGCCTGGAATGTAGGGGAACTGGAGTCCATGGCTCTTCCTCCCTGTCATCTTCTCTACCAGTTTTATGTGGCGGAAGGAAAGCTCTCCTGCCAGCTCTACCAGAGAAGCGCTGATGTCTTCCTGGGGGTTCCCTTCAATATAGCCAGCTATTCGCTCCTCCTGCTGATGGTAGCCCAGGTTGCCGGGCTTGAGCCGGGAGAGTTTGTTCACACCTTCGGCGATGTTCATCTTTATTCCAACCATATAGAACAGGCGAAGCTGCAGCTCTCGCGGGAGCCGAGGGGACTGCCTGCCATGAAGCTGAACAGCGAGGTGAAGGATGTTTTTTCCTTCAGGTTTGAAGACTTCGAGCTCAAGGACTACGACCCCCATCCCCACATCAAGGCTCCGGTCGCGGTATGAAGTTGTCGTGTATCTGGGCCATGTCGGAGAACTATGTCATCGGAAGGGACGGAGATCTTCCCTGGCGTCTCTCCGCCGATCTACAGAGATTCAAGGCTCTCACCATGGGGCATCATATTGTCATGGGGAGGAAGACCTGGGAGTCGATTGGCCGGCCCCTGCCGGGACGAACGAGCATCGTGCTGACTCGTGATCCCGAATACCAGGCTGAGGGCTGCCTCGTGGTTCAGTCGCTGGATGCCGCGCTTGAGGCTGCGGCAGGAGATGATGAGGTCTTTGTCGTCGGAGGAGCCTCCATTTACGCCCTCGCCCTGCCCGCATCCAGCAGGCTCTACGTAACCCTGGTGGGGGCGGAGGTAGAGGGAGATGTGTCCTTGCCGCCGGATGTGCTCGAAGGCTTTCGGCTCGCGGGAGAAGAATGCCATGAGGCGGATGAAAAAAACCAGTATGCTTACAGCTTCCGGTCGTATGAGAGGGATGCAGGATAGCTCCTGTTCCGCTGCGCCGGCGGTTGTTCGCATCAGCAAGTAGAGAGGGTTCTATCGTGGATCTTAAAGACAAGAGAGTCGTCGTTACCGGCGGCGGAACAGGAATCGGACGCGGGGTGGCCCTTGCCTTCGCCGCTGAGGGGAGCCATGTGGCTATCTGCGGGCGCAGGGAAGAGCCGCTGGTTGAGACGGCCTCCCTGCATACGGGAGAAACTCCTGTCCTGACGAAGACCTGCGATGTGGCCGACCGTGACAGCACGGGCGAGTTTTTCTCATGGGCGGAGGAGACCCTGGGGGGAATCGACATCATCGTCATCAACGCCGGGATCAATGTTCGAGAGCGGTCGATGGCCGAGACCACTCCGGAGGACTGGGACCGCGTTATGTCTGTCAACGCCACGGGGCCTTTCAACTGCATGCATGCCGTGCTGCCGGGAATGCGCGAGCGCCAGGATGGATTGATTGTCAATATTTGCTCTACCGCCGGGAAGAGACCTGTTCCGCTAGGCGGAATCGCCTACGGCGCGTCCAAGTTCGCTCAGCGGGCGCTTGGTATCGGGGCGGGCTACGAAGAGGGTGAGAATGGTATCCGCATCACCAATGTCTACCCTGGCGAGGTGGACACTCCTATTCTCGACAATCGCCCACAGAAGGTCAGCGACGAGCACAAGACCCGTATTCTTCAGCCCGAGGACATAGCAGCCATGGTGGTCGCTGTGGCGAGGCTTCCGGCGCGCGCGTCGGTTCCCGAGGTCATCGTCAAGCCTACGATACAGCTCTACGCCTGAGCCGCGGCGTCCCCGGTTTCACCGCAGGCTCTTGAGGAAGGCGATGATGTGGGGGAAGTCGTCGTCGCCGATGTTCTTGTCCAGGCCCTGGGGCATGAGGGAGACCGCCGTGGGCTCCATGCGGACTATGCTGGCGCGGGGGATCGAAACCTCCTCGAGTTGGGCAGTCGCCAGCGTGACGGTGTCGATGGTCTCGTGGCGAACGATACCGGTGAGCGGGCGGCCGTCGCGGGTGACGATGGCGTGGGTCTCGAAGCTGTTGACGATGGTCGAGCTTGGATAGAGGGTGGATTCAAGCAGGTCACGCCAACTGCGG
The DNA here is from genome assembly GCA_965659285.1 of Planctomycetota bacterium. GTDB lineage: Bacteria > Planctomycetota > UBA8108 > UBA8108 > UBA8108 > UBA8108. The sequence goes on along the minus strand of CBFHWB010000058.1, from coordinate 6,796 downwards.
ATCTGCCCGATGCGTGAAAGATCGGGTCCAATGTCCCCGCCACGCTCCTCTATCTTATGGCAGGTGGAGCAGGCGGCCTTCTTACCGAAGAAGAGCTCCCGGCCCTTTTCGATGCTGGCGCCTTCCATGCGGGTGAGGAACCCCTCGATTCGCCCGGTTTTTTCCCGGTCATTTTCAGCCATGCTTTCGATGAGTTCTGCGGACTTCCGGCGAATGCTTCCGGGGTAACCCCGGAAAATCCGTTCGAGCCGGGATGGCTGGAGCGAGGTCAAGCCCTTGGACTTCTTCAGCGAGGCGAGCAGCTTGTCGCCGAGCCTCTTTATCTCAGGGTTTTTTTCCGCGGTTTTTGAGATGAGGGTGAAGCCGTTGAAGGCACCCTGGTTTTCTTTCCGGTCCGCTTTGGCCGCTGTCCAGGAGATCCTGATCCGTCCATCAGGGAGCGGCCGCAGTCCCTCGAAGAGGGCGTGCGATAAGCCTTCGGAGAAAACTTCCTGGTCGGTTTCCAGCCCGACTATGTTTTTCTTTCCGGAGCCGCCCAGATGCTGGACTCGAACCTCCGAGCCCTGCTTCTTTTCGCCAAGGGGTTCCCAGGTTCCATAGAATACAAGCTTGTAGACCCCGGCAGGATCCAGGCCGCCAAGGTCAAAGCCGGTTACGTATTCCTGGTGGCGACCTCCTCCGCCTTTCTTTCCGTTGAAGACAAAATCTACCAGCAGGGGATTGGTCCTTCCCCTGGCAAAACCCGTGAGGCTGGCGCCGGTGGGGCTGCCGACGGTAAGGCGGGGGACGATGCGGCCCATCGAGTCGATCAATTCGCTGAGCCGTGTTCCGGAGAGGGGGTTCCAGGAATTCCAGGCCGCGTCGCTGCCTCCCGGATCATCGAGGGATGCGGCCACCCCCTTGTGGGTACCCGAGACGCGGCCGCTCGCTTCGTCCTTTACGTCGACATCGACGTTTACGTAGAAGCCGGTGCCGGGACGCTCAAATGCATTAGCCAGCAGCGGCAGTTCCAGCGGGCCGCAGCCGGGCAGCCTGTCGGCCAGCCGGGTGAGTTGCTTTGTGCTGAGGGCAGCCTCCGAGAGGGCTCGTGAGGCCTGCAGCCGCAGGGATGGCTTGCTGTCGGACTGGAGTTGGGAAAGAAGCAGGCCGACAGCTTCGTCAGTGAGTTTGCCGCGGTCAATTGTGACGGCGGCGAGGGCCGAGATTTTCAGACGTTGGGGGGTTTCAGCAGTGCCGGCAAGCTTGAGGAGCCTCTTCCGAAAGCCGGTTTCACCGAGAATACGAAGGGTAGCCACCGCCTGGCTTCTGAGCGCTTCGTTGTCACGGTCCAGTATTTCCCGGAAGCCTTTTTTCCATTCCGCAGGCAGTCCCGCGCTTCCGCATCGGGCTACGGCCTCCAGGAGAGCCGACAGTTTTTCAGCTGAGCCGGCCTCGTCCTCGAGGTGCGCGGCCACCACGCTGCGGACCTCCGGATTGGCGTTGAAGGCCTTGACTGCGCCCCTGAGCATGGCTCGTTCATCCTGCCCGGGTTTTTCCGTTTGCAGCCAGGTGTCGATCAGCGATGAGATGTTTTTTGCCCAGTCGGGGTGGCGTCCGGCGATCTCCATGGCGGCGCGCTTGAGCGCCGGATCCTTGGTGTCGAGCAGAGGAATGACATGGTCTATGGAGAGCTTGAAGCCCATCCGGTCGAGAGAGATGAGGCTCAACCTTCTCGCCTGGGTCGACCGGTTCGCGAGCCCCTTGAGGGTTTCACCTGGATCGCCGATATCGATGAGCGCGTAGCAGAGTGCGTGGTCCAGGTAATCATCGGAGCTCGTTTCCATGGCCTGGAGAATTGATTTTACGGCCTTCGGGCTGCCGATTCTTCCCAGGGCTTCGGCTGCAGAGCGCCTGACGCTCTGCGCGTCTTCCGTGACGATTCGACAGAGAGCTTCCACTGAGTCCTTGTCTCGCGCCATTCCAAGACTGCGCGCCGCTGCCTGGCGGACTCCCGGGTGGTTGTCGCTGAGAGCTCCCCTGAGAGCATCTACAGCCCTGGGACCGCCTGTTCTCGATAAGGTCCAGACTGCGCGAGCCCGGTCCTCTGGAGCTTTGCTTTTTGCGAGGAATGCGATGACGGCCGGGCCGGCTTCCTGTCCGCGGGCCGCGAGGGCTTCGCGTGCGCGGTCACGGATCAGGGGACGCTGGTCGGCGAGAAGCCGCGCCAGGGCGGCATGCGAGGCTCCTTTCCAGTCGACTTTCACGCCCAGCGGGTCCGTGGTCTTCGCTCCGTTCTTGCGGCGAATCCTGTAGATTGAGCCAAGCAACTGGGGCTTGGCAAGCTTGGAGGTCGGGCAGCCCCAGCTGAGCCAGCCGCCGGTGTCGATCACCAGGAGGCTCCCATCATGGTCCTCCATGATATCCGTCGGGTGAAAATCGATGCTCGGAGAGCGGAGAAAGACCTCGTCCCGCGCTCCGAAGGTCGAGCCTGTGGACAAGAGAGTGCTTCGGTGAACCGCGTGGGTGTTGAAGTGACAGCTGAAATAGTCACCGCGGTATTCTTTGCCGAGATGTTCTCCCCTGTAGCGGAGAAGTCCAGCCGGCGCGACCTGTCCCCAACGCACGACCGTGCCCAGCCTGTAGCCCGTTCTCTTGAGGCTGGCAGTTCCTTCGCGAGTGGAGCCGTAGTCCTTCGGGCCGTATTGGCCGCCGTGGATCCAGTGAGAGAGCGAGTCGTGCCGTCCCCCGACGCTGTCGAAGATCGCACAGGTTCCCAGCATGTCGCCCCAGGGCGTGAAGGCCAGCTCGACCGGATTGATTCCAGCGTGGCAGACGACTCGGATGTCCGAGCCATCTGTACGACAGGAGAAAACCCCGGCAGAGGTTCCCTTCGCGGCGCGAATTCCATCGGTTCCTACAAGGTCGTAGCCGAAGATTCCGCCGGTAAAGTAGAGCAGGCCGTTGGGTCCCAGCCAGGGGCCGTGCTGGTTTGCCCGGCCATCGAATTCCATATAACCCATGATCTTGTCGCGGCGGTCGGCGACACCATCTCCATCGGTGTCCTCGAGTCGCCAGAGATAGGGAGATGAGATGATGTAGAGGGCTCCCTGGTGCCAGAGGGCTCCCTCCGGCATGACCATCTTGTCGGCAAAGATGGTGCTCTTGTCAAAGACGCCATCTCGATCGGTATCTTCAAGCATCCTGACAAATCGAGGTCGTTGCTTCAGCAGCTCGGCTTTCTGCAGGTTCTGCCCGTCGCTTTCGGAGATGAACATGCGTCCCTGCGGGTCGAGGGTGGCGAGCATCGGATGCTCGACAAGCGGCGGGGCGGCGGCGAGCTCGATGGTGAACCGCTCATCGATGATCAACTCGGGTTGCTTGAACTTTTCTTTCTCGCCGCCGGGCAGGGGGCAGCAAAGAGAGATCGCCAGGATGAAGAGGTATGGTCTCATGGGGCTGAAGAATCCTGTCTGCGGCGATAGCGGTCGCCGTGAATATGGTAGCTAGTCCCTGGCTCCGGCAAGGGACTTGAAGTCTGAAGAGCTGGGCTCCTGGAATACCTTGAGTCCAAACTCAGGCAGTTTGCTCAGGAGATGGTCAAAAATATCGGCCTGGATGTCTTCGTAGTTTGCCCAGGCTGTGTCATTGGCGAAGCAATAGATCTCGATGGGAAGCCCCTGCGATCCTGGCTGGAGCTGGCGCACCAGCAGGGTCATACCCTCCTGGTGGAGCCGCTTATTGCCTCTCAGGTATTGGATAATGTAGGCTCGGAGGGTTCCGATGTTCGTCAGGCGTCGAGGATCCCAGGTGAGGTCAGGCCCCGGATCGTTTTCCTTATTGTGGCTGTCGAGTTCATCGAGCTTTGACTCCATATACTGCTTCAGAGGAGAGAACCGGGAGAATCGCTCGATCTCATCTTCCTCCAGGAAGCGGATCGTCGACATGTCGATGCTGAGCGAGCGTTTGATCCTGCGTCCCCCGGATTCCGACATTCCTCTCCAGTTCCGGAATGATTTCTGGATGAGTTGCGCTGTGGGTACCGTGGCGATGGTCTTATCCCAATTCTGGACCTTGACGGTATGCAGGGCGACATCGATGACATCACCGTCAACTCCTGCGCCAGGGATCTCGATCCAGTCTCCTACCCGCACCATGTCGTTCTGGGTCAATTGGATGGAAGCCACCAGCGAGAGAATGGTGTCCTTAAAGACGAGCAGCAGGACTGCGGTCATGGCTCCGAGGCCGGTTACGAAGTAGCCGACGCTCTGTCCTGTCAGGATTGCGATGATAATGACCGCGCCGAAGGCGAAGGCGAGAAGCTTTACAATCTGGAGGTAGCCCTTGAGCGGGCGTTGCCGGGAGATCTCGAAGGTCTGGTAGACTGAATTGAAGGCGTTGATGGCTGCGCTGACCGCCAGTGTCACGAGCAGCACGATGAGAGCCTCGTTGATCTTTTCCAGCGGAGCCCACCAGGTGCTGCCGAGGTCGTTACTCCTGAAAACTGCGGGGAGGTAGCCGGAGAGGGCTTCAGGGACATAGGCGGTTCCTGAGACCAGCAGGTAGATTACAGTGAAGGGCGCCAGGAGGCAGATTCTGTGCAGCAATTGGGGATCGAGGAGCATGTCGTCGATCTTGTTCTTGCTCTCGGCGACCCATCTGCTGATGAGGGGAAGTATGATCGCGCGCATGAGAAAGTAGGAGATGATGGCGGTGGCGAGAAGGACGGCTACGCCGATGACCTGATCCCAATTGGACGGCGGATTTGCATTTTCCGCCTGGGCAAGGAAGAAGTGGAGACTTGATTTCACCTGTTGGCTCCCGGGTTAAAGATTCTGGATAATCCACCATAATGCCTTCGGCCGGGCTCAGGAGCCAAGCAGAAGTTTGCGCAGGGTCGCCAGTTCTTTCCGCCGCAGGGTGTTTTCCGGGTCGGCCGCGCAGAGCCTGGCGAGGTAATGGAGGTGGGGGATTACGAGCCGCGGCGAGCCGGTGTGTTCAGTAAGGAAGAGCAGCGCGGGTTGCGAAGCGGGGTTCCTGGCCAGGAGCAGCCGCGCCAGTGAGACGGATTTTTCGGGGGCGGCCTGTCGGCTTGTCGCGAGAGCTTCCACCAGGCGCCGTTCGGCCTCGGCCCATCCACAGGCGGCCAGTTGGAGGAGCGCCGTTTTCCAGGGGCCGCTTTGCAACTCGTTGAGAGCCCGGGCGTGTTCGTTGACAGATTTCTTTAATTCTTCACCCGCAGATCCCAGGCGGGCAAGCCGCCTCCTTGATTCTTCCAGCAGTCCCCTGCGGAGAAAGAATCCTGCCCCCTGCAGGATGACAGTCGGCGACGAGGGCGAGAGCCCCTCTGCTTTTCGCAGGTTCACGAGACTTCCGGCATCATCGCCAAGAGCCTCCCTGGTCGTTGCCCGCAAGAGCCACGCCTCTGCCGCCTTGCCGGCTGCGGCGAGATGGTGGTCTCTTGAGGAAGGGCCGCTCGATTTCTTCAGGGCCTTGAGATAATCAAGCAGGTAGGCGGCGAGCCTGGCCTGGCCGGAGCCTCCAATTTCCAGCAGGCAGCGGGCCGCCTGGTAGCAGGCGTGCTCGATGGTGGGATCCTCCTGCAGAAGATCGATGAGGAGAGCCAGGGCTTCGCTCGGTCGTCCTGATTTTCGCAGCGCCATCGCCAGTTCAAAGCTCGCCTCGTTTTTTAGGGCGGCTACCTCCAGGCCTCTCTTCAGGGCTGAGATGGAGAGCTGGTATTCACCTCGCCGTTGCTGGACGAGGCCGAGTTGGTAATGCGCTCGTGGATCTCTCGGCAGCTTTGCCAGCACCTTCTTGATGTGGGGGAGAGCCTCTTCATGCTTTCGCGCGCGCAGAGCTATGGCGATCGCGACCCGGCGAAGATTCGGATTGTCAGCGAGTTCCAGGGCCCGCTCGATTGTCTCGCCTGCCCGGGAATGATCGTTCTGGAAGGAGCGAAGCCGGGCTACCTGGGCCAGGAGCTCGGCCTTGTGAAGTCTTGTTGTCGTGCCGGTATCGAGGAGCCCCAGGAGGGTCTCTTCGCAGGCGGGGTAGTTTGCCAGCTCAAACAGGCATTTCGCTCGCAGTTCGAGCAGACGCTGACGTTTTTCCCGGCTGCCGCCGGCCGGTTCAGCCAAAAGAACCTCGATCTTCCGCAGAGCCCTGTCGAAGCGTCCTGCTGCCAGGTCGTCCGCCAACTCATCTGCAGGGATCCCAGGGCAGATGCAGCAGATGTAGATGCAGGATAGGGTAAGTAACTTGAGCACTCGTATTGTCCTGATGCCCGGCTTGGGGAATAATTCACTACCGCTATTTTCCACCATCAACCACCCAGGCTACAAGTGCTGCCCACGAGTCTTCGATGAACACCCCCCCGCTTTTTTACAGCAGGCTCTTGTTACTTGTCTGCGTCATCGGATCGAGCGCGCGGCTATGTGCCCGGGATCCGGAGTTTGTCGATGTGACCGAGCGGTCGGGGATTGAATTTCTACATCGCTGCGGCTCTCCCGAAAAAAAACGGATTGATGAGGTGAACGGCAGCGGTGTCGCTCTTTTCGACTGTGACCAGGATGGGGACCTGGATGTGTATCTTGTCAACGCGGGGTCGGGAAACGACGTTAGAGGGGGCGCAGGCGCGGTGAACGGGCTGTACCGAAATGATGGGGACTGGAAATTTACGGATATCACAGCGCTTTCCCGGGCAGGGGATCCCGGATGGGGCAGCGGAGCGGCAGTGGCGGATGTCGACAATGATGGTCGGCTGGATCTTTACGTGACCAACCGCGGTCCGAACGCTCTCTATCGCAACCTGGGAGGG
>CBFHWB010000057.1:20212-22689 GCA_965659285.1 Planctomycetota bacterium | reverse complement strand
CGTAATCCTCCGCGACATGGGCGGAAAGAACCCGATACGGGTTAATGGTAAAGAGGTAAAAGACACGAAAGACTACCAGCTTCTCGACGATGACCGGATCAGCATAGGTGAAAGCGAACTCCATTTCGTATACCAGGGCTCCGGAGAGAAGACTGCCAAGCTTCGAGTCTACAAAGAGGCCGACGATTGCGAAACCAGGGTCGAGGATCTGAGCCTTGAGGCTTCGGCTGCTGTCTACAGCCAGCCGGACGACACTGGCAATGACGGCGCCAATAAGAATTACAGCCGGCTTTCGACCCTCTACAGTCTTACCGAAGAGATTCTCGAGATTGCTGACGAGGGCGGCGTCTACGATGCGATCCTTGCGGCGGTCACCCGTGAGACCGGGGCGGAAAGGGGCTTTCTTGGCCTGCTCCCAGAGACCGCCGAGCCGGCCCCTTACTCCCTCGATGTTGTCAAATTCTGGGATCCCGACAAGGGAGACAAAGCTCAGACCATCGAGATGAGCGAGACCATCCTGACAAGGATCCAGCGGGATAAAAAAGCCGTCCTTGTAACCGACGTTGCCGACCGGGGGGATTTCGGCCACAGCGTTGTCGATCTGAAAATCAGATCTTTTATCTGCGCCCCGCTGACCTGCGGAGATCGGTGCCTTGGGCTCGTCTACATCGACACCCGCGGGCATCGCGAACAATTTGGCCGTAGCGAGCTTGAGTTCGTCAGCGCCGTCGGACGTCTCGCAGGCCTGTGCCTTCAAAACATCTGGGCCCAGGCCAATCTCCAGCGTGAAAATGAACGGCTCCGATCCCTTGTATCCAACAGCGGCAAGCTCATCGGAAATTCGCCACCCATGGAGAAGGTGTTCCGGCTGATCAAGAAGGTCGCGGAACGAGACACTTCCGTCCTGATTACAGGTGAAAATGGAACCGGTAAGGAACTGGTAGCTCGTCAGATTCACGGACAATCCGCCAACAAAGAGGCTCCCTTCGTTGCCGTCAACTGCGGGGCCATACCTCCGAACCTTGTTGAAAGCGAGTTGTTCGGCTATGAAAAAGGCGCCTTCACCGGAGCCGAACGAACGACTCCCGGGAAATTCGAGTTGGCTAATAAGGGCACTCTCTTCCTTGATGAGATCGGGGATATGCCTGTCGATATGCAGGTCAAAATTCTTCGGGCCTTACAGGAACGGAAATTCTACCGAGTTGGAGGGAAAGCTGAAATCGAGGTGGATATCCGGGTTCTGGCTGCCACAAACCAGGATCTTAAAAAGGCTATCGAAGGCGGCGACTTCCGAGAGGATCTCTATTTTCGATTGGCCGTTGTTACAGTCGAGATCCCACCCCTTCGCGATCGGGGAGATGACATCCTTGAGCTGGCGGCACATTTTCTTGACCAGGGCGGCGATGGGATACAGTTGTCAAAGGCTGCCGTTGACTGCCTCAAGCTCCACTCCTGGCCCGGCAATATCAGAGAACTCCGCAACGCGCTCGAGCAGGCTGCGATATTAGGCGATGGAAAACAGATTACGCCCTCCGACCTCCCTCCCGAAATAGGGAAAATCGGCCGCGGACAGATGAAATTTCTTCTCAAACCCCTGGCTGAGGTCGAGAAGCAATATATACTTCGCGCTCTCGAAGAAACCGGGGGCAATAAGGCGAAGACCGCGAAGCTCCTTGGTATTTCCAGGGAAACCCTCTATCAGAAAATAAAACAATTCGAAGAGGCCTGAGAAGCTCTCAGCTCCTGCCTAATAAGCGCTGAAAAAATCCCGGGCGATCCTCCACCTGCTGCGTCTCAAGGCGGTAGCGGCCTCCAGGAAGGCCGAGAAGGACTTTCTCAATGATGTCGTCGCAGCTGACCCCTTCGGCTTCAGCGTGGTAGGTGGGCACCATTCGATGTCTCAATGCCGGAAAGACGGCCTTGTGAACATCATCCGCATTAATTTCAGCCCTGCCCTCCATCAGCGCCATGGAGCGGGCTACGGCCAGGATTGCCTGGATCCCCCTGGGGCCGGCTCCCCATGACACCCACTCTTTGACGAATTCAGGGGCATCGTTGGAGTTCGGACGAGTGCTCCTGACAACGGCCGAGACGTAATCAAGCAATTCGGTGGGGATCACGATTCTTCCGGCCAGGGATATCATTTCAACAATGACAGCCCTTTCGAGAAGCGGCTCCAGGCTGCATTCGTAGGACGAGGTGGTCTGCTGAACGATCTCAAATTCTTCACCCTCATCTGGATAGTCAATCTGTATACTCTGCTGAAACCTGTCCAACTGGGAGACGGGAAGAGGGTAGGTTCCTTCCTGCTCGATAGGGTTCTGGGTGGCAAGCACGAAGAAAGGTCTTTCAAGGGCAAGATTCTCCCCTGCGGCCGTCACCTGCCTCTCCTCCATGGCCTCCATGAGCGCGGCCTGCGTCTTGGGAGGGGTTCTGTTGATCTCATCTGCGAGAATCACATTGGAAAAGATCGGGCC
>CBFHWB010000057.1:13863-20202 GCA_965659285.1 Planctomycetota bacterium | reverse complement strand
CGTCCTGAAGTAGCGAGGCGCCAATGATATCGCTGGGCATCAAGTCGGGGGTGAATTGAATTCTGCTGAAGTCCAGCGTAAGAAGCTCGGCAATGGAGCGAACAAGCAGAGTCTTCGCCAGCCCCGGAACTCCAATAATGAGGCAGTGTCCTTCACTCAGGATAGCCGCCATGACCTGGGTGACGATCTCTTCCTGCCCGACAATCTGGGTTCCAAGCTTCTCTCTCAGCCCGGCTATCAGGCTCGAAAACTCACTGAGCCTGGCGCGGTCTTCCGCGTTCAACTTATCATTCATCCGTCTCGGAGCCTTTCACCCTGTCCCAGGCCGCATTCAACTCATCCGCGTTGCGGCCCTCGATCGTCCCCAGGTCCATCTCGACACATTTGAATCGAGTTATAAATTTTCGAGTAGATCTTACCAGCGCCTCATCTGCTGAGTAGCCAAGTTTTCGGCAAAGATTGACTGCCGTAAACAGGATGTCTCCCAACTCCTCCTGGATGGCGCCACCGGCGGCTCTGTCGGCATCGGCTGAGAGTGCGCCCTCCAGTTCAGACACCTCTTCTTTCAATTTATCAATCACTCCAGTCGCGTCAGCCCAGTCCAGGCCATAACTGGAAGCCTTCTCACTGATCTTCTCCGCTCGCCGGACAGAGGGGAGGCTTCTTGGAATTCGATCAAGAATCGAAGCCGCCGAAGTACTCTCTCCCAGGGAAGCCTTTTCCTTGCGCTCCTCCTCCTTGATGGAGTTCCACAGTTCAAGAACCTCTCTCGAATCCTTAACAGCCTTGTCGCCAAAAACATGAGGGTGCCGTCTTACGAGTTTTTTACGAATACCGGTCGCGACCGATGAAAGATCGAAGCTCTCGTCTTCTGATGCGATAACGCTGGCCATAAACACATTCATCAGGACATCGCCCAACTCCTCGCAGACATGTTCAGTTGGCCGGCCTCCTCCATCGGAGATGGCATCCAGGACTTCGCAAACTTCCTCGAGCAGATGCTGGCCGATATCGGGCAGTTCTTGCTCCTGGTCCCATGGACAGCCGCCCGGGCCGCGTAAAGACTCAATTACATCGAGCAGTTCAAGTAGAGATCGCCCTGGCTCCTTCATGGTTTCAGATTGTACCAATTGCCAATGAAACCGACTATCGACTATAGCGGGCTTTCCTGTCCCAGGCCGAACAGGTGTAGCTATATCGATCACCGCTGTCGGCAAGAAGGCTCTCTTTCGGCGGATAGAGCCCGGCGCTTTGGACTCGTATTTGCAATTACCTCCTTCGGTGTCTTCCCCTATGGCCATTCAGCCATTTTGAAGACTTGATGATCCAGATCGATTTCCTGCTGGAAGGAGGTGATGCTTACCGGGGAAGCTTGCTATAGAAAAACCGGCACGAGTTTAATTCTTCCCTGGAGAAATATAAGTCACACTGATGCCCGGCGGGCTTCTGATCGTTGTCCAATCACTCTTTGAAACTATTAGGGAACTCCCTGTTTCGGCGATGTGCCATGGGCGGTGGCAGGCAGAGAAGCTCGCCGGGATATTTCCATCCCGCCATTCCTCTGCACTTTCCTATGAGGTATTGCGACCCTTTCCTGAATGCCCTATGCTTGTCTGCCTTCAATTGCTTCATACTGAAGCGATGGCAACGAGTTAAAGGAAAGTCCGATGTCGGAAATTCGAGTGCTTGTAAACGGGGCAAAGGGGCGCATGGGCACAGAAGCTGTCCAGGCTGTCATTGGAGCCGATGGGCTTGAGCTTGTTGGGCAGACCGATCTCGGCGATGAACTCTCATCCGCCATAGCGGACACCGGGGCGCAGGTTGTCGTCGATTTCACGATTCCGTCGGCGGCTGTTCATAATGCCAACCTCATTCTTGATTCTGGTGCCAGTCCTGTTGTTGGAACCACCGGATTCTCAGTTGAAGAAATTGAGGCTCTCCAGGAAAAAGCAGCCGGGCTCAAGCGCGGGGGGGTCATCGCTCCCAATTTCGCTATCGGAGCCGTGTTGCTCATGAAATTCGCACAACAGGCCGCGAAATATCTGCCTGATGTGGAGGTCATTGAGCTCCATCACGACCAGAAGGTCGATGCTCCCTCCGGAACGGCCCTCAAGACTGTCGAATTGATCCGGGAATCACTGGACCAAAATCCTTCCGCCCAACAGGCCGAAAGACCGGAAGAGACCGAGACCGTCAGCGGAGCCCGGGGTGGAAAATACCTCAACATTCCTGTTCACAGCGTCCGCCTCCCTGGTTATGTCGCCCACGAAGAGGTCTTATTTGGCGGCACAGGACAGGTTCTCTCGCTTCGCCACGACTCCATCTCAAGGGAATCTTTTATGCCCGGAGTCATCCTCGCCATCCGTAAAGTTGTAGAGTTGGACCGCCTTTATTATGGCCTGGACCAGGTGATGGACCTGTAGCTCGTTCCGATGGCAGCCGGCGACTCGTCCTGTCAGGGCCTGGTCGGCAGCAATCAATCCCCGGCAAATATGGGAAGCGGCACATCGCAGCCGAGATCAGATGGGGAGTCTTCACGGTCACTGCCCGGATAGGGGAAAGGCGCGGCGAGGCCGTCACCTCCGATGAACAGCGTGGTGAGCAACAGCACTGCGTCGTCGATCTCGATGTTTCCATCGTCATCAGTATCCGCGGCCTCCAGGCACGTTATTGTCTCCCTGCCCGGAACTGGCGAAAAGAGCCACCGTAGAATCGCGACTGGATCACCAAGATCAGGGGCTGTCCGGAACTCTTCGCGAGCGATGAGGGCGCCATCTTCCGGCGGATCGTAGGCGAATATTGAGCTGTCAACATTGCCCCTTACAAAATGCGGCCTCAGGATCTTCAGATAACCTGGAAGCAGCCTCATTCCCGAAACCCTGTTTTCAGCGGCCTGGCCTTCGCCGAGGTCAGGCTGGGCCGTAGGCTGAACAACGATGCGCCCGCCAATAAAGTTGGGCGGCCCACCCTGCCCTGCTCCGTCACCTCCATGGGCGAGCCCGGCGTAGTGGAATTCAAGATCGGCAACATGAGCGCCCAGGAGCAGGTTTGTCCCTGGATCCCGAAGAGCGGAAACATCTATTCTGAAGTCCGCCCCTGATGGAGCAGACCGATAGGATATGTCAACACTCTCAAGGAGGCCGCGCCCCTCTACGGCAGGAGCCGTCGGCCTGACCCGAAGAAGATTCAGGATCAACTCGTCATAATCGACACCGATGTTGATGGTGTCGATGTCTCCAAGGTCGGTGATGTAAAGCGGGAGAACGAACGATTGCTCTCTTTCAGTTATCCCTCCGCCGCCAATCTCAATTCCATCGGCATAGTAAACTGTTACGCCGCCATCCTGGAGGCGTTCGCTTACCACTTCGAGCGCGCCATCGTCATCTGTTACGTCCAGGATTCCGACCAGGGTTTCTTCTCTGGGATCCTGGGTCAGGGAGCCGGGGTCATAAGGCGTAAACGCCAGGGACGTCTCCAGGCGGTAGTCGTCGACAGGGAAGTTTCCCGAAAGAAGATCAAATACCAGGGAAACGAAGTGAGCTCCAGGCTCCTGCGGCGGGGGACGAGCTCGCCCGCGAATATCAAGAAGGGTAGCTAAAATCCTCCCCTCAGGATCGACCGTAACGGGGGTTCCGGGCCAGAGAACCCAGTCGTTACTTTCAATCTTCAGATCCTGGAACGACAACCTTTCCCGGTCGTAATCCACAGAGATCTGGACGTAATTGGCGTGGCTGTTGCCCCCGATTCGCAGCGGCACAGAGACCCTGGTGCGTTCCTGGACATCGGTCTTGTATACAAAGTCCACGGAGTCAATCTGCAAGGCGGCTGCCCTGGAGCTGATGCCTCCCGGCGCGCCCTCTTCGTCGCTGGCAAAGGCCGCCCCATAAACAAGCGCTATTGCAGCGAATACCGCGGGCAAAAGAAGGGCGGACCTGCATACAGGCCTCCCAACAGGACCACCCGCAGGGTTTCTACCTTTTGCTTTGCTCTTGAATACCCGTACCAAGATGCGATTACTCCTGAATCATCAGCCGGTCCGAGATGACCCGTCTTCACCAGGTTCTCTGCAGTAAGGACCTTACGAATGCTGGCAAAACCGAAAACAATCAGGAAAGGAATAACTGCCTGCAGGCAGACCCCACACAGGCGCACGGTAAAACCGGGCGACAGGCGGCCTTTTAGAGCCTGAAGTATCATGAAATTCGTCTATACAGACAGTTACTCGATTCTAAACTCACCAGCTATAGTGTCAAAACATTATAAGTTTTAACTTCTTGTTATTGGCCAAGTTGACAGGCTTTGTGACCCTTCTAAAATGTCTCTATGACAGAACTCCCCGAATCCATAAAAACACACGTCCTCTCACTCGAAGAATTCTTTGAACAGGAGAACACCAGGGAAACTCATGACTTCATTACCGAGGGTCTCAATTACCAGTTTTCCACCGGAGGAAAAAGACTCAGGCCGGCTTTATGCCTGCTCTCCTGCGAGCTGTTTGGCGGCGATCCCGACAAGGCTCTTCCATTCGCCATGGCCACGGAGATTCTCCATAATTTCCTCCTGATCCATGATGACATTGAAGATGACGATGTCATGAGACGGGACCAGAAAACCCTCTGGGCTGAAATCGGTCTTCCCAACGCTCTGAATGTCGCAGATTTCATGATCGCTCGCGCCTACGGATTGATTACAGAATCTCCGTTGCCGGTAGACACCAGCCTTAAACTGTGCCGAGCCTTCAGCCATGTCCTTCAAAAGACCGTCGAAGGACAGGCGCTCGACATCAATCTCCGCGGGCATCCGGACGTCAACCTGGAAACCTACTATCGCATCGTAACCCTCAAGACAGCCTACTACCTTGCCCTGCCATGGGTTGGAGGCGCCATGGTTGCCGGCGCCGAGGAGGCCTCGCTGGACCCTCTCTGGAAACTCGGAAGACGGCTTGGTCCTGCCTTCCAGATCCGCGATGATCTCATCGACCTTACCGAAGGAAAAGGGCGGGGGGGAGAGATTGGCTGTGATATACGGGAAGGAAAGCCGAGTATCTGCTATGCCCACGCCCTCGAGGGCAAAAAGGGATCGGAAGAGGAGCGCGGCCGCCTGGTCGAGATCGTACGTGCGGACCGGAACTCGACAACCGAAGATGACATCGCCTGGGTTATTGATTTTTACCGGCGCGAACAGGTTCTGGACTTTGCCCAGGAAGAGGCTGACAGGCTCGCAGGAGAATCCCTGGAGGTCCTCGACAGCTTGCCCTTGCCTGATGCTGGAAAAGAATCTTTCAGGGACATCATCCGGTTCGTAGTAGACCGAAAAGTTTAACTCGAATATTTCCCCGGCGCGGAGCGGGGCTGAAGAGAAGGTGGAGAAATGGCCGGCGAGAAACCACGGATGGTTGGCGTTCTAATGGGCGGCATTTGCGGGGAACGCGATGTGTCCCTCTCCACTGGCGCTTGCGTGGTTAACAATCTTCTTTCTGCGGGCCATGCGGCTACTCCCGTCTGCATCAACAAAGATGGTTCCTGGGAGATCGGCCCCCAGCTTGCAGATTCCCCCCCGAGCCGGGGCAGGGAAGAATGGTTTCATGGAGACTCCACGCCCGCGCGCGACGCAACAGGCCTCCTCGTCTCACAGGGCATCGAGTGCGTCTTTAATGCCCTCCATGGCCCCGGCGGGGAAGACGGCACCATCCAGGGGTTTTTGCGTGTCGCCGGCATACCCTTCACCGGACCGGATGTAACCCCTGCAGCTCTCACAATGGACAAAGCTCTCACCAAGGCCGTTCTTGACCAGGCTGGAGTCAGAACTCCACGCGGATTTGAAATCCCGATGTTCCCCGATACCCGGAACAAAGAAAGGTGGGAAGAGCTGGAGCGGGAAATGTCCGGGAAAATACCTTTCCCCTGGATAGTAAAACCCAATTGCCTCGGGTCCAGTGTTGGAATTCAGCTCTTCCAATCGGCTGAAGAGTTCCTTTCAGCCGCGGCAGCCAACGGGAGCCGCTGGTGTCCTTCCCCGGGGCTGGCCGGGTCAGGGTTTATTGTCGAAGAGCAGATCGAGGGCCGCGAGCTTACCTGCGGAGTGCTCGAACTCCGCCAGGGAGACCTCAAGACGCTGCCTCCGGTCGAGATTCTCCCCAAATCCAGTGAGTTTTTTGACTACGAAGCAAAGTACACCCCGGGGGCGACCGAAGAGATCTGCCCCGCGCAACTGGATGCCGATATGACCGGGGCGGTCCAGGAGCTTGCCGCCCTTGTTCACAAGACATTTCATTGCGACCCACTTTCAAGAACCGACATCTTCCTTACTGAGGCAGAAGAACTGGTCGTCCTCGAGATC
>CBFHWB010000057.1:0-13853 GCA_965659285.1 Planctomycetota bacterium | reverse complement strand
CCCTGGAATGACCGAGACCTCCCTGATTCCGCAGTCCGCCCTGGCGGCCGGTATTTCACTGCCCGAGTTATTTGATCAGCTTGTCTGCCATGCGATCCAGCGCGAGGCTATGCGGAAGGCGGTCGATACCCTTTGAAGTTTATCCAGGTCCGTGGGGCCTCAGAAAACAATCTGCAGGGTCTTTCCATCGACCTGCCTCGGAACTCCCTCACGGTCATCACCGGCGTCAGCGGTTCAGGGAAATCCAGCCTCGCCTTCAATACGATCTACAAAGAAGGGCACAGGAGGTTCCTCGAGTCCCTCTCCGCTTATGCTCGACGATTCCTGGGAGGAATCGACAGGCCTGCGATCGACAGCATAGAAGGGCTCTCGCCCTCGGTCTCTATTGAGCAGCGTACCATCCAGCGGAATCCAAGATCGACTGTTGGAACAATGACGGAGATCTACGACCATCTTCGTCTTCTTTATGCCCGCCTTGGCACACCCCATTGCCCGGGCTGCTCCCGGGTCATTGACTCCCAGAGTGCCGAGCAGGTCGCCGCGCAACTGCTCGCCTCCTGCGAAGGCGCCCGGGGGCTGTTCTGCGCCCCCATCGTTCGCGACCGCCGCGGAGCCTTCGGGGCTGTATTTGACAAGCTCAAAAAAGACGGCTACAGGAGGGTGATCGTCGATGGAGAAATCACCGCCCTGCAGGAAGATTCTCCAGCCCTTGACCCCAGCGCCGTTCATTCTATCGATGTCATTTGTGACCGCCTGGCTGTTGAGGTCGGGCGGCGACCGAGGATTGTCGAGGCCATTGAAAACTGCTTCCATCTCGCCGAAGACACATTCCGTTTTCGCGGAGACCCTGACGCCCCTCATCCTGCCGGCACAGAGAGGCTCTTCTCCGGTCGTTTCTCCTGCCCCGACTGCCAGGTCGACCTCCCCTCGCTGGATACCCGGATTTTTTCTTACAACCTGCCTTTTGGAAGATGCCCCAGGTGCAAAGGCACCGGCAAAGCTCTGCAGATTGACCCATCCCTGCTCGTCATCAACCGGACCCGGCCGCTTCTGAAGGGGGGGCTCTCTCTCTTCAGCGACGAGGGCGAGGCCGCCCATCTGGAATTCACCCCGGCCATCGTCGCCGGAATCCTCAAGAAAATCGGGAAGCCGACGGACACAGCCTGGTGCGACCTTCAAAGCGAGGAGCGCAAGAGCCTTTTCTATGGACAAAGCCGCCTGCCCGGACTGCTTGATCAACTCGAGGGAATCCGGGATTCCAATGAGGGCGCCTTCGCCGAGTTGACCGCTGAATCAACCTGCCGAGAGTGCCACGGGGAACGTCTTGGAGCCCTTCCCCGCGCCGTAAAATTTTCGGGCGCGACCATCGGAGCCCTCTGCCAGCTACCCATTGATGAACTCCTCGTTTTTTTCAACACACTCCAATTAGATGGACTCGCCGCCCAGATTGCGCCACCCCTGGTTTCCGAGATATCCCGCCGTCTGAGCTTCCTGCAAGAAGTCGGTCTTGGCTACCTCAGTCTCGGTCGCTCAGCCCCGAGCCTTGCCGGCGGAGAGGTGCAGAGAGTTCGGCTCGCGGGGCAGCTTGGAAGCGCTCTCCAGGGCGTGATTTTCGTTCTAGATGAGCCATCCATCGGGCTCCATTCAAGGGACAACAGAAAGCTTCTCGGAGCTCTTGAACAGCTCAGGGACAGGGGAAATACGGTCATCGTGGTCGAGCACGACCAGGAGACCATTGAGCTTGCAGACCATGTCGTCGACATGGGGCCCGGAGCCGGCGTCGAGGGAGGAGAGATTGTCGCCGAGGGAACAGCCAAGGAAATCATGGGAGTCGAAGCCTCCATGACAGGAGCCTATCTCTCCGGCAGGAAGCAGGTTCTTCGACGGCAAGGACGCGGGGCTGGCTGGGAAAAGTCGGTGAAACTGAAAGGCGTCACTCACAACAACCTGGATGATGTGGACGTCGAGATTCCGCTCGAAAGGCTGGTTGCCGTATCAGGCGTCTCCGGCTCCGGAAAGAGCTCGCTGATCAACCAGGTGCTCCATCCCGCGCTGCTGCGCAAGTCAGGCGCCGGAAAAAAAACCGCCGGAGCCCATGCGGACATTATGGGGCATGAATTTATTGACAAGATTCTCTCTGTGGACCAGACCCCGATTGGAAAAAGTACCCGCTCAAATCCCGCCACCTACACCAAGCTCTTCTCGTTGATACGCGAGCTCTTTGCCCGCCTTCCCGAGGCGCAATCGAGGGGCTACAAATCATCCCGCTTCAGCTTCAACGTCGATGGCGGCCGGTGCATCGAATGCGGGGGGGCTGGCGTCAAAAGCGTGGATATGCAATTCCTCGCTCCGGTCGAGGTGGTCTGTGAGGCCTGCGGAGGCCAGAGATACAATCGAGAGACACTCGAAATCCGCTTTAAAGGTAAAAGCATTTCCGAGGTTCTCGACCTCACCGTCGGTGAAGCACTTGGCATATTCTCGACTGTTCCGCGAATCGACAGGACACTCAAGACACTCGACCGCCTGGGTCTCAGCTACCTGAAGCTGGGCCAGCCCGCCACGACTCTCTCCGGCGGCGAGGGGCAGCGGCTGAAGCTCGCGAACGAACTACAGAAGAAATCAACGGGCCGCACCCTCTACCTGCTGGACGAGCCGACCACCGGCCTCCATTTCGATGATGTCCGTGTCCTGATCGATGCTCTTGACGAATTAGTCGGCAACGGAAATTCAGTCGTTGTCATCGAACACAATCTCGAGGTCATCCAGGCCGCGGATTATGTGATAGACCTCGGCCCGGGAGGAGGCTCCGCGGGCGGCGAGGTGGTTGCGGCCGGCACGCCGGAGGAGCTTTCCCGGAACGCGCAATCCTATACGGGCCTCGCCTTGAAGGCTCGACTCGGCCGCGCCCCCCCGAGTCAGCCCGCGGCCTCCGGCAGGCTCCCTGACCCCGGGCCTCGGGAGATCAGGATCGAGGGGGCCGCCCTCAACAACCTCAAAAGTGTCGATGTTTCAATCCCCCATCAAAAACTGACTGTGCTGACCGGAGTCTCCGGCTCCGGGAAATCATCCCTGGCCTTCGGGACACTCTTTGCTGAGGGACAGCGACGCTACCTCGACTCCCTCTCTACCTACGCCCGACATTTCCTTGGCGGCCAGAACAGTCCGCCTGTTGAGCGAATTACCGGAATGGCTCCAGCGATCGCTATTGACCAGAAGTCCGGCGGTGGAAACTCCCGGTCCACGGTAGCCACCATGACTGAAGTCCACGACCATTTGCGTCTTCTTTTTGCCCACATAGGTCAGCCCCATTGCCCTGAATGCGGGCAGGAGCTCACCTGGGTTACCCCAAGCAAGCTGGCTGAAGATCTCGTCAACCAGGACAACGAAAGCCGCCTCTATATCCTTGCCCCTCTTGTTGTCGATGACACCGCCGAGGACGCGCTCAGGAGGCTCATTTCAAAGCTCCTGAAGAATGGCCGTACACGGATACTCGCAGGAGAGGAGGAACTTCGCCTTGATGAGGGAGAAGATGCCGCCCTCAGAAGGATCCTGAACATTCTACGCTCCTGTACTGACGAAGAGCCTCTCAGGCTCTTCCTGGTGGTAGATCGAATGGTCGTCTCCAAGTCGGTCCAGTCGCGAATGGCGGCTTCCATCGAGGCCTGCTACGCCATGGCCGAAGGCGTGGCCGCTACGCGCCTTGATGGAGGTCGGATTGTTCGGCATTCCAGGGAACCCTCCTGCGGAAATGGCCACTTCACCTTTTCAGGCAGCCTCTCCCCTCGCATGTTCTCCTACAGCAGCTATGAAGGAGCCTGCCCATCCTGCGGAGGAGCCGGCAAGGAGCCCAGAGTGCTCGATGACAGCCTGATCGCAGAGCCCTCGAGGCCTTTGAAGCTCGCGATAGCCCCACCGCTGAGAGCCTACCTGGAGACCTTCAGGCCAGCGGCGCTTGTCGGCCTGGACGCGGTGGAGAGGCACCTCGGCCTCCAGCCCGACTACGCGACCGGCGACCTCCACCCTGACATTCTCCGCTCCCTGCTGTATGGACTTGGAGACGAAAAAATCCCCCTGGCGCTAAAAATGGGGCAACACGAAATCACCTGGGCCGGGCTCGCATCCATGCTGGAGGGGTGGCTCCGGGGCAAAGATCCGAACCTGAAAGGACAGGGTCTCGACAGCCTCTTCGAGTCCAGGCAGTGCGCCGCCTGTGAGGGGCGGCGGCTCAGGCCCGAATCTCTTGCTGTGCGAGTCGCCAATAAGGGGATCCACGACCTCCTCGCCCTGTCGATTGCAGATGCAGAGAGCTTCTTCAGGAGCCTCGTTTTCTCAGGCAGGAAACAGGAGATAGCCGGTGATGTATTGAGGGAGCTTTCAAACAGGCTCCGGTTCCTCACTGACGTCGGGCTCGGCTACCTTGAGTTGAACCGAAGCAGCAATACACTTTCCGGCGGCGAGGCCCAGAGAATTCGGCTGGCATCCCAACTCGGGAATCGACTTACAGGCGCAATCTACGTCCTCGATGAGCCGACCATCGGCCTCCATGAATGGGACACTCGAAGTCTTCTCAAGAGCCTGCAGGAGCTCAAAGATGCCGGCAATACAGTTGTTGTTGTCGAACATGATCGTCACCTGATCGAATCTGCCGACCACCTGATCGACCTTGGACCCGGCCCCGGGGAGCGGGGCGGAGAAATTGTTTCCAGCGGAACGCCCTCCGATGTCGCAACCGACAAGGCCTCACTCACAGGAAGCTACCTTCGCGGAGACATCCAGGTGTTCGATGGAGCCGAGCGACGCCAGCCGTCTGGAGATGGGATCTGGCTCCGGGGGGCTACTCTCCACAACCTCGATAATCTGGATGTTAAATTCCCTCATGGAGTCCTGACGGCCATCACAGGAGTTTCCGGATCAGGTAAATCGACCCTCGTCATGAAAATCCTCGCGGAAGCCGTCCGGGCCCACCTGCGCCGTGAAACTGAATTTGACTGCCTGTCTGCTGCCGAGGGCCTCGACAGCATCCGGCGATTAGTGACCGTCGGACAGAAACCCGTCGGACGATCACGCAGATCCACTCCAGCGACCTATGCCGGAGCCTGGGATCATGTCAGGGCGCTCTACGCCAGGATGCCGCTGGCCATGACTCGCGGGTACAAGGCGGGCCGCTTCAGCTTTAACTCTTCAGAAGGACAATGTTCTTCATGCGATGGCCAGGGAGCCCGCCAGGTTGAAATGCAGTTTCTCTCTGACATCTGGGTCACCTGCGAAGAATGCCGGGGCCGACGTTTCAACCGGGCCACCCTGGAGGTTCTCTTTAAGGGGAAGAATATCGCGGAGGCTCTGGAGCTTGAAATCCGGGATGCCTGCGAATTCTTCGCCAACCAGCCGCCCATCTTCCGCTTCCTGGCATCTATGAAGGATGTCGGCCTTGGATATCTCAAGCTTGGCCAAAGCTCTCCGTCACTATCGACAGGGGAGGCCCAGCGAGTCAAGCTCGCTGCCGAGTTGGCCGGAGACAACACCGAGGGAACGCTCTACATCCTCGATGAGCCGACAACCGGCCTCCACTTTTCCGAGGTCAAGATTCTCCTTAAAATCCTCAACCGCCTGGTTGATGGAGGGGGGACCGTTATCCTCATCGAACACAACATGGACCTCATCAAAGCTTCCGACTGGGTTATCGATATGGGGCCCGGGCCCGGGCCCCAGGGAGGGGAGGTCATCTACGAGGGAACCCCCGGCGGCCTGCAGGGATGTCCCGACAGCAAGACAGGCAAGTGCCTCAGGATCTGACCATGCGCATCCGACTGTTATTTGAAAAATTCAACTACACCCCGGCCAACCGACACACGACGGCTTTGCTCTCTCTTCTCCTCCTTGCTTCCGTGCTCCAGGGTTGCGGCTCCACCGGGGGGCGGTCTCCTCTGCTGGGAACCTCGCTTGGTCCCGCCCTCGAAAAGCTCTGGAAGGAGCACGGAGGCCTTGGCACCTGGAGGCGCTTCTCCGGCGCCAGCATCCAATACCGCGGAACCATCCGAGGGAAGGCTTTCAGTTCTCGCCCTCTTCTGATCGATTTCCGCTCTCCCGGCAGAGTCTGGTACCAGTTGGAGACGGGAGAGCCCTGGCTTCAGCGCCGGGCTCTGCCACCAAAGCCGAATCGAAATGAGGTCGCGGCCGGCATCGAAGACTTCGCCCTGGGCGCCCTACCGCTTCTCTTTCATCTGCCCTTCGCAATTGAAACCGGCGACTGGACCTTGCGCAGGGCGCTTCATGCGAGCGGGGGGGTGTCGGGCGTTGAATTTGAAGCCTCTCACAAGGGTCCGAATCCGGGGATCGGCCCCTTCCTGGTTCGCATCGAGCCCGGAGAGAATCCAATGAGAGGACTTCGCTCGGCCCATTACCTCTGTCGCCATCCGGCCCTTCCCCGCGGCCCCTACAGAGTCGAGTTCAAAGACTACATCGAACTGAATGGAATCTATGTCTCCACAAGAAGAGAACATTTTCATCTCCACGGACAGAAGGAAGCCTTCCAGAGCCCAGGGGACCGCCCTCTCTGGACGGAAAGCCTGGAGGGCATTCGTTTTCTCAGCGATAAGGAACTCGGAGCTCTTTTAGGCGAGGCCGTAAAACGTACGGATAAAGGCTGATTTGCGGGATTTTGTTTCTCCCGGAAAAGGTTTTCCGGAAAAAGGGAAAAGATGTCGTTTGTATTAAGATTCAGTCTAAATAGTATTCATTCTGTGTTCGCTGAGGGCGTCGCGCCAAACGCGGATAGCGGCTTTACTGGCCAGCGGCAGAACGCAACCGAAGTGAAGAATTGAAATGAGAGCGGGTTGTGAAGAGACCCGGTCTGCCGTCCGCGGGCCCGTGAGAAATGTCATGCGGATTGTTTGATTTGCTGCAGAGGAGAATGCATGGCCGGGAAGACTTTCGGATCAGTGTTTGATCGACAAATATTTGTCAACATCCAGGGCGCGATTCAGCCCGCCGAGTCAGCCTCGGTCAACGCCATGGATCACGGGTTTCTTTACGGCGATTCCGTTTATGAAACCATCCGGACCTACAAGAAGGTTCCCTTCCTGCTTGCTCGCCACCTTGATCGACTGCAGCGTTCCCTGGGGCGAATCTACCTGGAGATGCCCTGTTCCCGAGCGGACCTTGAAAGTCAGATCCAGAAAACCATAGATGCAATGCCCGTAGAGAGCGACCTGATTATGCGGATTGTCGTGTCGCGAGGGGTTGGTCCCATCGGGCTGGACATAGGATCCTGCACCCAACCCCGCTACATGATCTATGCCATGGAACTCACTCCGGACTCGATACCCGAGGAAGCGATGCCGGATCGCGGCGGGGGGGGTATCCACGTGGTCGTATCCAAGGTCAGAAGAAACAGTCCACGAGCCCTGGATCCAAGTATCAAAAGCGGAAACTTTCTCAACAACATCCTTGCCTTCAAGGAGGCGCGCGATGCTCGCGCCCACGAGGCCGTCCTGTGCACCTCGGATGGTTATATCGCAGAGTGCACCACCGCGAACATCTTTCTCGTCAAGGATGGCTTCATCTGGACTCCGCGCTCCTGGGGAATCCTGGATGGTATCACCCGCGCCGTCCTGTTTGAAGAAGCCGAAACTGCCGGCATCCCCATCTCTGAAACCGACATCCCCCCGGAGGCTCTCTTCAACGCTGACGAGGTCTTTATTACCAGTTCGGTCAAAGGAGTGGTTCCTGTCTGCATGGTAAATGGACGCGGCGTTGGTGTCGCCAAAGAGGCAGATGAAGGGCGGCGGGGTCCGTTGACCCACACGCTCCAGAAACTCTACCAGGCCAGGATGGAAAATGAGCACCTCGCCCATTCCAACCCTGGAGAGCCCGCGGACTCCCCCAGGGCTTCTAACGCCGACGCCGATTGAGCTGGATCAATTCGCTTCGCAGGGCCTCTCGAGTGCGCTCGGCCTCTCGGCCTTTCGTTGAGGCATGTGAGCTGGTGGGAAAAAAGCTGGAGTAGGCAAAGAGGGCGTAGCCGGGAGATTCCAGCTTCCGCGTTATGCTTATCTGCCTTCTGAGATCTGCGCCGCCGTCCATGATGTGAGCTCCGAGGCCGAGGATGAGATGGTCTCGCCCGGCCTGGGCCATGTCCTTGCGGGCCAATTCCTCGAACCGGGCATGGCTGGCCTCGTAATTCATCGGAAGAACATCATCTATCCAGCCTGAGCGGAGCCATGTGGGGGAGTCCTGAAGAAACACCTTGCGGCCCCTGCTGAGATCGCGAATGACCGCAGCAGAAACTACGCACCGCGGGCGCGCCGTGCGCGCCGCCCTGCTGATATCACGAACCACTGCGTCAACCGCCTTGCGCCTGAATTCATCCCAGCGCGCCGGGTAGCGACTCGGAAACCCTTTCGTTTCATTCCGGAAAGCCCGGAGCGTCTTATTGTCATAGGGCACCTGGCCCTTCTTGTCCGGATCCGGGAAAACAAACCGTATGTAGTCAAGATGGAGGCCGTCAACCTTGTAGCGAGCCACGAGATCTCCTAGAACCGAAGCCAGGTGCTTGCGAACTTCGGGGTTGCAGGGATTCAGCATTGAGTAATGCGAAGAACTCCTCCAGGTCTTCCCGTCCCGATCGGTCAAGAACCAATCGGGATGCGTATGGTACAGATGGCTTTTGTTCTTCGGGGGAACCTTGCCCTTCCAGCCGGCCAGTACATTTGCCCAGGCATGTAGCTGCATAGCATTTTTCCCGGCCTCCGAAACCGCTATGGCAAGGGGATCGAATCCCGGGTCCAGCCCGCCGAGTTCCTCGGCCCAGGGCTCATAGCTGGACCTGTAGAAAGCATCGGACCTCCCCCGGACCTGAAAATAGATCCGATTGAGCCCGAGGGATTTACAGTTTTGAACAATAGTCCGGATATCGCCAGCACTGCGATAATCCCATCGAGTTACCCAGATGGCCCGAACCTCTTCAGCCTCCACCGGCTCCGCTGAAACTCGGGAGCCGGCCAGGGATAGAAATAGAGCCAGGAGGACGGAAAATGAATAGCCCCCGGACTTGATCCGTAGATAAATTCTAGTAACAAAAGCCATCTCTATATTATCGCCATTTGGAGCTCCCGACTTTAATGTCATCGATGCCTCGACATACCTTTTCGCGGCTCATGGACATGGCGCAGGAGGTGGGATATCGTATGGCTCCCGGATATGGATAAACTTAAAATGCCATCAAGAAACCTGCCTTTGCCCGGACTGCTTATTTCTCTGCTCCTCGCAGGCTGCGGCACCTCATCGCAAGACCTCCTGCTCGAAGTTCGCAAGGGTGAGACCTACTCGATTTTAGACCTGGGCCAGCACCTTTCATCTCGTGAGGCGGCTGGAGAAGAGTTCAGCAAGGGTGACCTTGCGGCTATTGAGTTGCTGCGCGATGTCGCCGGGACGGACCCGGTCGTGGCAAACCGGATGAGGGCCATCGCCGTCCTGGCCGACCTGGAGTCCATTGCGAGCAAGGACACATTCACCAAGGCCTTGAAATCGGAATATTGGGGCGTTCGATGGGAGGCTGCCAAGGCGATAACCGCCCACCCGGACCCGGACGCCGTACCAGGCCTCATCTTCATGCTCAAGAATGAAACGGAAAGCATCATCCTCCTTGACGCCGTCAAGGCTCTCAGCGCCATCGGCGATGAGGAATCACTCAAGGCTCTTCTCCTGGTTTATTTTGACCTGACCCCTCGCCACGCCAACAATCGAATGAAAGCCCACGCCGCCCTCTGTCAAATTACCGGCAAAAACATCCCATTTGATGATGTCGATGGATGGCTCGATTACTCCAGGACGAGACCCCCGGAAACCAGGCCGGGCGCAGCCGGAGAAAAGGAGTAGCCTTGAAACGCTGGTTGCTGCCCTGCGCCAAGCTTTTCGTGGCGGCCATCCTTATTTACTGGCTCATCGGCAGGGGGGGGCTTCCCCTGGCCGAGCTTTCGGGCCTGGAGAAAGGCTGGCCATGGCTGTTGCTCGCGCAGGTTCCTTACGCCATCGTCCTGCTGCTGGCGGCTCTCCGCTGGCAACTGCTGCTGAGGGTCCAGGGGATCCTTTACAGCTTCCGTGAGGTCTATTCACTTGTCCTGATGGGAATTTTTTTCAACCAGGTTCTGTTTGGCTCGACCGGGGGAGATGTCATCAAGGCCTATTATGTCGCCAGGGAATCGAGCGAGCGGCGCGCCGCCGCCGCCCTGACCGTTTTCATCGATCGAGCGATAGGCCTCTTCGTGCTCATGTCGATTGCCTGCGCCGCAACCTTTTTTAATTTTCCTCTCCTGCAAAAGGACCCCAACCTCTGGAATCTCGCGGTCTTCGTCTGGATTGCCGTCGGAGGCGCCCTTGCCGTCACCGGAATCTTCTACCTCTGGGCAGGGAAGGGCTCTGCCGACAAGAAGGCGGGGATCATTAAAAAGTTCACCCAGATCCTCTACCTGTATCGTTCCCATCCCGGGGCAGCCGTCAAGGCTCTGTTGATCTCGACCCTGCTACATGCCCTGGTGGTCATCACCAACCTTCTCCTTCTCCGATCTCTTCTCCCGCAGGAATGGGCATCTCTCCCCGCCCTGTTCCTGGTGGTCCCGCTTGCCCAGGTCGTCATGGCGATCCCTGTAACGCCCGGCGCCATCGGCACTGCTGAGGTGGCTTACGACTGGCTCTTCAAACTCGTCGGTTTCCCGGTGAAAGGCGCACTTGTTTCGCTGTTGCAAAGATTGACCTATTGCTTCTGGGCTATTCCCGGGCTTGTGATTTATCTCAAAAATCGCAGGGTTTCACCCGAAACCGGCCCGTCTGCAGAAGAGCCGCAGGGGGGAGACTGCAAGGAAGAGGCTGAAGGGCCGTCTCCGGCCGGACAAACAGAAAGCTGACCTTTCCGCTCCCGGGTTGAAGGTCCGGCAATCAGGGCGTATCCTTGAGTCTTGGTGATCCATTTCAGAGTTGCCCCAGGTTGAATCGATGTTTCTACCCGTATTTGTCCGATTGATAGCCTCGATCTTCCTCGAAGGCGCCTACAACCTCACCTTCCTTCTGCTCTCTCTCATCCCCTCAAGAAAAAAAACAATGCGAAACAAGATGAAGTCCATCATGTGCGTCTCCCGAAACAATCTTCTTTCCCTCTTCGTCATTTGCGCTCTTTTCGGCAGCCTGGCCCTTTCTAATGGTTGCTCATCCTGCGATTCCAACCGGAAGTCTCTCTGGTCGGGAATGGGGGAGACCTTTGATCACCTCAGCGAACAATCCGACGCGGGCACGACACTTTCAGGGGATCTTGACATCCTGCTGGACCCGGAATGGGGCAGCCTCGCGGAAACCTTCCGTCTTCTCCGCGAAAAAAGATCCTCCGCAGACGAATTGTCCGGCGATATCCAGATCTTCCTGGATCCCGAGTGGGGCACTTTCATGGATACACTCTGCAGGCTTGCCCGGTAGGTCCGCAGGAGGGCGGGCCTCGGCCTGTACGGTTATCTTTTGACCCTGCCAGCCACCCTTCTATAATCGCCCCAAGTCTTTCCGGGTATATCAATTTGTGCGGATCGTCCTGACGGTCTAAATCCAGGCAGGTAAATCGTGAGTTTCCATACGGTGAAGATTCAGAGGGTCATCGGCCCAACGCCCAATGGGGCGGCGGTCCTTCTTGGCAATGAAGAAAAAACTTTTGTCATCTTCATTGGCTTTTACGAAGCCGCGGCCCTTATCCGGGAGATCAACAGCGAGGTCACCGCCCGGCCTCTTACCCATGAACTGGTCCAGAACGTCTTCCTGGGATTCGACATCAAAGTGAAAAATGTCGTTATCTCAGCAATTATCGATAACACCTTCTGCTCCACCCTTGTCCTGCAGCAGGAGGTGGGGGAGGGGGCGGATGACGCTGACTGGAATGGCAAACGAAACGAGGTGCGCATCGATGCCAGGCCCAGCGACTGTCTTGTTCTCGCGCTGAAAAGTAAAGTGGACATCCTCGTCAGCGATGAGGTTTTCTCACAGGTTCAGGACGTCTCCCAGATGGCGGAGGATGTGGAGAGCAGCCTTGCAGGGATGATGGGGCCGCCCAGTTCAGAAGGAGATCTCCCCACAGGGATAGACAAGACCTCCCTGGTCGTCCCCGATGAACTGCCAATAGATCTTTTCCCCGAAGGCGAAGAGCCCAAAGAAGGCCTTGAGTGGGGGGGGCTGGACCTTACCCTTGAAGATGACCCGGCCGAGGGAGGCCACGATGACGAAGAATCCGATGACTGAAGCTGTTTACCAATCTAACAAAGGCGTATCAATGAACAAGAGTGGAAACTCTCGCGGCACTGCCAGGCAGGCTCTCATGCTCCTGGGTGTTGTTTTTGCGTTCGGTTTTGGGCTGGCCGGCGGCGGCTTACTGTTTCTCAGCCCGGGCGCCCCCCATGGGGGCGATTCTTCGCTCAGCCACTTCCTTCCAACTGTTGCGGCCCAGTCGGCTGGAGCCCTTGGAGATGGAGAATTTGCGTTTCTGGCAAATCGCAAACAGATCTGGGCCATCAATAAATCCGAGGGTCGCTTTGCCGGTTACCATTTCCGCGAAGATGAAGAGCGAACCATCGAAAGGACCAAGGTTGTCACCCTGGACCAGAAAATATTCCCTCCAGCCGATACGATTTACATGCTGAGCGACAGAAACCTCACCGAGGTCATCTGGGTCTGCAATAAGCGAACTGGCGATGTCCAGCTCTGGTCTCCGCGGCTCGGAGGAGACGTAACCTCCGAAAAGCCGCTATCAACCATGCAGGATCTCCTTCCCGCAAAGTAAGCAACTCACAGGGACCCCCCCATGGCCGATAATCAACCGACCCGAGGGAGAGGTATCGCGGCTTCTCGCGCCTCGATGGGGCTGCGAGCAACCCTCCTCGTATTACTTGCCGCTGCAATGCTCTGCGGCTGCAACGGCGTCCCCAAAAGGGACCCGGAGCTCCTGCAGAAATACTTTCCTGATGACTCCCCGGACTCCGCCCTGGTCGGTTTTATATTCGCTGTCGAAACCTCGAGTTGGGATTCGGCCTACTCAAGACTGTCCACGGGCAGCCGGGAAAAGATCAGCTCTTTTGAGTTCAAATACGGTCTTCCGCTCGTCAAAGATCCCCGAACAGGGATTCCCGTCATCGAAATCATCACCGGCGCCATCACGGACCGGACCGTATTACCGCGGATCCCCGGACAACCGGAAAACATCTCCAGGGTGCAGGTCAACTACTATGGCAAGGACTCTGATGGGAGACTTGCCGCCTACCTGGTTGTCATCTATTTGAACGATGAGCGGGAACCCGGTGCCGAAGAGGCCGCCTGGAAAATTGACCTCCTCAGAACCGCCGAGAAGCTCTCCGGGAACTAATCCGAACAGAACCCCGGGCTTGCTTATCTGGCCGCTCCTGGAGGCGCTGGGGACAGCCTGCAATGAACTCTATCCCACGCTTCACCCGCAGTTCAGCCTCCCCCGCCGGGGCCGATAATGGTTGTTATGATGAGTTAACTGTGGGGCGGCTGAAACGGCTGCAATGGCTCCCAGGGGCTCCTTGAGGCTCTCTATGGGCCTCTCGCTGACCGCGCGACCTTGAGGCTGGAGTCGAATGCCTCCCGGGATGCTTTCTGGCCTGTGAACAGCTCGAACTGAACCAATCCCTGGGCCACCAGCATTTCATCTCCACGAATGACTTCCGCTCCCTTTGAACGGGCATCCTGGATGAAACGGGTTTCGGGAGGGTCGTACACCATGTCGAAAGCAATCGTCTCCGAATCGAAGGCCTCTGCGGAAACAGGTGAAGGGTCATCGGCTTTGAGGCCCAGCGGAGTCGCATTGA
>CBFHWB010000056.1:0-22939 GCA_965659285.1 Planctomycetota bacterium | reverse complement strand
GAGCTTGCTGAAAAACTCGAGATGGACCCGATTGACCTGAGGCTCCTCAATGCCGCACGGGAAGGAACCAAGCGAGTCGATGGCCCCGTCTACCCCCGAATCGGTTTGATTGAAACGCTGGAAGCGGCCAAGAACCACGATCACTACAAATCTCCCCTTGAAGGCCCTAACCGCGGCCGAGGAGTAGCCGCCGGCTTCTGGTTCAACATCGGGCTCAAATCC
Organism: Planctomycetota bacterium; assembly: GCA_965659285.1. Lineage (GTDB taxonomy): Bacteria > Planctomycetota > UBA8108 > UBA8108 > UBA8108 > UBA8108. The sequence continues at coordinate 22,717 of CBFHWB010000056.1, read as the reverse complement.
GCGGCCACCGCCCATGTCAACGCAGATGGCACCGTCACTCTCCTGGAAGGGTCCACCGACATCGGGGGGACTCGCACCTCCATTTCGATGCAGCTTGCCGAGACCCTTGGCATTGCCGCCGAGGACATCAACCCTAAGGTCGCCGACACAGACAGCGTTGGCTACACCGACATCACGGGCGGCAGCCGAGTCACCTTCGCCACAGGACTCGCCGCCGTCGAGGTGGGAAAAGACATTATTTCCCAGATGAAGGGGAGGGCTGCCAAGCTCTGGGAATGCGAGGCCGCAGATGTGGAGTTCTCCGACGGAGTCTTCAGCCAGGGAGACAACTCCATCTCTTTCAAGGAGCTTTGCGCAAAGCTGAGCAGGACCGGGGGTCTGATCACCGCCAGGGCTTCTGTTGACCCGCAGGGATTCACCAACGGCTTCGGTGTTCACATTTGCGACCTGGAGGTGGATGTCGAAACCGGCAAGGTGCAGATCCTCCGCTACACGGCCCTCCAGGATGCGGGCAAAGCGATCCATCCGAGCTATGTAGAAGGCCAAATGCAGGGCGGGTCAGTCCAGGGAATCGGCTGGGCTCTCAACGAGGAATACCTCTTCGATGAAAAGGGCCATATGCTCAACCCCACCATGCTGGATTACCGAATGCCTACGGCCCTTGATGTTCCGATGATCGACACCGTGATCATCGAGGTTCCCAATCCGTCCCATCCATTTGGAGTTCGCGGCGTTGGCGAGACCCCCATCGTGCCCCCTCCGGGAGCTATCGCCAACGCGGTAAAGGACGCTACAGGAATCCGAATGACGGATCTTCCAATGTCTCCTCCGCGCGTTCATTCAGCGATAACGGAAAATAGCAACGGAACCTCCTGACAGAATCGAGCGAGATCACGATGGCGATTGTACATGTACCGCCGCAAATGCAGGAACTGACTGGAGGGTTGGCCGAGGTGGAAGCCGAAGGGGACTCCCTTCGGCGCCTGGTGTCCAATCTCGACACAGCCTACCCCGGCTTCAAGGACCGTCTCATCAAAGATGACATGGTCGCGCCGGGACTCGCTATCTCCATAGACAACGTTGTCACCTCCAGGGGCATCTTCGCCGAAATTTTACAGGACAGCGTGATACACATCATTCCCGCCATCTCCGGCGGGCACTGAACCTCCGCCGCCTCCTTTCCACCTGACTTATAGCAGACCCTCCTATAAGCTCTTCTTCAGGCCTCTCTACCTGAAAGCGTCAGGAATCATGAACATCGAAAACCAAATTTCCAGGTCGTACCTGCCCGCCCTGGTGCTCCTCTCGACACTGGGAGGAGGCGTCTCGTCAGCGCAGGACGCGCCCGCGGCCATCGAGGGTCTCATCAGTCAAACCCGCCAGTCTGTGGCGGCGATCACATCCTCCGGCCGAGATGGGGAGGCCTCCGGAGTTGGAAGCGGGTTCTTTGTCGGCTCCGAAGGCTACCTGGTAACCAACTTCCACGTGACCGGCGAGGGGCGGCCCTTCACCATCACGTTGCCCGGTGGGAAAAAAATGGAGCCCAGGGAGATCATCGCCGTTGACCGCGAAACCGACCTCATCGTTGTCAAGGTGGAGGGCAAAGCCCCGGAGGGTCTCAAGCTGGGCGATTCAAGTATGATACGAACCGGCCAGCAGGTTCTTACCGTCGGAAACCCTCTTGGCTTGAACAATAGCGTAGCCAGAGGGGTGATCGCTGAAGAGCGACAGCTCGAGGGACGCGCCATGATCCAGGTCGCCATGCCGATCGAGCCCGGCAACAGCGGCAGCCCCCTTGTCGATGAAGATGGCCGGGTCATCGGCATCATCGCGATCAAGTCCGCCCAGAGCCTCGGCTTTGCCATCCCCTCCAATGCCCTGAAGCGCCTACTGGCAAACCCGGACCCCATGGGCATCGAGCGCTGGCTTCGAATAGGCTCCCTCGACAAGCGGGTATGGGAGGTGGCCACCCCCGGAGGCAGTTGGCGCCAACGAGCAGGCCGACTCATTTCCAGCGGCACCGGGACGGGATTTGGGGGCCGGATGGTCTGTCTCTCCACAGCCGAAGAGCCAGGGGAAACCTTTGAGCTCTCTGTTGACGTAAAACTCGAAGACGAAGCCGGGGCAGCCGGGCTCGTCTTCCACTCCTCCGGCAGCGACAGGCATTACGGGTTCTACCCAACTAACGGCGCCCTGCGGTTGACTCGATTCCTTGGGCCGACCCTGTTTGAATGGACGGTCCTGGCCACGGTGCCGAGCCCTGACTACCAGCCGGGCGAATGGAACAACCTCAGGGTCAAGATCCAGGCCCATGAAATAACCTGCTCTGTAAACGGTACCGAGGTCATCAGCCTTGAAGACCAGGAGCTTGGTACCGGGCAGGCAGGGCTCTGTAAATTCAGAACCCCCTCGGCGGAATTCCGACGGTTCAAAATAGGAAAGGAGATCCCATCAGCGGTCCTCGCGCCTGATGATCGCGAAAAGGTTCGAAATCTGGCCTCGAAACTTGATCCTCGCAGACCCCCAGCCCCCGAGATCGTCGAGAGCCTCGCGGATTACGGCGCCCCGGTCATCAGGGAGTTGAAGACGAGGTCCAGGGAACTTGAAAAAGAGGCCTTTCGCATCAAGCACCTGTCCACCCTGGTGCACCAGCGGCTGATTGAAAAATCGCTTGCCATGGTCCTCGGCAAGCCCGATGACGACTTCAACCTGGTTCACGCAGCCCTGCTCCTCTCCAAGGCCGACAACCCTGACCTGGAAACCGAGCCCTATCTCAGGCTCCTTGACCGTTTTGCCGAGGAACTCAAAGACCGCCTGGACGGAATCAGCGCCCCGGGAGAAAGACTCCAGGGCCTGATCCGCTATTTCAACTCCGACCTGGGCTTCCGCGGCAGCAGGATGGAATACTACAGCAAGGCTAACAGCTTCCTGAACGAGGTCATCGATGACCGCGAGGGCCTGCCGATCTCGCTTGCGGTTCTCTTTATTGAATTGGCGAGAAAGGCCGGCATCGCGATCGAGGGGATTGGAGTCCCGCGCCATTTCATCGTCCGGCACAAGCCGCCGGAGGGAAAGGCATCCCTGATCGACGTGTTTGATAAATGTAAATTGATAACCCTCGAGGATGCTTCCAGGTTGAGCGGGGTCAGGCTGGCCGAGGCGGATCTTGTTCCGGGCAGCAAGCGGGACATCCTTGAACGAATGGTTCGAAATCTGATCAACGTCGCCACCCTCGAGCAGGACGTCCAGGCTCTGCTGCGGTACCTCGACCTGGCCCTGGTCATCCGAGCGAACTCCGCCATCGACAGGTGGCAGAGAGCGGTTCTCCGGTCGCGCACAGGGCAACCCGCCGGCGCGGCCAGCGACCTCGACTGGCTGATCGAAAACCATCCCGAAGGAATCGACCAGGGCAGCGTTGAATCCCTTCGCCGACGGCTTCGAGCCCAGGGCTTCTGACCATCTTCCCCGGCCAACTGCTATGGACCGCCTGACGAAGAGCTCATCAGGAAGGAGATGAAATTTCTTGCTGTCGCCGTGAGTTCTCTGCCCTTCCTGACGACAATCCCCACGGGGCGCCGGAGCTTGACTCCATTGAGCCGGACCTCGGAAATGATCCCTCGCTCCACTTCCCGGGCAACGCTAGGGGCGGGCAGGATGCTCACGGCGGTTGAAATATCAAGAGCCTGTTTGATGGTCTCAATATTATCGAACTCACTCAGGATGTTTACCTGGATCTCGTTTTCTCTGAAGAACCGGTCCACCTCCCGCCGTATCTTCAGATCTTTTTCAAAGGCCACGAAATTAGCGCCGACGAGGCGATGCGCGTCTATTTTCCCCGTTTTGGCCAGCGGATGGCCCGATGGACAGGCCAGGACCATCTCCTCTTCCAGCCAGGGGATCACCTCCACATGCCGGCCGCTTCGAGGATACGACATCACCCCGACCTCGGCTTCATCGTTGAGTATGGCTTCGTATACTTTGACTGGATGGTAGTACTCAAGGTGAACGGTCGAGCCTGTGTTTTCCCGCATGTAGCTGCGAACGAAATCATCCAGCGTATGAAGCCCAACGGAGTAGATGGAGACAACCCTGACCTGTCCCTCAGCCGAATTTCTCTTCCGTCTGATCTGGTTCAGGACTCCACGATAGCCCTCAAGCAATTGCTGGCATCCCTTGTAGTAAAGCTCTCCATCTTCGGTCACCTGTAACGGGCGGTAGCTCCGGTCGAGAAGCTTCAAGCCAAGCACTTGCTCGAGATTGGCTACCTGTTGACTGGCCGCGGATTGAGAAATCGACAGGATCTCAGCGCCTTTAGAGAAGCTGCGTCTCTTAACGACCTCACAGAACACCTCGATGGACTGGAGATTTAAGCTGGATGTTCGGTCTCGTAAAATTTCTGACATACTTTTAATAAGCTTACCTTATATAGTGCTTATTTCTAATCCAATTGACTAATTCTTCCGCATATGGCAGTCTTGGTAATCCAATCGCGCTTCGAATAGACAGGCATACTTTAGCAGGAGCATGCACCATCCAGTGCTGCTCCATTTTTTTATCATTCGGCCTACCTAAACTATGACATTTAAAGGCTTTCCAAAAAAGACCGGGCTATACGATCCCGCCAATGAAAAAGACAGCTGTGGTGTGGGATTCATAGCTGATATCAAGGGCAGAAGAAGCCATCAGATGATTCTCGACGCTCGAGAGATGCTCGATCATATGAGCCATCGAGGAGCCTGTGGGTGCGAAGCAAATACCGGCGATGGAGCTGGCTTCCTGACCGCCTTGCCACATGAATTCCTGACCCGCGTTGCCAGGGAGGATCTCGAAAAAGAGCTGCCAGGACCAGGCCAATTCGCCGCCGGGAATGTTTTTCTTCCAAGAGACAAGACCTTCAGGCAGGAATGCAAAGCTACGGTTGAAAGCTACATCGAAGACCAGGGGCAGAACCTGATCGGCTGGCGAAACGTACCTACGAGGCCGGAAGAGGCCGACATTGGGCCGGCCGCCCTCGCCAGCGAGCCTGTCATTGAACAATTATTTGTCGCCGCAGCTGATGGCCTCGAGGGCGACGCCTTCGAACGACAGCTTTACGTCATAAGGAAATTGGCGAGTCGCCAGCTCAGGTCATCAGACCACGCCGAAGCCCAGGACTTCTATATTTGCAGCCTTTCGACCAAGGTCATCATCTATAAGGGGCAGCTCATGAGCGAGCAGGTTGTCCCCTATTTTCCTGACCTTGAAGAGGAAGACTACACAAGCCACCTGGCGATGGTCCATTCGAGATTCTCGACCAACACCTTCCCATCATGGGACAGAGCCCAGCCCAACCGGTTTATGTCTCACAATGGTGAGATCAACACCCTGCGCGGCAACATGAACTGGATGGCCGCCCGCGAAGGCGTCGTAGAGTCTGAGCTCTTTAATGAAGATCTCAGGAAATGCTTTCCCGTCTGTGAACCCGACTGCTCCGACTCCGGAACCTTTGACAACGTGCTCGAGTTTCTCCTGATGGCTGGAAGAACCCTTCCTGAGGCCGTCATGATGATGGTGCCCGAGGCCTGGCAGAATCACGAATCCATGTACCGGTCCAAGCGTGATTTTTATGAATATCATTCCGCTCTCATGGAGCCCTGGGATGGCCCGGCATCCATCGCGTTCACCGATGGCCATTTCATCGGAGCGGTCCTTGACAGGAACGGCCTTCGCCCAAGCAGGTACTACGTAACACACGACGACAAGGTCATCATGGCCTCTGAGGTCGGTGTCCTTCAGGTCGATCCCGAAAACGTCAAATTCAAGGGCCGCCTGCAACCGGGCCGCATGTTCCTTGTAGATTTCGAGCAGGGAAAGATCATTGACGACAACGAGCTCAAACGGGATCTCTCTGTCCGCAGACCCTATGGCGAATGGCTCGAAAACCAGGTTCTCGAGATGGACAAGCTGTCTCCCGCAGAGCCTGAAACCAGGCTGGATGATGCAGCCTTACTCAGCAGGATGCAGGCCTTTGGCTACACGGTCGAGACCCTGTCCTTCATGCTCGTTCCCCTCGTTACAGAGAAGAGGGACCCCGTAGGTTCCATGGGAAATGATTCCGCCCTTGCCTGCCTCTCAGACCAGCCGAGGATGATCTATGATTACTTCAAGCAGCTCTTCGCCCAGGTAACCAACCCGGCGATTGACTCCATCCGCGAGGAGATGGTCATGTCGCTCGAGTCCTACATCGGCCCCGAGGGGAATCTTCTTGAAACTTCCGAATCCCAGGCGGCAAGGCTCCGGGTGCCTCACCCCATCTTGACAAATGGCGAGCTTGCTACGCTCAAGAGTATCGACCATCGGGGATGGAAAACCAGGACGATTGACATCACCTACCCAAGAGGTGAAGGGAAAAATGGCCTGACCTCCACTCTCGACAGGATCTCCCTTGAGGCAGAGGAAGCCATCGACCGCGGAGACAGCCTGGTCATCCTTTCAGACAGGGCCGTCGGGTCCGACCGGGTGCCTGCCAGTTCACTCCTGGCCTGCGGGGCCGTCCACCAGCACCTGGTCAAGAGAGCCAAGCGAACCCGAATTGGAATCATTCTTGAGACAGCTGAGGGCCGCGAGGTCCACCACCATTGTCTCCTGATTGGCTACGGAGCCGATGCGATCAATCCCTACCTCGCCTTCGAAGCTCTCCTCAAGTGCAGCGACGATGGGCTCTTCCCGGACGGCTACACCGAGGAGAAGATTGTCGAGGGGTATAGAAAGGGCGTCGCCAAGGGGATGCTCAAGGTCATGGCCAAGATGGGCATCTCCACATTGCAGAGCTACAAGGGGGCGCAGATTTTCGAGGCTATCGGCATCAGGGACGATGTGATCAAGAGGTGTTTCGACGGAACCGCCAGCAGGATCCAGGGAGTCGGATTCGATGTTCTCTCTTCAGAGGCCCTGAGAAGGCACGAGGTCGGATACCCTTCGAGCGAGAATGTAGACCCTGGCGTCCTCAACAACCCCGGCGAATACCATTGGCGCGCCGGCGGCGAGCGGCATATGTGGAACCCTGAGAGCATCGCCGAGATCCAGGCCGCAGCCCGGGACAACAGCCCGGATTCCTACGCCAGGTTCTCGAAGCTCGTCAACGAGAGCGACAGGAACAGATGCACCCTTCGCGGCCTGCTCGAATTTGATCCTGGCTCCTCCCCTGGGGCTATACCGATTGATGAGGTGGAGCCCGCCAGCGAGATCGTCAAGAGGTTCTGCACCGGGGCCATGAGCTTCGGTTCGATCTCTGCGGAGTCTCATGAGACCCTCGCCATAGCCATGAACAGGCTCGGAGGAAAGTCAAATACCGGCGAAGGCGGAGAAGATCCAAAGCGGTTTGAGCCCCTCGAGAATGGTGATTCCAAAAGGTCCGCCATCAAGCAGGTGGCATCCGGACGATTTGGCGTGACGATCTGGTATTTAACCAACGCAGATGAGCTCCAGATCAAGATCTCCCAGGGAGCCAAGCCTGGCGAAGGAGGCGAACTCCCAGGCCACAAGGTCGATGAAATCATAGCGAAGACCCGCTACTCCACCCCAGGGGTAGGCCTGATCAGCCCCCCTCCCCATCATGACATTTACTCCATCGAAGACCTTGCCCAGCTCATCCATGACCTCAAGAACGCCAATCGATCCGCCCGTATCAGCGTCAAGCTCGTATCTGAGGTCGGAGTCGGAACCGTCGCCGCTGGCGTGGCCAAGGCTCATTCTGACCACATCCTTATCAGTGGGCACGACGGCGGGACCGGAGCCTCGCCCCTGACCAGCATCAAGCATGCGGGCCTCCCATGGGAGCTCGGGATCGCCGAGACCCACCAGACCCTTGTACTCAATGACCTGCGCTCCCGGGTGGTTCTCCAGACCGACGGGCAGCTCAAGACGGGACGGGATGTCGCGATTGCCGCCCTCCTTGGTGCTGAAGAATTCGGTTTCTCCACGGCTCCGTTGATCACACTCGGGTGCATCATGATGCGCAAATGCCATCTGAATACCTGCCCGGTAGGCATCGCCACCCAGGACCCGGACCTTCGGGAAAAATTCACAGGGCTTCCAGAGCACGTGGTCAACTACCTCTTCATGGTAGCGGAAGAGGCCAGGGAGCACATGGCCAGCCTAGGATTCAGGACCATCAATGACATGATCGGCCATGTTGAATGCCTCCAGCCCGATGCCGCGATTGCACACTGGAAGGCCGATGGCCTCGACCTTACGCCCCTGCTCTCCCCTGCGGAGAAGCCCCACGAGAACGTGGGTGTTTATTGTTCCATCGCCCAGGACCACGGATTAGAGGACGCCCTGGATCAAAAGCTCCTCGAGCTCTGCAAGGGAGCCCTCGACAATGGCGACCCGGTCGACATCGAGCTTCCGATCATCAATACCAACCGTACCGTTGGAACCATCCTCAGCAATGAGATAGCCAAGTCGCATGGCAAGGACTGTCTGCCCGATGGGACTATCAACATTAACTTCAATGGTTCAGCCGGGCAGAGCTTTGGCGCATTTCTCGCCAGTGGCGTGACACTCGAGCTTGAAGGAGACGCCAACGACTATGTCGGCAAGGGTCTCTCCGGCGGCCGGGTCATTATTTACCCTCCACGCAATTCAACCTTTGAGGCCGAAGAAAATATCATCGTCGGTAACGTTGTTCTCTACGGAGCCACCAGCGGTGAGGCCTATTTTCGAGGCCGCGCAGCAGAGAGGTTCTGCGTCCGGAATTCCGGGGCTCATACGGTCATCGAAGGCGTAGGAGACCACGGCTGCGAATACATGACCGGTGGACGGGTCGTCATCCTCGGGCCTACAGGAAGAAACTTTGCCGCAGGGATGAGCGGCGGGATCGCCTACGTCTATGACGACGATAATGACTTCATCACCCGGTGCAACCTGGGCATGGTCGTCCTGGAGAAGGTCGAGACTGCTGAAGATACAGCTGAGCTCAAGGGGCTGATCGAACGCCACCAGGACAAAACTGGCTCGAGCGTAGCTGCCCGGATCCTTGAAAGCTGGGCTGAAAGCCTGCCTAAATTTGTCAAGGTGATGCCGGTCGACTACAAGCGGGTCCTTGAAGAGAACAGGTCCAAGGCAGGCGTTGGCGCTGCTGAAGAAATGGAAGCGGGGATCTGAGATGGGCAAAGTAACAGGTTTCAAAGAATTCGACCGTCAGGCTGTCCCCTACGCCGACCCGGCCGAGCGGATCAAAAACTACGAAGAGTTCCTTGTTGAAGTACCCGAAGAGCACCTCAAGACCCAGGGAGCGAGGTGCATGGATTGCGGGGTTCCCTTCTGCCAGTCCACCACCGGATGCCCCGTCGACAACCTCATCCCTGAATGGAACGACCTGGTCTACCAGGGAAGATGGAAGGAGGCGCTGGATCGCCTCCACAAGACGAACAACTTCCCTGAATTCACCGGTCGGGTCTGCCCCGCGCCCTGTGAAGGCGCCTGCGTTCTTGGGATTACCGACCCTGCCGTAACCATAAAAAATATTGAGAACGCGATTGTCGATCGTGGCTTTGCAGAGGGCTGGATCATTGCCCAGCCACCCGCGGTAAGAACTGACAAGAAGATTGCCGTGATCGGCTCCGGCCCAGCCGGCCTCGCCTGCGCCGCCCAGCTCAACAAGGCCGGACACCTTGTGACTGTCTACGAGAGAGCTGACAGGATTGGCGGGCTGCTCATGTATGGAATACCTAACATGAAGCTCGATAAGAAGACCGTCGATCGCCGGATTGACCTTCTGCGGGATGAGGGGATCGAGTTCATCACCAACGCGAATGTTGGCGAAAACGTCGATGTGGAAGAGCTGCGCGAAACCAACGATGCGATTGTGCTCTGCTGCGGAGCCACCACGCCAAGAGACCTTCCTATACCCGGCCGTGAGCTCGAGGGAATCCACTTCGCGATGGAGTTCCTGACCCTCAACACCAGCAGCCTCCTCGATTCAGGACTCGAAAACGGCGACTACATCTCAGCGAAGGGCAAGGATGTTATCGTCATCGGCGGCGGAGACACAGGGACTGACTGCATCGGAACATCGATGCGCCATGGCTGCAGCAGCCTGGTGAATTTTGAGCTTCTACCGAGGCCCCCGGAGGCCCGAGGGGACGACAACCCCTGGCCCCAATGGCCGAGAATATTCCGTGTCGATTACGGACACGCGGAAGTCGAGGCCCAATTCGGAAATGATCCACGAGAGTACAGCATCCTGAGCAAAGAATTCATTGCCGGAGAGAACGGAGAGGTCAAAGGCATCCGGACGATCCAGGTGGAATGGAAGAAGGACGACTCCGGAAGGTTCCAGATGGAAGAGGTTCCCGGCAGCGAAAAAGAATTCAAGGCCGACCTCATCCTGCTGGCGATGGGCTTCCTCGGGCCGGAAGATACCCTTGTTAACAAGCTCGCGCTGGAGACTGACGACCGCAGCAACTTCAAGGCTGAGTTCGAACAATACGCGACAAGCATAGAAGGGGTCTTTGCCGCTGGGGACTGCCGAAGAGGCCAGTCCCTTGTCGTCTGGGCCATCAACGAAGGCCGCGGCGCTGCGAGAGAAGTCGACCGGTTCCTCTCCGGCTCCACCACCCTCCCCTGAGGTTTACGCCTCCAGCAAGCCCCTGGCTTTCAGCCCCTCGAATTCGGCTATGGTTGCCTTGATCCCCTCGGCCACCGGTGTGTGCGGAACCTTGCCGAGTAACTCCTCGAGCCCCTCTTCACTACAATCCCAGGCGACGGGAACCGGGGTGCCCTCACAATGAAGCCTTCCCGCAGCCGCCGGTATTTCCCGCTCAACAAGATCGAGGAATTCCCGAAGATCATGAATCTCCCCGGGCGTGTTCAAGGCCAGGGCTCCCTCGCCATGACCCCTGGCCGCGCCAATGAAGTCATCTGCGATATCCTGCACGTAGTTGAATCCTGTCACTCCCGAGAAAGGAACGGTATATTCCTTTCCGAGAACGGCTGCGCGAATAGCCTTGGTAGGTCCGCTGGTGATTCCGACCTCGCGCCCGACCCCATAAACCGTCAGGGGACGCAAGCCGACACTTGGCACGCCGTGCTCCTCCCAGTAAAGCCTGGCGTTCCCTTCATTGCAGAGCTTGAAAACACCATACTGGGTTCTCGGTAAATGGGCGGCATGGTCGGGGATCCTGGCGGTGTAATCCTCCTGCGGTCCCGCTACAGCCGCGCTGGAGGCGTAGACGACAATTGGAGAGTCCCCATCCCGGGCGCGTGCCGCCTCGAATACATTGAGTGTCCCTGCAACATTGACCTTCGCCCCGAGGACAGGATCCGCCCTGCAGGCGGGCACCTGGAGGCCTGCCAGGTGGATGATCCTGGCGGGGCTGGTTTCCTGGACGAGTTCCCGGACAAAATCCTTCGAGCTGATGTCTCCAAACCTGAGCTGTAAAGATGCGAGCTGGTCTTCGCTCAGCACCTGGCGAAGGATCCCATCGTTTGGCTCGAGATCCGTCATCACAAAGGTAGCCTGCTCCTCAAGCAACCTCCTGGCGATCCAGGCTCCGAAAAAACCCTGGCCGCCTGTAATCAGGTACTCGGACCCCATCAGAGATAGGTATTGATAAGGTTCTCGAGCATTTCCTGCCGCCCGCTGACGTTGGCCTCCACGTCCCCCTTATCGAGCATGTACTGCTCGAGAGAGGCGAAGGAAGCCTGCCCGCCCTCGATCTCGGCTCCAACGCCTGAGTCCCAACTGGAATACCTCTCCTTGAGGAATCCGTCGAGGAGGCCTTCAGCCCGAATCGCCGCGGCTATCTTGAGACCCCTGGCGAAGGCGTCCATTCCTCCAATGTGCGCATGAAAGAGATCAACCGGTTCAAAGCTCTCCCGGCGGACCTTGGCATCAAAATTGATTCCACCCGGCACGAGACCTCCATATTTCAAGATCGAAAGCATGCAACGGGTTGTCAGGTAGATATCGGTAGGGAACTGGTCGGTGTCCCAGCCAAGCAGCAGGTCGCCCGTGTTGGCATCAATGGAGCCCAGGAAACCCTGGCTCCCGGCGTACTCAAGCTCATGCTCCATCGTATGGCCCGCGAGGGTCGCATGATTGGTCTCTATGTTGAGCTTGATATGGTCCTCGAGACCGTAGCTCCGAATGAAGTTGATGCAATTTGCGGAATCAAAATCGTATTGATGCTTGGTGGGCTCCTTGGGCTTGGGCTCAAAGAGGAATTGACCATCAAAACCGATCTCCTTGGCGTAGGCGACGGCCATGTGCATGAAGGCGGCCAGGTGATCGACCTCGCGCTTCAGGTCCGTATTGTACAAATTCTGATAGCCTTCACGGCCCCCCCAGAATACGTAATTTTCACCACCAAGTTCCTTGGTCACCTCGATGGCTTTTTTGACCTGCGCGCCGGCATAGGCAAACGCGTCCGCGTTGCAACTGGTGGCTGCACCATGAACGTACCGGGGATTGCTGAAAAGATTGGCCGTACCCCACAACAACTTGATCCCCGTGCGCTCCTGCTCTTCCTTCAGCAGGGCCACCACCTGGTCAAGATTGGCGTTAGATTCAGTCAGCGAAGCTCCCTCGGGAGCCACATCCCTGTCGTGGAAGCAGTAAAAATCCACGCCAAGCTTCTCCATGAACTCGAAGGCCACCCTGGCGCGGTTGAGCGCGTTTTCAACCGAATCCGTCTCTGCCTCCCAGGGCCTGATGGCTGTTCCAACCCCAAATGGATCGGCTCCGGCCCCGCGCATCGTATGCCAATAGGCGACGCTGAAACGAAGATGCTCTCGCATCGTCTTCCCCTCGACCACCTCGTCGGGATTGTAATGACGGAAGGACAGCAGATTCTTTGAATCAGGCCCCTCGTAAACGATCTTCTCGATTTCCGGAAATGCTGACATATTCCTGGTCTCTTGCTGTTTGGTTGATAAATCCGCGAGCCACACATACTGCCAGAACCTCTCCCGGCGGGCAAGAGCTTGCAGGGGCCTGCCGCGCGGCGCAAGCCGCCTCCGGGGCCTCCCGAGGCTCAGGAAACGATGTCGTGCAGCACGTTCCCATGAACATCGGTCAGTCGCATGTCGCGGCCGCTGAAGCGATAGGTGAGCTTCTTATGATCCATCCCGGCCAGGTGAAGCATCGTGGCGTGCAGGTCGTGGAGATCACATTTGTTCTCAACAGCGCGATAGCCGTAATCATCCGTCGCTCCGTAAATGGCGCCGCCCCTGGCTCCCCCGCCACAGAGGAAGAGCGAGAAGCCAAACGGACTGTGATCCCGGCCGTTGCTGCCCTGGGCGAAAGGCGTACGTCCGAATTCCCCAGTGAAGACGATCAGTGTAGAGTCGAGCAGCCCTCTCTGCTTGAGATCCTTGATCAGGCCCGCAATGGGCTGGTCTACGGCCCTTGCGTTGTCGCCATGGTTTTTCCGAATATTGCCATGAGCGTCCCACCTGTCATTGCCGGAGATCCTCGGGCAGGTCAGCTCGATAAACCGAACCCCCTTCTCCACCATCCTCCTTGCGATGAGGCATTGAAGGCCGTAGGAACGGGTTGGGCCGTATTTGGATTCCAGGCCATACAGTTCCCTGATCTTCTTCGTCTCTCCCTTGATATCGACGAGATCAGGAACGGCCGATTGCATCCTGAAGGCCATCTCATAATTAGCGATGGCTGATTCGAGCTTGTCGACCTTGCCAATGTTTTCAAGCCCGCCGGCATCAAGCTTTTTCATGAGGGCGATCTTCGAGCGCTGGATCACATCATTGGCCTCTCGCCGGCGGATGTTGGCCAGGGGCTTACTTCCAGCCTTGAAGATAGAGCCCTGGTAGGCCGCGGGCAGGAAGCCGCTGTTGAAATTATCCATCCCCCCGGATGGGATCAGCCCGCCATTGAGGACGACATATCCGGGGAGATCCCTACATTCACTCCCGAGGCCATAGGTGGCCCACGCCCCCATGCTGGGGCGCCCCTGCACGCCGAACCCGGTGTGCAGGAAAAAGTTGGCTGTGTTGTGCTCAGAAAATGGCGCTGTCATAGAGCGAACGAGCGCGAGGTCATCGGCGCAGGTCGCGATATGAGGAAAGAGCCCACTGACATCCATCCCACACTGGCCGTATTTAGCAAAGCCCCAGTGAGAACGGTAGACGGTACCTATATTGTTAAACTGGGTCGGCTCCATCTTCAGGCTGAAGGGCTTCCCGTGCTCCTTATTAAGACGAGGCTTCGGATCGAAGCTGTCAACCTGGGAAACACCGCCATCCATATAAAGGAAAATGATGCTCCTGGCCTTGGCCTCAAAATGCGAGTTCCTGGGAGCGAGCGGCCCCTCTGCCTCGGCCATGCTCTCCTGCGCGAGCAATACGTTCATCGCAAGGGCGCCGAATCCGACCGAACTGTTCTTCAGCATCTGGCGCCTGGTGAGCCGGCCTTCTAAATATCTACGGCAATGCATTGATTCAATAGCCTGGTTTGGCGGGGTGTTAATTAATGAAAATGAATTCTTTGACGTTCATCAGTGTATGCAGGAGGTCTTTCCAGGCTCGGGCTCTCGAATCCTGCGGATAGAGCCGTCCCTGCTCCTTCAAAAACTCAACAGCGGCGGAGACCTCAGACGCGCGAGGCGCGCGATGAAAGGCCGTTCCATAGGCCTGGCGCAGAAGGGCTGTGTCATCGAGGCCGTCCTGGGCAAGAAGCCTCTTGCTCCAGATATCTACCTGCTGATGAACAAATGGGTCGTTCAAAAGGATCAGAGCCTGCGCCGGAGAGTTTGACAACACTCTCTTGCCCATGGTCATGAACGGCACCGGCCGGTCAAAGGCGAGCAGCATGGAGGGCAGGTGATTTCGCCTGACCTCGGTATAGATACTTCTTCGGCCATTACCATCAACAGGACCGCTTCCACCCGGGCTCCTGTTGCCGCGCATAAACTCGGTGATATGGACCATGACACCTTTTCCGAACAACTTTCTGTCCAGGCGCCCGGAGACAGCCAGGACCTTGTCGCGAATGGCCTCAGCGGGCAGCCTCAAGATCGCCATTCGATGCAACAACTTGTTTTGGGGATCCACCTCATCGCCCCGTTGTTGCGGGATGCTGGACATGCCATAGGCCCTTGAGACCAGGATAGTCCGGATCATGTCCTTGATGGACCAGCCATTTTCCATGAACCGGAAAGCCAGCCAATCAAGCAGTTCCGGGTGCGATGGCGTCGAACCCATGACACCGAAATCATCGCAGGACTCAACAATCCCCCTTCCAAAGAGGTGGTGCCAGATCCTGTTGACCATGACGCGCGCCACCAGGGGATTGTTCCGATCCGCAAGCCTGCGAGCCAGGCCCAGGCGGCCGCTCCCCCTCGAAGGAGCCCCGGGCTTTTTACCGGGAACCTTGAGGGCCGTCAGTATCGATCGCTGGACTGTTTTCGGGGATCTGTTTTTATGGTTCCCCCTGATGTGGAGAGGTTCATTTTCGCCGTTGCCATCGAGCAGGGCCAGTGTTCGCAAGGCTCCCGGGATAGACTTTTCAATCTCGGCCTTGCTCTTTCGATAGGCTGAGACAATCTTCACAAGCCCCCCGGAATCAACAGCTTCAAACAGGTCTGTTCGCTCAAGCGCCCAGTTCAACAGCCTGGCATGGTCGCCTCTCTCAGCTGTCTCACTGGCGCCCGGCGCGAGAGCTTTCAGGCTGGCGGCCAATTGAGCCGACAGGACCCTGGCCAGGCCCGGCACCTTGAGGTCTTTGAGGCTGGCGATGCGCTGAAGGGCCACCTTGTTGACCGGAGAAGAGTCGACAGGCGCCCCGGCGTTGAATTCAACCCTGCCAACAGCGAAATTTTCGCTGAAATTGCTGAACTCGATATGAACTCTATGCCCGAGATAATTTCGGACCGGGTGGGAATGCCAACGCCAGGTCTTTGGGTCTCCCTTGATTCTTTTCCTGACACCGCCATGAAGCGGTCCATGAACGGTTCTATGAGAATCTACAGCCAGGAAAGCCTCGCAACTGCCCCTGACCCTGTACCAGATCGTGTCGCCAACAACCTCAAAGGTAGGCGTGCGAAGCATTCCGTAGAACTTTCGTGAGGCTTCATCCGCATCAGCTCTCCCGGTCTGCACGAATTCCTTGACCGGTCTTCCCTCGCTCCCGATCAACAGGTCGCCGCTGGCCAATGGAGCAGGCCCGAACCGGTGCCCGCTGACAATCCATTCTTCCCGGCCAGGCCTGTTGTAATCGACAACCAGGTCTTTCTTCTCAGACCATTTCCGTTCGACCTTCAGGTAATTTCTCTCTCCGTTCTTCACATTGCTGATGACCTTTCGGCCCGCCAGCTTACCCTGGTGCTCTCTTTCCGCCCTCTCAAGCTGCTCGACAATGGAAGAGCGAACCTTCTCTGCGTCTGCCGCATCGGCGGCGCTACTCACCTTCGCAAAGACATGGAGGGGGTCATGGAGATCCTTCCTGGCTCTCTCGACATGGGCGACCACCCTTTTCAGCACCTCACCCTGCAATTTTCTCTTACCCGCGACAGCCGATACCCTGCCGGCCAACCCTGAATCCTCGCCCGCCTCGGACGGCCCCGCTGCAGCCTTATTACTGAAGACGATGTGGTCCGCCCCGATATTGCCCCAGCCTCCCCTCGAATTATCGAGAATTCTGAGCTGCGCCCTGGCGCCGGACCAGGCACTCACATCCATCGATCGGGCGACCATCTTATTGGAGCTGGGCCCGACAACCGAAGCTACAGGCTTGCCGTTGATAACCAGGTCCACACAGGTCTGGTTTTTGTGGGGCCCACCTCCAACGAGCAGGTTGATGAACCTTCTCTCCACCTTGAAATGAGAGGAGAGCATGCTACCGATGAAGTTGTCTCCCACCTTCACCTTTCCCTTGCTGACATGGGAATGAGAATTGACGAACCCCCTGCCCCTTGCCGCCACATTTCCCTGGTGTTCAGGAAGATTGCCCTGGCTGCGAGGACCGCGCCCAAAAGCCTGCCCCTTGACCGTCCAGCCGTCATAGGTCTCCTTCTCAAAATCCTCAAAAAGGATATCGGAGGTGTCTGGCGCAGATGTCCCCTCGAGGGGTCCCAGCCGCAAGACCTCGGCGGCGGCTTCAAGATACACAGGGAGCTTCTGGAGGCGAGTTCGCATACCCTCGCTGAAGGCGGCGTAGATCTTCTGTGTCTCGCTTGAGCGCAACTTACGCACCGCCTCGGCTGCCTCTTTTTTCCTCACCGGCTCCAGAATATCAGCTAGTTGAAAACCTGAGCTCTGGATATAGCCATACATCGCATAGTAGTCCTCTTGCGTGATCGCATCGAACTTGTGATCGTGGCAGCGAGCACAGCCCACGCTCAAGCCGAGGAAGGTCTTCGAGAAAACATCTATCTGGTTGTGAATCCGCTCGGCCTCTTCCCCACGAATATCGACAGGCGAATGGGTCGCCTCTCCAAGGTGCCAGAAACCTGTCCCCTGGATGGACTCGTTTGTTTTGAGCTCCGGGTCTATGCGCGGCTCGGCGATCAGATCCCCGGCCAGGTGCTCTTTGATCCACTGGTCATAGGGCACATCAGCGTTGAGGCTCCTGATGACATAGTCCCTGTAACGCCAGGCCTCGGGGATGGGGTAATCCGCTTCGTGTCCTTTTGTCTCAGCGAAACGAACCAGGTCGAGCCAGTATTGGCCCCAATGCTCTCCAAAATGAGGAGATTTCAGAAGCTTGTCGACAAGCGCCGAAAAGGCTCCTGGGGATTTATCCGCAACGAATTTTTCGACCTCCTCGATGCCGGGGGGCAGGCCGGTCAAGGCGTAATAGGCCCGCTTGATGAGGGTTCTTCTGGAAGCATCCGGATTTGGATCCAGGCCGGCTTCCTCAAGACCGGCCAGAACAAACCGGTCCAGGCCTGAGCGGGACCATTGGGTGTTCTTTACTGCTGGAACCTTTTGATCGTTGACCGGGCTCCATGACCAATGGGCCTTCTTTCGCTCAAGGACATCGAAAGCCTCTTCATCCTCCGAAACCGGCTTCTCACCTGTCCTTGGGTCCGGGGCGCCCATCTCTACCCATTTTTCAATAACGGCGATCTCCGCCGAGGAGAGTTTCTTTTTCGGCGGCATCTGGAGATCCGGGTTTTCGTACCGGATGGCCTCGACAAGAAGACTCATGGAAGGCTTCCCCGGCACCATCGCGGCTCCACTCTCTCCTCCCTCAAGGACACCCTGGCGAGTGTCGAGAAAGAGCTCTGCCTTGGGAGCCTTCCGGCCGGCGGAATGGCATTTGTAGCACCTCTCCACAAGCAGCGGACGCACCTTGTTTTCGAAGAATTCCAGTTCCTGGGGAGAAAGCTTCTCTTCGGCCACGCCCGGAGACGAAACAGCCGACAGGATCAGTAGAATAAACAGGCGCATAGCGGGTCGAGGCATTTTCATCATCGATCGGTCTACGAGGTTACAGCTTCAATCCGCGGGTAAGTATAAATGGAGGGAGGGAAGGGATAAAGCTCTTCATCAGCCAAATAGACCTGAGAGCCCGGGTATTCAGGAAAAATGAATAGGCCCGGGACAAAGGTCGTCAGAGTAAAGCAAAAGGAACTTTCGGGCTCGAATGCCGACAGTTTATACTCTTTTGGCCCAGCAAGGATCGCTGGCTGAAATATCAACTACTGGGAACCCAGGAGCCGACAGTCGTGAGCAACCTCCCCTTGAAAAACACTTTAAGAATCTTCTTTTCCATCACCTTCAGCTTCATCGCAGCCATGATCTTCAACGGCTGCCTTGCAACTGGCGGCTGCGAGCCCCTGCAGACAAAAAAAGAAAATGCCGAGTCGGCATTCAACGCGGAACTCCTTACCCCTAAGGAGTCCGAAGCCCTTGTTCCCCTCAGAGGGAGATGCTTCGAGATGGGCAAGGACTATATCCTCACGGGACAACTCCCCCAGCCGGACTTTCAATTCGCCAAGGACAACGGCGTCAAAACCATCATCAATGTCAGGATGGATCGGGAACTCGGCGGGCTCGGCTTCGAGATGGAGCCCCACATGAAAGGCCTCAAGCTCACCTTTGTTCATTTCCCGGTTGGCCCGGACAGCTTTGATGACGCCCAGGCCAAAGCTTTCATCAAGCTGCTGTCCGAATCTGAGAAGCCTCTTCTCATCAATGGCTCTAACGGAAATCGAATCTGGGGGCTCTGGTCCCTGTACCTGGGAGCCAGGTGGGACATCCCGGTCGATCGCACCAAGGAGGTCGCCAAGGCCAACGGGATCAAGAAGCTGGTCATCGAGGATTTCGTACGCGGCTATCTTGAGCGAAAGAAAAAGGGATAGGGAACCTTCCGACGACCTTCCTGGCTGCTCCCCGGCTTCGGGCTCAGGCCATGTCGATGAGATTGCCTTCGTCGTCAATTCTCACCCGCAGAGCGGCCGGCACCTTTGGGAGGCCCGGCATGGGGATCACGTTCCCGGCGATCGCGACAACGAAACCCGCCCCGGCGGAAAGCATGGCGCTGGTCACCGTGATGTCGAAATCTTTTCGCGCCCCGACAAGAGTGGGATTGTCGGTAAAGGACATGGGTGTCTTCGCCATGCAGATCGGCAATTTCCCGAAGCCCATCTCTTCAAAATGATCGAGCAGGCCGGAGGCTTCCTTGGTGTAGTTCACACCGCGCGCGCCGTAGACCTTCCTGGCAATCGTCTGGATCTTATCTCTCAACTTCATCTTGTCCGGATAGAGCAGCTTGAACTTTTTCGGGTCCGATCTCGCCGCGGCCGCCTTGACCGCCTCGGCAAGCTCTACTCCGCCCTCGCCGCCGTTGCGATAAACATCGGACACCGCGCAACGAACACGCTTCTTCTCGCAGGCCTTCCGAAGACGATTCAGGATCCTTGGAGAATCATCAGGGAACCGGTTGATCGCCACGACAGGCGTGACGCCGAACTGCCGAACATTGTCGATATGCCGGCTGAGATTGTCCCAACCGCCGCCCGAGCTGTAGCCACCGTGAAATTCGACCGCCTTGAGCGTCGCCACGATCACCGCGACATCAGGGCGCAGCCCCGAGAGCCTGCACTTCAAATTGAAAAACTTCTCGGCTCCGAGATCGGATCCGAACCCGGCCTCGGTGATGAGGAAATCGGACATCTGCAAGCCCAGCCTGCTGGCGATTACGCTCGAGCACCCATGGGCGATATTTGCAAATGGCCCACCATGGACAAAGGTCGGGGAGTGCCCGAGGGTCTGCACGAGGTTGGGCAGAATCGCGTCTCTCAACAACACCGACATGGCAGCGTCGACACCGAGGTCCTCGCAGGTCAGCGGCTTCCTGTCACGCGTATAGCCGAAAATGATCTTCTTGATCCTCCCCCTGAGATCCGGAAAGCTGGTCGCCATGCAAAGTATGGCCATAATTTCGCTGGCCGGGGCAATGTAGAATCCGTCCTTCCTGGGAACACCGTGCAGGGGACCGCCAAGCCCGATGACGATGTCGCGCAAGGCGCGATCGTTAAGATCCACAACTCTCTTCCAGGTTATGCGCCTCTGGTCAATACCGAGCTTGTTCGCATGGTGAAGATGATTGTCGATCAAGGCGGCGAGGAGATTGGCCGATTTGGCCACAGCCGCGATATCGCCGGTGAAGTGAAGGTTGATATCCTCCGCCGGGACGATCTGCGCCTTCCCGCCCCCGGTCCCTCCTCCCTTGATACCGAAATAAGGCCCGAGAGATGGCTCGCGAACGGCAAGGCTGGCCTTCCGTCCAATCAGGTTCAGCGCGTCCGTAAGCCCGATGGATGTCGTCGTCTTCCCCTCGCCGGAAGGAGTCGGACTCATTGCCGTTACCAGCACAAGCTTCCCCCTGGCCTTCCTTTTGCCCTGCTTGAGGAGGGAATATGGGAGCTTGGCTATGTGCCGCCCATGGGGAAGATAGTCATCTTCACCCAGGCCCAAGCGGCTGGCGACTTCAGAAATCGGCAGCTTCGGCGTAGCCTTTTCAATCTGTATATCCGTCTTCATATAGCCCTTCCTTGCGCGAAAATACCGCGTCTGAGGAGTTTCACCCTATCTGTCCCTAAAGTCAAATACGGCCATTCAGAGCTTTCTGAAAGGTCCCTGTATTACTCCGTAAGGCATTTACGGGACCTGTTGTATTATTAGCGGAAGTTCACGTCCCGGGCCGAAGCGGCTCCCGGGCATCAAGACACGGCGGGTTCCTGCCGCAAAATCACTCAACTCATCTCTCAAAAAGGATGGAGTCATGTTCCTCCTGTCGATTTTCATTACGGCGTTCATTCTTTCTCTGGCCGGCGCATCGGATGCCGCCGACCCCAGCCGGCCCAACATCCTCTGGCTCTATGTCGAGGACATGAACGACTGGATGGGTTGCTACGGCGACAAGACCATCAAGACCCCGGCGATAGATTCCCTGGCCGCCAACGGAGTTCGCTTCGATCGCGCCTACATGCCGGCTGGAGTCTGCTCGGCTACCCGGTCAGCCCTGATCACCGGCACGATGCAGACGACCTTCGGCATCCACAACCATCGAAGCTCCCGCGACAACTCGGCGGGACGATTCCCCAGCCTGGGCATGATCCGCCTCCCGGAGGGCGTCCTCACGGTCCCGGAGCTCTTTCGAAAGGCCGGCTACTTCACCTACAACAAGGGCAAGGATGATTACAACTTCGTCTATGACCGATCGAGGCTCTACTCTGGCGCCAATCACTGGCGGAACCGCAAAAAAGGCCAGCCCTTCTTCGCCCAGATCCAGCTGAAGGGCGGAAAAAACCGACCCGTGAAAACCGTCGATCCATCCAAGACGGTCGTGCCTCCCTACTATCCCGACACCGCGATTGTGCGCCGGGAAATCGCCCATCATTACGACTGCGTCCTCAAGACCGACCAGGAAGTCAGCGCCTTACTCACCGAGCTGAAAAATGACGGGCTTCTCCAGGATACCGTCATCTTCTTTTTTACTGATCATGGAATGCGCCTCCTGCGCCACAAGCAATTTGTCTACGAAGAAGGCGTGAAAGTTCCCCTGGTCGTCAGCTGGCCGGCCGGGAAAGCCAGAATCCCCCCGGGAACCTCCCGGAGAGATCTCGTAAGCGGAATCGACATCAGCGTCACCTCTCTCGCCCTTGCAGGCATCGCTCCGCCGGCTTACATGGAGGGCAAAGATCTATTCGCTCCCGGCTACAAACCTCGATCGTTTGTCATATCAGCCAGGGACCGCTGCGATTATTCGATCGAGAAAATCAGGACGGTACGCACCGACAGGTTCAGGTACCTGAGGAACTACCTCACGGACAGACCCTGGATGCAGCCTCAATACCGCGACCCCCGGGATTACACCAGGGAGATGAAGGCCCTCTACGCCCAGGGAAAGCTGGACAAGACCCAGTCTCTATTCATGGCCGCCCGAAAGCCGGCTGAAGAGCTTTACGACCACCTGAACGATCCACACGAAATCAACAATCTCGCGGGCAAGCCCGAATTCGCGGGCCAGCTCGAGGCTCATCGAAAACTTCTCGCCGACTGGATAGCCGAGACCGGGGACAAGGGACAGGCGCCTGAAAGCGAAGCCGGACTGGCCCAGGTCTACTTCCGTTGGCACAAGGTTTGCGCCAACCCGGAATACGAGCCCGTCAGAAAAAAATACTCCGGAGCCCTTGCTGAAATCGCCGCCGCTGCCCGGGTAAAAGCCGAGGCGAAAAAGAAACGCCTTCTCCAGGAAAGAAAG
>CBFHWB010000055.1:0-23053 GCA_965659285.1 Planctomycetota bacterium | reverse complement strand
CCATAAAGGCCTTTTGCGGGAGAAGTCACAAAGCGACCGCAGAAGGAGACTCAGCCCTTCTTCGCAAGATCATCTTCGATGAGCTTGATGGTCTTCCTGACAAGGTCCCGCAGCGTACGGCTCCGGGTGCGCGATGCCTGCCTGAGATCCTCGAGCGCATCCTTCGCCCCTGCGCCAAGCTTCCCCAGGCAGGAGCAGGCGAAGCCCCGGACATAGCGATCCTTGTGGCTCAAGGCCTTGCGCAAGAGGGAGACATCTCTCGGCTCGATCTTCTTCAGGGCCTCAAAGCCCAGCGCCCGGGTATATTCATCTCCAAGGAGCTCGAAAAGCGCCGGCGCGGCGCCCTGGGCCTCGGAGCCCAGCTCACCGGCGGCCTCCACCGCGGCCCGGCGAACATCGGAATTCTTGTCGCCAATGGCGGCCGCAAGAGCGGCGACCACTTTCCCGGTGTCCCTGCGGCAAACGACGAGCGCCCGGGCGCTCGCCATGCGAACCTTGACCGGTCCCTTCGCGAGCAGGGGCAGGAGCAGGTCCTGGGCTTCGGGCGCCTTATTGCCGGTCTTCATAAGGGCGCCGATCGCGGCCACCCGAAGCGTTTCGCTTTCCTTTGCTGAGGATGCAAGGACGCCCAGGGACTCCGCGGCCACCTCGATGCCGGTCGAGAAACCGCCCAGGGCCTCAACCGCCGCGCGACGCACAGCCGGATCCTTGTCCTTGAGAAGAACCGGCAGTTGACGCGCCAGTCCCGCTCCATCTCCTCCCAGCGCCCCCAGGGCGCGAGCCGCGAGAGCGCGAACTCCCGGGTCCGAATCTTTGAGCGCGACCAGCAAGGCGGGCCTCGCCTCCGCAAGCGCGGGCCCCGCGGAGCCGATAGAGGCCGCCGCGGCGCGGCGAATCTCCGCCGAGCTGTCGGCCAGGGATTTCACCAGGATCGGCAGAAGCTTCACCTGCTGGTCGGTCTCCAGCTCACCGGCGGCTGAAACAGCGGCCGCCCTGACCTTTTCGTCCGGATCTTCAATCAGCTCGAGAAGGGCCCCGGCGTACTCCTTGACGGGGAAGCCGAGGGCCGCAAGGGAGCCGATACAGGCGGCGCGGACACGGGACGCATCATCCTCGAGCCCCGCCAGCAGCTCCGGCAAGGCCTCTTTTCCCGCTTCGGCGGCTTTGCCGAGAGCCTTCGCGGCGCCAAGACGGGCCAGGCCGGAACCCTTGCCAAGAGCGCCACGCAGGCGGCCAACAGACGAGCTGGCCGTAAAGCCCAGGGCGAGAATCAATCGATCGGCTTTCTCGGCGGAGAGCCCCTCAGCGGACAATTCCTGCAGCAGGGCCGCGGCCGCCTCATCACCAAAAACACCCAGCGCGCGGGCGAGGGAGGAGTCCGGGCGAAGCTCGCCGATACGCGCCACCGCGGCGATCAGGCCCGGCAACACCGCCCGGGAGCGACTGCCGAGACGTTCAGCGACGAGCGCCACAGCCTGGATCGTGTCCTCCTCCGCGCCATCAAGGAGAGCCGCCAGTTCCCGGCCCACGTCCGCGGGCCGCTGCCTGGAGAGCGCCTGGACCGCCGCGCTTCGAACAGAGGCCTCGGAATCCTCGAGGCGGGCCATCAGCAAAGGGACGAGCCTCGCGGTTGGAAGACCGAGCTTGCTGAGCGCGGAAACAGCGGAACCCCGCACAGCCGCGTCGCTATCACCGAGCGCGCGCGTAAGAGCCCCCTCCGCGGGTTCAGCTCCCGACTCCATCAGCCTGAGAGCGCGGGCCGCGCCCCTGCGGATCACGGGCTCCGCGGCGCCAAGCGCCTTCGCCAGGGCCGGAGCGGCGGCCTTGCCGTAGCTGCCGAGAGCCTCGCTGGCGTTGCGGTTCACGGTTTTGTCTGAATCCCTGAGAGTCTCGATAAGCGGGCCGAAGGCGGCTGGAGGCGGCGGCTTGATCCAGGACAGGGAACGAGCGGCCGCCGCGCGAGCCTTCGAAGAGCTGGAGGTGAGCAGCTTGATGAGCTCCGGGGCCGCCGCCTTTCCGATCTGTCCAAGGGCGTAAGCGGAGCGATAGCTCACCTGCCGATCGCCGGAGCCCAGGTTTTTTATGAGCCCCGGCACCGCGGCCTCGGCCACCGGGCCGATACCGGCCAGGGCCTGGGCCACATGAAAGAGGACCTGCTGGTCGCGATCACCGAGCGCCTTGACCAGCGCCGCAAGCGCAGGCTGCGCTTTCTTACCGAGGCGGGCCAGCTCGAAAGCCGCCTGGCGGCGGGCCTCCTTGCTCGAGCTCGAAAGCCTCTCGGCCAGCTTCGCCGGATCGGCCTCTTTTTGCTGCGGGCTGGCCTCCACGGAGACCACCAGGAACACCAGCAGGAGGGTGGCTCCGCGCGCGACCATCGCCATATCTCGAGAAAACACCATTGAAGTAAAACCGAGCTGGCGGCTCCTCCGGAATGGCCGATTCAGGTGGTGAGGTAGCGGAGCGAACCGGTGGAGTCCCCGAAGGAATCAATCGGGGCGCCCGCGCGCTCGAGCATCGAGACGAACAGGTTACAGGCCGGAGTCTCCTGGTCGTAGATAATATGACGGCCGGTATCGATGGAGCCGCCTCCCCGACCGGCCAGGACAAGGGGGAGGTTCTCATTGTTGTGGCGGTTTCCATCGCTGATACCGCTGCCGTAAAGAACCATGCAGCTGTCAAGGAGAGTGCCATCGCCCTCCCGCACTGACTTCAGCCTCTCGACGAAATAGGCGAACTGCTCGACGTGGAAACGGTCGATCCTGCGAATCTTCTCGAGGTTGGACTCTTTGCCCTGGTGATGAGAGAGGCCGTGATGACCATCGGGGACCGAAACCTCGCGGTAGCTCCTGTTGCTGCCGGCGCGCGCGAACATCAGGGATGAGACCCGGGTGATGTCCGCCTGGAAAGCGAGCACCATCAGGTCCGTCATGAGATTGACGTGCTGCTTGAAGGCCATCCTGCGCCCGGGAGCATCCGGGAGACCCGCCGGCGCCTTGACATCCGTGGCCGAGCTGGAACTGTGAACCTTGGCCAGGCGGTTCTCGAGATCCCTGACCCCGGAGAAGTACTCATCCAGCTTGCCCCGGTCATGGCTGCCGAGCCTAGAGTTCAGTCGACGGGCATCATCGAGAACAAAGTCCAGGATGCTGAGCCTTCGACTCAGGCGGCGAGCCTTGTTCTCGGCCTCTTCCCGTTGCTTCCCGTTACCGAAGAGGCGATCGAACGCGCGACGCGGATCCACCTCCTTCGAATTGGGAGTGGTCTCGCTGGTCCAGGAGATGTTGTTCGAGTAGGCGCAGCTGTAACCCGAGTCGCAATTGCCGGAGTTGCGTCCGCCATCGCAGCCAAGCTCGAGCGAGGAAAATTTCGTGAGATCACCGATCTGCCGGGCGGCGGCCTGGTCAACCGACATGCCGACCCGGATTCCCGAGCCATGCGTCTTCACCGGCTGCGCCCCGGTGAGGAACACCGACGCGGAGCGGGCGTGATCACCAGCGCCATCGCCATTGGCCCGGCCCTTGTCATGGGTCAGGCCTGTGAGCACCAGCAGATCATCGCGAACAGCGCTCAGCGGCTGCAGGCTCCAGGGCATCTTGTAATCACTTCCGGCGCTCTCTGGAATCCAGTTCTTGAGGTTGACTCCATTGGGAACGAAGCAGAAGGCCATCCGGACAGGAGCGGCGCTGGCCGACACTGATTCGGCGGCGGCAACCGCGGGCGACATGACCTCGAGGAAAGGAAGCGCCAGCGAGGCCCCAAGACCACGAAGGACAGTTCGACGGGAGATGTTATGTTCTTTGCTCATTGCTGTTTTACTCTCCTCCCTCCGCGGCGGAGCCGGAAGGTGTCCGACTGAACGATGCCAGAAATCAGGCTACCTATTTTGTAACCGTTAGCGGCCGCCAAGTCGACCAAATGATCTATTGTGCACTTATCGTAATATTCAAGCCCGCGGCCGAGGGCGTAGGTCAACATCTTCTCAGAAAGCGCACGAACAAAGGCTTTTGGGCGACTTTTCAGCAGGACCTTGAGCTCGACAGGGCCCTCAAACGGCTTCCCGCCCGGTAAAACAGCCTTCGCATCGACGAGGAATTTCCCATCGAATTCCCGCCAGGCGCCTATGGCGTCAAAGTTCTCCAACGCGAATCCGAGAGGATCGAGGCGGTCATGACAGACCGCGCAGGCCGAATCGAGTCGATGCTTCTCGAGCCGCTGCCTGAGCGAGCCGGTCAGGGGGGCATCTCCATCGCCCTCGAGTTCCGGCACATCCGGCGGCGGTGGAGGTGGCGGAGTACCGAGAAACTGCTCGAGAATCCACTTCCCCCTGAAAACCGGGGAGGTCCGGGTGGGATAGGAGGTCAGCGTCAGAACGCTGCCCTGGGTCAGGACCCCCCCGCGAGGGGTACCTTTCACCGAGACCCGTCGGAACTCCTCGCCGTTGACACCTTCGATCCCGTAGTGGCGAGCCAGCCTTCCATTGACCCAGGTAAAGTCGGAGTCGATGAATTCCAGCATGCTGCGATTCTCGCGCACGATGTCGGAGAAAAAGAGGCGGGTCTCCTGGCGCATCGCCTCGCGAAGAGCGGCGTCGTAGGCGGGGAAGATGTCCGGGTCCGGAGTCGAGCCGGCCAGGAAGCGGGTCTGCAGCCACTGCTCAGCGAAGTTCTCCGCCAGGGCGTCGGCCCTTGGGTCAAGCAACATCCTGCGGACCTGGGCGGCGAGCACCTTGGGGTCCGCCAGGCTGCCGTCGCCGGCCAGCTTGAAGAGCTCCTCATCCGGCATGCTGCTCCAG
Organism: Planctomycetota bacterium; assembly: GCA_965659285.1. Lineage (GTDB taxonomy): Bacteria > Planctomycetota > UBA8108 > UBA8108 > UBA8108 > UBA8108. The sequence goes on along the minus strand of CBFHWB010000055.1, from coordinate 18,261 downwards.
ATAAAATAGGACAGCCGGGTGGCGAGCTCAAAGGGCGCCACCGGGTGAATCGCCCCGGGGTTGTCCGGCTCGGCGTCGAGCTCGACACGAAAGAGAAAATACGGAGAAGAGAGCGCCGCCTGGAAGATCACCCTGAGGGCGTCCTCGATGGAGCCGTCGTCTTCAACCACGGCCCGGCCAAGCTGGACAAAACGCTCAAGCTCACCATCCTGGAGGGGGCGTCTGTACGCCCGGGTTACAAAGCCCTTGATGGTCTTGCTGATGTTACCCAGATGCGGACGCCCTTCCTCCATCAGGGGGCGCACGAGAAGCCCGGAAGACTCTGCCGGCGCCTTCTTCAACTCAAAAAGCCCGATCTCGAACCAGTCGATAAAGAGATTGCGATCGCCGCGAAGAGCGGGGTTGGGGTTGCGCGTGCCGTCATAATCATTGAGCAGGGCGACTCCGAAGCGGTGCTTGCCCTTGTTGAGCTTGACCCGGGCCTCGTAGACCTGCGGGGCGGCGGCCACCGCCTTGACCTGAGCCTCACCCACCGTCTTGCCGTCAATCCGAAAGCCCATCCTGACCGTCTCAGGGCCCGCCTGGCTGCCATAAGCCCGGGCGCGCAGGACATAATCGCCGGCCTCAGGCGCCTCGTACATAACGGACAATTCAAAGTTCGAATAGATGCCGGCGGCCTTGGGATTCGATTCGGCCTGGCGAACATGTCTGTTCGGGGTCCTGTTGCGCGGAGCGGCCTCCTCGCCCTCGTAATGGGCGAGTCCGGAGCCCCCGACGGCCAGGGTGGAAAACAACGTGCTGACAATGTTTTCAGCCGAGTCGATGTACTTTTCCAGCAACAGCGGCGGCATCGAAAGCACATCACCTATATTGTCAAATCCATAGCCGACATCATCCGCGGGAAAATCATCCGCCAGCTCGATCTCGAGGCCTGTCAGGTCTCTGACTGTCCGGGCATATTCATAGCGGCTCAGCCGGCGAATCGTCGGACGGCCAGGGTCGACCGGACCATCGCAATCAAAACGGTCGAGCTCCGCATCGACAGCGGCTCGAAGAGCCAGACGTTCAGCCTCGGATGGCTGCTTGGCTTTTTTCGGCGGCATCTCTCGCAAGGCCAGCATGCGGCTGACCGACTCCCATTTCTTACGGCCTCTCTGGATCGCCTCGGAGTCGCGAGCCGACGAAAGGTCGAGCCCGCCCTTCGGCTTCTCTCCTTGATGGCAACGCACGCAATAGCGGTCGAGGAGCTGGGCCGCCTCGCGCGGCAATTCCTCTGCGGGCAGCGCCGCGAATAGACCGGCGCAGAGAAAAAAGATGGGCGCCGCGAAGGGGCCGCGCCGAATCAAAGATGTGGATGCTGGTTGATCATTCATGGTCAGGGTCGCTATCTTGCCCGTGCGGCGCGGACCCGCACCGCACGCACATCTTAATTCAATCCAGGGCAGGCCTAAAGAGTTTTGATTCTCCGGCCCTGACCTCAACTCGCCCAAGACCTGCACATCTTTTCACCGGCGGGTGTACAATACCGCCCGGGAATGTCCTGCCGGCCGGCAGCGCCGCCCTGGAGGACAGGCGCCCTCTTTTCAAATCCATCCAACCGAGGTGATTTCAAATGAGCGATACCTTACCGAGATCCATAACCAAGGCCATGCAATTTGACAATGGTGTCGGAATCGGCATCAGCAACCGCTGGGAGAAGGGACAGTACTGCACCATCATAACCAGTGTGGGTATCGTGGGCTGCGGGATCTACGACCTCGAGACGCCCGCCGAGTTCGGCCAGGCGATCGCCATCGCCAAGGGGACTCCTGAGAATCCGCTGAGCGAGCCGGAGGACCTGCTTGAAGCGAAGATTGTCGGCTGCACGCCCAGGGCCAGGGAGCTTGGAATCGAAGAAGGCAATACCGGACGCGAGGCGGTTGAGAAAATGCTCGCGGGAGCCGAATGAGCGAGCGGCACGAGAGAAATCTACGCGTCGGAACCGCCTGCCTGGCCAGCTCGCTGGTGGTCCTGTTGCTCTACAAGATGGGCTGGCTGGCAGGCTTCGACAACGCGAGCCTGGAGTGGATGGAGTCTCTCCGCTCCCCTAAGCTGACCAGCCGGGTGCTGGAGCTCTCCGCGCTCGGCAGCCTCCCGGTGCTCGTCATGATCGGAATGATCACCGTGCTCTACCTCTATGCCCGTGGTGAGCAGAAAACCACCGCGCGGGTCTTCTTTATCATGGTCTCAGCCGAGGTCGTTGCCTATACAGCGAAACACCTCGTCGCTCGAACCCGCCCGGAAGAATTCTTCGCTCCCGGCGTAGAAAGTTCCATCGGCTCGAATCTCAACGTCAGCTTCCCCAGCGGCCACAGCATGATGTCGGCAACGATCTACCTCTGTATCGCCATCCTGCTCCACAAAGCGGCCGAAAACCGTAATCCTCGCCGGGTGCTGGCGGGCGCCGCGATCGCCCTGATCGGACTGATCGGGCTCAGCCGGGTATATCTCGGGGTCCACAATCCAAGCGATGTGCTCGCCGGCTGGCTCGGAGGCGTTGGCTGGACCCTGTTGTGGTTTGGCTTCTTCTCGGCCAGGGACCAGCGAGCCAGGGTTGAAGCGCCCTAGAAAACGTATGTCCGAATCGCAAACGGAACCTCCTCTCCTACTCAAAGACTGGCAAGGCAAGCTCACCGTGGGCCTGATTAACCTGGCAGTGTGGATGGTGGGCTACTTCTCACTCAACAAGTTCATCGAGTTCGAGGTCTACCACAAGGTTCCCGCCCTGCGCATCGATGAGCTCCTGCTGCTGCCCCTGGGCGGCTGGACCATCTTCATTTACAACTCCTGCTACATCAACAGCAGCCTGGGAATCTTCCTGCTGCCCTCAAAAGAGGCCGCCTGGCGGTTTCTCGGCGCTATCCTGATCGCCTACATCATCAACTTTACCCTCTTCGCCCTGTGGCCGACCACGATCGAAGCGATCCGGGAAACTGTAGACCCCGGCACCATGAGCCCGGCGGTTGCCTGGCAATATCAGCTGATGCACTCCGCCGATAACCCCTACACCTGCTTTCCCTCGCTCCACATCACCAACTGCATGCTGGTAACCCTCGCGCACTGGAGAAGCCCGCGACGCCGCTGGCTCCTTCCCTGGGCGGTCCTGATCGCCATCTCCACCATCACCACCGGGCAGCATGTCTTCATCGATATCCTTGGCGGCATTCTCGTCGCATGCGCCGGCACCCTGGCGGCGACCTGGATCTGGGGACCCCCGCTTGATGCCATCGACGAGGACAGGTCGAATCAGGAACCCAGGGTAGGATAGCCGATCTGCTCGAGATGGATGTCGAGATCCTTCTGTACCTGGGCGACCTTCTGGTAGCGCGCTTTTGGATCTTTCTCGAGCATCTTGCCGATCAGGGTCGAGAAGCCATCGGAGACCGGAGCGCCGAGCTCCTTCAGGGTCTTGAACGGCTCTGAGGAGAGAACCCATCGAATCCAGTCCCTTGGACGCTTGGCCCCGTAGAGCTTCTTGAAGCCCTGCAGGCTCAGGACGGCCTGGTAGGACAGGAAGCCGAGGGAATATAAATCCAGGCCGAAACCAAGACGCGCATTTTTCCGCATCGCCTCGGGAGGCATGTATGCCAGCGTTCCCCCCATGCGATGCTCGGTGTCCTTGGCCAGCCCGCTCAGCCCGAAGTCGGTCAGCTTGGCAACCCCCTCGCGGGTAACGAGGATATTGCGCGGATTCACATCCCGATGAATCAGGCCAACCCCGTGAACCGCGCGGAGAGCCGCCAGGATCTGGCGAAAATAGTTGAGATACTGCAGCTCCGGCATCGGGCGCTTTCTGAAAGTACGGATAAAAGGAACCCCGTTGACCAGCTCCATGATGATCGAAAAGGTATCGCGGGAATCAACGATGTCATGTACAAGCACGACATTCGTATGCTCGACCATCGCCAGGTACTCGGCCTCTTTCTGCAGACGCTCCAGAACCCGCTTTTTACCTCGCTTTTCAGGCAACACCCTCTTGATCGCCACATTCCGCTTCAGCCGCAGATCGAGCGCCTTGTAGACCTCTCCGGTCCCGCCAGACCCGAGCTTTCTCAATAGTTGATAGCGGCCATGAACAATCTCTGCCATGAGACCAATTGTATCCTCAAAATGTTTTCCACAAGGGGCTGAAAGTACCCCCTTGCCGGCCGCGGCGGAAGTGATCTTTTAATGGACACGAGGAGATTTTTCATCAAGCTTACGCACTGACGCCGGATGCGGTTCAGCCCGAAAAGGTCGGCGCGAGCAAACGAAAGACTAACATGAACTCCGATGACCCCAGAATCTCGACTTCAGCGCGGCAGGTTCAGCCCTTCCTCGCCATGGAGATCTTTGAGCGCTCCCAGGAGCTCGAGCGCCAGGGAATCGATATCGTTCACCTGGAGGTCGGCGAGCCCGACTTCAGCGTACCGGCCTGCGTCGACCGGGCGATCAGCAAGGCCGTCGAGGGCGGCCACACCCACTACACCCACAGCCTGGGAAGGTACGACCTGCGCGAAGAGATCGCGTCCTATTACAAGCGGCGCTACGAGGTCAACATTGATCCCGGGAGAGTGCTGGTCACCGGCGGTACATCGGGAGCCCTGGTGCTGCTCATGGCGCTGCTGCTGGAACCCGGAGATGAGATCCTGCTGCCCAACCCGGGCTATGCCTGCTACGACAATCTCGTTCTCACCTTCCACGGCAAACCGACCGGCTACGAGGTTCCGGCGAGTACCGGCTTCCGCTACGACCCGGAGCTCATCGGCAAGCTGGTCAACAAGCGCAGCAAGGGCATCCTCATCAACTCTCCCTCGAACCCGACCGCCGCCGTCCAGGACCACAACACCCTCGAACAGATCGCGGCCCTGGGCGTGCCGGTCATCAGCGATGAGATCTACCACGGCCTGGAATACGGAGGAGCCGAGGCCCGGGCCGTCAGCATGCTCGAGGTGACCGATGATTGCTTTGTCGTCGATGGCTTCTCAAAACGCCACGCCATGACAGGATTGAGGGTCGGCTGGCTGGTCGCTCCGGAAGACCTGGTCGCCCCCCTCCAGCGGCTGCAGCAGAACCTCTTTGTCTGCGCCAGCTCGCTGGCTCAGACCGCCGCCATCGCCGCGCTGCGGGAAGGCGAGGAGGCTCTCACCGCCATGACCGAACAATACAAGCGGCGGCGCGAGGTGCTCTACAAAGGCCTGCTCGAGCTCGGCTTTCCGATCCCCTGCAAACCGATGGGCGCCTATTACGTCTTCGCACAGGCCGACCACCTCGATGGTGACTCGCTGCGCCTGGCGAAACGGATCCTCGAGGAGGCCCATGTCGGAGTGGCTCCCGGAATCGACTTCGGCAGTCGGGCCGAGGGCTGGCTGCGCTTCAGCTTCGCCAATGACCTCGAAAGCATCAACGAAGCTCTGCGACGCCTCAAGAAATGGCTACCGCGCTCTGAGGGCTGAGCGGTTCCGCCAGGCCTGGAAAGACCGCCGAGCTCCCCCTTGTCGGTAGATTGGCAGAACTGCCGGCAGAAGCTGTGGACACAAATAAACCCAGACAGGTGTCTGGGAAAATGTGCGTTCATCTATAGCCCTCAGAACAAGGCCTTCAGGGCAAGAAAAGATCTTTTTTACGAAAAACTCCTAAGATGTTTAAAATAAAGTGCTTAGGTGTAAATATGTGCCCTGGAACCGACTGAATACGAAAAAACCCAGACTTGCAAGTCTGGGTAAAAATGCGCGTTCATTAGTAGCCTTCTATACAAGGCCTCTGGAGAAATAAACTCGATTTATTTTAAGTTGTTTTAATCGTTGGTCTTATGGCTCGTCGGAGCCGCCCTGGGAAAGATTTTCCGGGCCCGGGGAAGCTAAAATCTGCTCCAGACGGCGCTCGAGCCCTCCCGCTGACAATCTTCCCCACCCAAGCTCCTCTCCCCGAAAAACAGCGACTGGAATCCGATAGCGATAGAGCTGGAAAAGATGCGCATCCGTTTCAATGTCGACCTTTTCGATCTCGAGCCTGAAACGCTGAGCGAGTTCCTCCAGCTTCGCGAACCCCGTATCGCACAACGGACATTCGCTCTTCGTGTAAAAGCTGATCTTTTCCATCAAATCGAATGCCCGCGGGTTTCGTTCGAACTGTTGCCTTGAGTCTGCCGGGAGATCACAATGTTGTCTCAGATCATCGATAGCCAACAGAAAAAACCGGAGCGCCCATGAAAACGCCAAAGAAGACGGTCTCTCGAAGAAAGTTTATCAAGAAGAGTGGCCTGCTCTCGAGTGTCCCGGTGATCGCCGCCGGGTTGCCGGCCTCCTCCCTTGCCAATGTCCAGGATGCCAATAAGTTTCTGCGCCTGGGCTGGATCGGGGTGGGTGGCCGGGGAACATCCCTGCTCGACCGCGCCCTGCGCAGCGTCTCTGTCTCGACCCTCAAGGTCAACGCCATCTGCGACATCGACCCCAAGGCCCGCGCTCGCGGCATCCGGATGTGCGGCGCGATGAAGCCCGCCGGCATCCACGACTACAAGGAACTGCTGGCGAGAAAGGACATCGACGCCGTCTTTGTCGCCACCCCCATCTACCTGCATCCCGAGCACGCCGTCGCCGTGCTGGAATCGGGCAAACACTGCTACTGCGAAAAGCCCCTCGGCCCGACCCCCGAGGGCGTCAAGAAGATCTACGATGCGGTCAAAAAAAGCGGTAAGAAATTCCAGGTCGGCTTCCAGTGGCGCTACCACAGCGGCTTCCTCGGCTTTGTCGACCAGCTCCAGGGCGGCGCCGTGGGCAAGACCTCCTTCATCAACAGCGCCAGGCATGTCGGCGGCTACCCCGAGAAAGAAGGCAGCTGGTATATGGACCGCAAGCTCTCCGGCGACCTGATCGTCGAGCAGGCGGTTCATGAGATGAACGTCTTCTGCTGGGCGCTCGATGCCCACCCGCTGCGCGCCGCCGGGTTTGGCGGCATCAACGCCCTTGAGGGCCGCCCCAAGGGTCGCAGCATGATGGACTCCTACGGCGTCACCTATGAATTCCCGGGCAACATACGCTTGAATTATACCCACGTGATCTACGCGGCCTCAGGCTTTGGAGGCCTGTACATGACCGTCTTCGGAGATGCCGGCAAGGCGCTCGAGCTCGAGGGTACCGTCAACCTCTCAGTCACCAGCAAGGGCAAGAAAACCAAGGTCGACCTGCCGCCGCTGAAAGACTCCACCGAGCTGGCGATCCAGAGCTTCGCCCGCTCGATTCGGGAGGACAAGGAGCCCCTGGCCAATGTCGACGCCGGCCGCCATGCCACCCTGATGGCGCTGCTGGGCCGCACGGCCATCCACGAAAAACGGGTGGTGGAATGGAAAGAGGTCGCTCTTTGATCCAGGACCGCCCGAGCTGCCCATGAACATCAACCGCATCGAGATGACCCCGGTCGTCGTTCCCGCCAGGGAGAACGCGATCAATTCACCCGGCAAGGCCGCCCCGCTTCACATGCTCAGCGTCGGCGCGAGCAAGGGCTGGTCGGTCCAGTTCGACAGCCTCGTCAAGTGGATCCTGAAGATCCACACGGATGATGGCCTCACCGGTATTGGCGAGAGCCTGCGGGATGTCAGCGAAGCCCGCATGCGAGAGATCGCGGAATCGCTCATCGGAACCGACCCCACGGAAATGAACCTGCGCGACCTGCCGATCCCCTACGGCCGGGCCTACGATGGCTTCGAATGCGCCATCTACGATCTTGTCGGCAAGGCCCTCTCGGTTCCGGCCTACAAGCTGCTGGGCGGCGCGTACCGTGAAAAAGTCTATTGCTCGGCCTGGTTCGGGCAACGCGACCCTGGGGACGCCGGTCGGTGCGCCGGCGAATTCAGGGAGATGGGCTACGACTGCCTGAAGTTCAAGGGCTCGCTCGATGAAGACCCCGTCGCCGTCTGCAAGGCGATCAAGGACCAGGCCGGGGAAGACTTCCGGGTCATCATTGACCCGAACACCCGCTGGGAGAGACCGGCGGAAATCCTGCCCTTCCTTCGGCGCCTCGAACAGGTCGGCAACGTGTGGACCCTGGAAGACCCTATTCCTCGCTGGGATCTGCGTAATTACCGCCACCTGCGCCGCAAAAGCTCGATCCCGCTGGCGCTACATACAGCCATCCCCTACGCCGAGCTCTTCCAGAAGCCCCAGGATGTCATCCTCGCTATCCAGGAAGAGGCGGTCGATTATTTCAACTTCAACGGCCCGATGGCCTGGGTCCAGAAGCTTGGAGATATTGCCGAGGTCGCCAACATGCCCTTCTGGCACGGCAGCGAGGTCGACCTGGGCCTCCTGGAAGCGAGCTACCTGCACGTAGCGGCCGCCAGCAAGCTCTGCACCCTGCCAAGCGACATCTTCGGACGACTCATTCGCGAGCACGACCTCCTCGCCGAGCCGCTGTCCTTCGACGGAAAAGGCAACTTCATGGTGCCGACGGGTCCGGGGCTCGGAGTCGAGCTCGACGAAAAAGCGGTCACCCGCTACGCCGGAGGTGCAACAGTCACCATCGGCAGCGGAGCGTGAGAAGTTTGCGGCGAAGACTTCAGCTGCCAACGGCGGAGGCCGCATCAAGCCCCGCCCCCGGACTCTCCAACTGGCCGGAGTTCTGCAGAAGAGCCTCGAGCGCGCTAAGAAAGCTCATGATGTTCTCCTTCGAGCTGGTCTCCCCCATGAGCCCGATTCGCCAGATCTTCCCGGCGACCTCTCCGAGACCGCCGCCGATCTCGATGTCGTAGTCATCGAGAAGCGCCTTGCGGAACCCGGCATCGTCAACCCCCTCGGGAATCCAGACCGCGTTCAGCATGGGAAGCCGGTGGCCTTCCTGGGCAAAGAGCCGAAAACCCAGCGCCTCCAGGCCCGCCACCAGCGCGGCACTGTTGCGGCGGTGACGCTCCCAGCGAGCCTCAAGCCCTTCCTCGTGAACCAGGCAGAGCGCCTCGTGGAGAGCGTAATTCATCGAGATGGGAGCGGTGTGATGGTAGGCCCGCTCGCCATCGGTCCAGTACTTCTCGATCATCGAGAGATCGAGATACCAGCTGACGACCTTTGACTCCCGGCCCTTGAGCTTCTCGACCGCCCGCTCGCTGAAGGTCACCGGGGCAAGGCCCGGAGGGCAGCTGAGACATTTCTGGGTGCCGCTGTAGGCCACATCGACATTCCACTCATCCGCCTCGAAACGTTCGCCTCCGAGCGAGGTCACACAATCAACCAGGAAGAGCCGGCCGCTGCTTCGGCACAGCTTGCCGATCTCCTCGAGCGGCTGGAGAGCGCCCGTCGAGGTCTCCGCGTGTACGATGGCAACGGCCTTGACCTCCGGATGGCGCGCGAGAGCATCCTCTATTTCCGACAACTCAAACACCTCGCCCCAGGGCCGATCAATCCTGCGCAGAACCCCGCCGATGCGCTCGACGATGTCGCTCATGCGATTGCCGAAGACACCGTTGACGCAAACGAGAACCTCATCGCCAGGCTCGACGATGTTCACAAAGGCCGACTCCATGCCGGAGCTGCCGGTTCCGGAAACCGCGATCGTCAAGCGGTTCTCTGTCCTGAAAAGGCGGCGGAGCATCTTCTGAATGTTGTCCATGATGCCCAGGAACTGCGGGTCGAGATGGCCGACCATCGGACTTGAGAGCGCCTCATGAACTCTTGGATGGACCCCGGATGGGCCGGGCCCCATGAGCAATCTACCCCTGGGATAAATGGTCTTCTCGGACATGCTGCGCCCCCGTCAGGAAGGATGGAATAGAACCGTTACCGCCGTGAATCCATGCAGGAAGCTGCTGCTTCCAATCGGCCCAATCTCCCCCGCGGCGAAGAACCCTGCCAGTGGAGAGTCGTTGAATATTCGTGAGACCATCGCTGCATCATGATGCGGCCGGTCAAACATGCGCGGACCGCGGCCGTTGCAGGTAAAAAGCAGGGCGCCGGCCACCGGGGAGTTGAGCTGCCCGACACTCTCCTCCAGGAGCGCCTCCATCTCCTGGCTTGCCGAAGACGGGTCGCGGAGATGAAACTGGATCGTCTGCCCTGCCCTGGGAACATCGCCGACCATCATCGCTCCGTTCTCCTTGACGAAGCCCAGCACGCCCCGCACCAGGAAGTTCCCCGACCCCTCGCTTGCGCGGCGCGAATCGACCGCTCGCCCGACATGAAGACCCTCTGTCAGGCGCTCCCTGTCCGAATCCTCCGTCACCTCGACCTGTTCGACAAACTTCTGCCAGGCGGGCTGTCCGCCAAGCTCGAGGATCAGGTTGTCCTCGCAGGCCGTCACTACGAGGGGCTTCCCGAAGGGTCTGCAGCCCTGGGAAACAACCGTCGAAACGCTTCGCCCCCCGCGAATCAGAACCGCGACGCCGCCCTGGTCAAACACGTCATCCCCAAAGAAGAACCGATTACCTGTGGGCTGCGGAGAACCGGAGGCCATCCCTCCGGCAAAAACAAGCTCCGGGCGGCTCTCGGAGAGCTCCTCTATCAGGTCTTCGGCGACAACGGAAAATGGATCGGCGACAAGAATCATGGTCGTCGGCTCACGCATCTCGGTCATGGCCTCGATAAGAAGACCGTTCTGCCCTTCCTCAGCCGATTCGAGGCGGCAGGAAGCAACGTCGACCTCGGGAAGACTCGCGGCCCAGAGGCTGAGCCCGGGGCTGTCGGCATACTCCCGGTCACCCCCAAGAACCCCCTCCGCGGTACAGCCGACAAAATGCTCGGCCGGAAGCTTCTCCCGCACGATCTCCACCAGCTCCTCTGCGTGGGAGGTGTGATGCGACGAGACAAACAGGAACACGAGGTCCGCTGCCGCGTCGCCGAGCTCCGCTGCAACCTCGGTGGCCGCCTCCTCGGCAGCCATCCTGGAATCTGATGCGATTGATACTGAAGAAGCTATTTTCATGGGTCTAAAAAGCCTGAGATGCAGAGAGAATAACCCAGCGCTCCCCAACCGCCAATGACTATCCTGCCGCGCGAGAGCGGCGGGAGGCGCGTACACTTCGGCTCTTTATTTATGTTAGAGTAGAGCTGACAAAAACGCCGCCCCAGGAACCCCCATGAATATCGACATTGAAAAGAAAGAGTTGGAGACGGCCGGCCATACAAGCCGGAGAATGGCTATCCTCATTGGCCTGGTTCTCTTAGGAGCGTTTACCCGGCTCATTCCTCACTATCCGAACTTTACATCCGTAGGCGCCATAGCTCTCTTTGCCGCCTTTACGTTTCGCAAGGCCTGGCTCGCCTACTTCGTACCGCTGGCCGCGGTGCTCCTGAGTGACGTCGCCCTCCATCTGGTTACGCCCTGGCCCGCGTTTGGCGCCATCAAGCTCTTCGTACTGGCGGCCTTCTGCCTGACCGTCGCCGGCGGCCGGCAGCTGAAAAACCCGTCCCTGCTGAAGGTCGGCGGCGGCGCGATCGGAAGCTCCCTGGTCTTCTTTTTCGTCACCAATCTCGGCGTCTGGCTGACAGGCGGCGGGTTCCATTCGCCCATGAACCTGGCGGGCCTGCAGGCCACCTTTGTCGCGGCTATTCCCTTTTTCCAATGGACCCTGGCCGGCACCCTGTTCTATAGCGCCTGCCTCTTCGCCGCCTTGAAGCTGGCTGAATCCGCCATTCCCGGCGTGCGAACAGAATCCGCGACAGCCTGAACTTCGTTTCTCTTCGTTTCGGCAGTTGAAACACCCTCCGTTCGAAGATAAAAAAACAGTATAAGAACTCTGCATGAAGTACGGCTTGTACCCCGTCACAACCGACACCCTGAGAGGACCGTGTTCATGACTACGCTCTTCAGCGTACTTTGCCTGCTCGGGCTCCCCAACGAGCCGAACGGGACCGATGCCCGGACCTACTGGGCCTTCCGGCCGCTTGAACAAAGAGAGCCCCCCGCTGTTGAAAATGGCGAGTGGGCGCGAAACGGCCTCGACCGCTTCGTGCTGGCGAAGGCCCGGGCCGGGGGTGTCTCGCCAAACGGACCGGTTGACCGGCAGCGGTTGATCCGCAGGGCCTACTTCGATCTCATCGGGCTGGCCCCGACACGCGAGGAGGTCGAAGCCTTTATCGCGGATAAATCCCCTGATGCGTATGACAAGATTCTGACCCGCCTGCTCGCCAGCCCACACTACGGCGAGCGCTGGGGGCGCCACTGGCTGGATGTGGCGCGCTTCGGCGAGAGCCACGGCTATGAATCCGACAACGAGCGCCCGAGCGCCTGGACCTACCGCGACGCGGTGATCCGCGCCTTCAACGCCGACCTGCCCTTCGACACCTTCATTCGCCACTCCGTCGCCGGCGATGTGCTGCAGGGAGATGACCCGCTGGCCGTCGCGCTCACCGGCTTCATCACCTCGGGCTCCACGGTCACCAACGTCGACGGCGTTGACCGCGAGAAGGCGAAATACGATAAGCTCGATGACATCGTCTCCGCTACGGGCTCGGCCTTTCTCGCCCTGACGATTGGTTGTGCCCGCTGCCATGACCACAAATACGACCCGATCGCCCAGAAAGATTACTACCGCCTGGTGGGGTTCTTCCTCCCCGGCGGCGCCCGCGACCGCCAGATCGCCATCGGGCGATCAGGCTCGAAGGTCAAGGGGCTGGCATGGAACGGCGGCAACAAGAAGAAAAACCCCCTGCTCGAACGCGGAGACACCGAGAGCAAGGCCGGCGATGTCGGGCTTGGCGTGCTCGCGGCCCTGAGCCCCGATGATGGCGATGTCTCCCGCTGGGTGGAGGCGAGCGAAAAGAAGAGCGGCGATGGCCGCCCCGGGCTGGCCCAGTGGCTGACCAATGTCGATGACGGCGCCGGCGCGCTCGCCGCGCGCGTCATTGTCAACCGGCTCTGGCAACACCACTTCGGCGCCGGCCTGGTGAGAACCAGCAACAACTTCGGCCGGGTCGGTGATCGGCCGACCCACCCCGCGCTGCTCGACTGGCTCGCGGCGGAGCTGATCCGGGCAGGATGGAGGCTGAAGCCGATTCACCGCCTGATCATGACCAGCGCCGTGTACACCCAGGACACCACCTGGGACCGCGAGCGTCACGCCGCCGACCCCGACAACAAGCTGCTCTGGCGGCGCCAGCCGCTGCGGCTTCAGGCTGAGATCCTGCGGGACTCGATCATGAACACCGCCGGCACGCTCAACCGCCAGCTCTTCGGGCCAAGCATCAAGCCGTGGGTGTCCAACGATGCGATCAAGACCGGCTCGACGAACAAATGGCCCACCAACGTAAAGGACGGACCGGGAACCTGGAGACGAAGCATCTATGTCTTCATGCGCCGCTCGATGCGGGTGCCCTTCTTCGAAACCTTCGATGTCCCCGATGCCATGACCAGCCGCGGCGTGCGCGAAAAAACCACCGTCGCGACCCAGGCGCTGTTGCTGATGAACAACGAATTCGTCCGCAAGCAGGCCGAACACTTCGCCGCCCGCCTCGATAAGCTCGAGGACAAGACCCCGCGGGCAGCCGTCGAGGAGGCCTATTGGTTGACACTGTCCCGCGAGCCGACCGAGGCTGAGCTCGAGCTCAGCCTCGATCTGCTCAAAAGCGAGGGACAGAGCATCGCCAACTTCTGCCACATTCTCTTTACGCTCAACGAGTTTATCTATGTCGATTAACGCCAACCATCACCCCTGGCTGCCGACTCGTCGCGAGATGCTTTCGCGCGCCGGCGGCGGCTTTGGCTCGCTCGCCCTCGCGGGGCTGCTCTCGGACCAGGGCCTGCTGGCGAACACCGGCAACGCCGCCTTGTCGCCGCTGGCCGCTCGCCCGGCGCATTTCGCCCCCAAGGCCAAGAGCGTCATCTTCCTCTTCATGTACGGCGGGCCCAGCCATATCGACCTCTTTGATCACAAGCCGGCCCTGAAGAAGTTCGCCGGCAAGAAGGTCTCCGAGTCCGTCGACACCAAGGGCGCGCGCTCCAACGGAGGCCTCTTCCCCTCACCCTACAAATTCGAACGTCATGGAGAGAGCGGACACTGGGTCTCGGATCGCTATCCGAACCTGGCCCGCGTTATCGACAAGACAGCGATGCTCCGCGGGGTCTATGGCCACTCGATCAGCCACGCGCCGGCCCTCTTCGAGCTCAACACCGGCCAGATCCGCACGGGTTTCCCGAGCCTCGGATCCTGGGTGACCTACGGGCTGGGAAGCCACAACCAGGACCTTCCCGGCTTCGTGGTGATGTACGACTACCGCGGCGGGCCCATCGGCGGAGCGCCCAACTGGGGCGCCGGCTTCCTGCCGGGCGCCTTCCAGGGCACCCCGGTACGCTCCAAGGGAACACCGATCCTGAACCTCAGCCGGCCCGGAAAACTTGACCAGGAGCGCCAACGCCAGCTCCTCGACTACGCCGCCCGTCTCAATCGCGGCCACCGCGAACGACATCCCGCCGAGGCCGCCCTCGAAGCGCGCATCGAGTCCTTTGAGCTCGCCTACCGGATGCAGGCGGCGGCCCCCGAGGCTCTCGATCTCAAGGGCGAAAGCGAGGCCACCCGCAAGCTCTACGGCATCGAGCGCGGCAAGCCGGGACAGTACTTCGGCACCCAATGCCTGATGGCGAGACGGCTCGTCGAGCGTGGCGTCCGCTTCGTTCAGCTCTACTCAGGAGGCGGACACGGCGACAACAACTGGGACGCCCACGGCTCCATCACGGGTAACCACAACAAGCACTGCGCCGCCACCGATCAGCCGATGGCCGGGCTCCTCGAGGATCTCGAACAACGCGGGCTGCTGGATGAAACCCTGGTTGTCTGGGGCGGCGAGTTTGGCCGAACGCCTCAGAAGCAGGGCGGCGGCGGCCGCGACCATCACCCCTTCGGCTTCACGATGTGGATGGCCGGCGGCGGCATCAAGGGAGGAACGAGCTATGGCGAGACTGATGAGGTTGGCTATCACGCCGCGATTGACCGCACATCGGTTCATGATGTCCATGCGACGATCCTGCACCTGATGGGCATGGACCACGAGCGGCTCACCTACCACTTCAGCGGACGGGATTTCCGCCTGACCGACGTGGCCGGGAAGGTCATCAACCAGGTCATCGCCTGAGACTCAGCCTTCTTCGTTCGCCGCGGGGTCTTCTTCAAGGCCGGCGATCGGCGTGATCTCAGCAGGCACATCGAGCCGAACCAGGATTTCGGCAACGATCTCGGCGACCGTTGCCGCGATACTTGTACAGAACTTCTGCCGCGGCTCCCCCATGAAGTCTTCGAAAACCGAGGTCAGGTCGTTGCACACGATGCTGCCGCAGACGCCGCCGGGGCCACGGTCGACCCGCTCATCCCAGAGTTGGCGGTAATGCCCGGCCGCGAGACGAAGCTCATCGGTAACCGGGCCGGTGGGATCCGGATCGCCGAGCAGCTCTCCCAGCACCAGCTCTCCGGCCTTGATGGCGCCGCATTCACCCTCGCCCGTGATCCCTCCCTTGCGCAGGGCCTGGTAGGGAGCGGGAGGCAGGTTAAAGGTCTCGGCAAGGGCGATCCCACAGCTGCGATGGGCGACCTCCCGCCCCTCGTAGAGGGTGTGGGCCTTGCGCCCGGCCTCGGCGACCAGCGCCCGCTCGGATGCCTCGAGCGCTCGCTCGAATCTTGGATCTTTTTCACCATCACGGCTCATGCCTAAGTGTTTACTTTGGCCGGAGGTTGATTGCCAGATGAAAGAAGGAGAAGGCGGTCAATCGGCGGAGACGATCTCGAAACGGGCCGGATCGAGAGCGAACTCAAACTCGGCGCTCTCCAGCCAGATGTCTCCATCTGAATTGAATGGATGGCTCAAAGACAGGGAGACCTGGAGCGGGCCGGCGGTCTGGTGGTAATACACGACATCCTCATCTTCAAGATGGCGTCCTTTGCCGAGCTTCTTCAACATCTTCAGGTAGGAGTGGCTCTGGGAGCTTCTGAAGATGCAGAGGTCCATCAGGCCGTCATCCAGTTTAGCCTTCGGACAGGGCACCAGGTTGCCGCCGATGGTGGGCTCGTTGTGCAGAAAGAACGCCAGCACATCGCCCTCGAAATCCGGCCTGTTCTCCTCGGGAGGGAAAACAATCTTCATGCTGAGGACCGGCTCGTTGCGCCGCTCCCGGCGTCGCTGGTGGTAAATCTCGAAGAAGGCGAGGAGATTGTAGCTGGTGGTGCCCAGCAGACGGAACAGCGCCCTCCAGAACCAGCTCTGGCGCAATCGCTCGTAACTGACCCCGACGTTCGAGGGAAGCCCCAGGCTGCTTGACTGGAGAATCAGCCTGGTTCGGTCTTCTTCGGGAACGCGGTAGGTCAGGATGTCCAGCGGCCGCCTGTTGGTGCCGCGAAAAGCTATCTCACAGGCCTCGGCGTCCTTGAGATTCAACCCGAAGCTGGCGGCGAGACAGTTCGCCGTTCCCGCGGGAATCAGGCCAATCGGGCAGATCCCCTCCTTCGAGTAGAGCCACTCGAGGGCCGAGTTGATCGTTCCATCGCCGCCGGCGACAACCAGGCGCTCCTCGGGCGGCTCGATGTTCTCGAGCTCCGTAATCTCGGCGAATTCAACTCCATCCTCATGGCCGCCGGCCTCGAGCCAGCGTTTCATGTTAGAATGACATTGACCGCCCCGGCGAGACCGGGGGTTGTGAATGATCAGGATACGACTCATCGCCGGCATTGTACGTTTGTACGCATACGAACTTCACCTTATAATCCCGGGCCAATGAGCAGCAACACCTCCTACGAACTTGAGAAAATGAGCCGCCGCGAGCTCGTCGGCCGCAAGGTCGTGTTGTCCGATGGCCGAGAAGGCGAGATCGTCCACGTCGAGTACGACTCCCCCGAACGAGTCGCCCTGGTCAAGACCTGCAAGGAGACCCCCAGTCCCCTGACCCGGGCAGCGGTCGACCGCATGAGCCCATCACACCTGCCATTCATCTCCGAGTTGCTGGGCGAAGGGTCTGATCTGAAAACTGCCGACGAAGAAGAGACGGAAGCATGAGTCGTCAAAAGAAAAAGAAGGGGGCTGACGGAGAACGGCCGGGCTCCGCAGCGGAAGCCGAAACACCCGCAGAAAACGACGTCGGCGAAGGCTCCGCCGGGAAGAGGCCCGTTCGTTCCCGGCTGGCCGGGTTCGGCGCCATCCTCGCGGTCCAGCTCGGGCTGCTGGGTTTTTTCTACGCTATGGCGGCCGCCTACCCCGCTGAAGACAGGATTCACGCGTCCGACAGCCACTCCCTGCCGAACAAAACCGTGCAGATCACCGCTCGGATCCTCTACGGCCTGCCTGCTCTGTTGCGCTCAGATCCTGAAAAGATCGTCGTTCGGCTCGGGCTGCCCGGTAAAACGCCTGTCGAGGAAGTTGCCGATCCGTCAGGCAAGGTGATCATCTCCCTGACGGCCCCTGAGAAGCCCGGCAAATACCAGCTCGAGTTGGTGGCCGACCCGGACGGCACAACCGGAATCGGACCGCTCCGGTCGTCTTCGACGCTCGAGGTCAGCTCCATCAGCAAGGCGCCCGCCGAGCAACCCTGAAGTTGCGCCTGCGGCGATGAAAGTCCTGTTTGAGTAAGACTACGCCATTGCACAGTCGGCCAAGAGCGGGGACAATCGCTGACTCCCGGGGGCGGGCAGCCCCTGGATTAACCTGGATCTTTTTTCTAACGAGGCAACTCCGTGACACGATCTCCGATTTCTTCGCACACCTGGCGGCTCCCGGCAGCCTTCTTCGCTGCAGCCATCCTGGCTGCCTTTCTCGCCGGCTCAAATCCACAGACGGCCTCGGCCGAAGATCTCGCCCCGGACGCCGGGAAAATTCTCCGCCACGTAACCTATCTGTCAAGCGACGAGCTCGGAGGCCGCGACAGCGGCGAGCCCGGACTTGAGATCGCGGCGGAGTACATCGCGCGTTTCTACGCTGAATACGGCCTCGAACCGGCTGGGGACAACGGCTCCTACTTTCAGCATTTCACCATTCCCCAGGGCGCCTGCTTCGTTCAGGACGCCGGGGCGGTCATCGAATTCAAAGATGGAGAGACGATCTCCTTGACGCCCGGCAGCGAGGTCGCGGCCTTTGGCTTCACAGATGGAAAGCCGATCGAAGCCCCCCTGGCCTTCGTCGGCTACGGCATCTCGACCAACGACAGGGAGAAAAGCCGCGGCCTGGACTACGACGACTTCAACGGAATCGACGTCAAAGGCAAGGTGGTAATCATCCTGCGGTACACGCCGCGCTACTCATCGTCAGAAAACCCCTTTGGCGGCCGCAGGAGCCGGCACGCCCCCTT
>CBFHWB010000054.1:0-23263 GCA_965659285.1 Planctomycetota bacterium | reverse complement strand
ACAAAAGCATCGCCCGGTGATGGAGCGCTGGTGGAGGGTTCTTCAGCAGGTAACGCCGGATCCCCTCAACCCCGGCCTTCGCTTCATCGCTTCCGGCGTAGTCTCCAGGCGCCATTCCAACCCCGAGCGCGGCGAGAGTTACGCCATAGTGCGCATCGGACTCCATGGGTGGCCAGCCGCATTCGAGCCAGTCCCAGCCGCCATCCTTGCGCTGGAGTTTCCACATGCGCTTGAAGGCCTTCCGCGTAACCGGGTTGAGCTTACCCGTCGTCAGGCGGTCATTGGCAGCCAGCAGGGATGCCGTCACAACGACCTCGGCATCCCACCGGGGTCCCTCGCTTTCCCAGCGTTCCTCGACCATCGATTCAAAGAACTTTCGTACCTCCTGCGAAGGAGGAGAGATCGATTTCAAAGCGGGACGCGCCATCAAATAGGCGAAGTTCGTGTGACAGGTGCCGCACTTGCGTTGCTTCTGCCAATGCAGGGCAGAGGTGTCAAGATAGCGCGCGGCGAGTTGCGCTGAGAACTTGCCTCGAACGGGTTCTTCAGGAGAAAGCTCCGGGGGCTTTTCGACATTGTCGAGCGTGACTCGCTCGCCCTCCTCAGCCAGAACCTCCAACGAGAAAACCGCCAGCAGCACGACCAGCAAGCTTCTGAATCGAATCATCTTTCCTCCCTCAAAAGACCCGGGTCTCAACCTCGAACAACTCCGCTTCCGCTGACAAGCCCTGGCTGCCGGCCTTCGCGGGCAGATGCGCGACCGGCCGTACGCTTCACCTTGCCCTTGCCGGCCCTCTTGATCGCCTTGTAAACAGCCCTGGCAAGAATTTCCGCACCTTTGACATTCGGATGGACACCATCCGGAAAGTGCTCCCTGGCCCCGCTCAGCGCCTTGTAGAGATCGATAATGGGCAGCTTTTTCTTCTTCGCCACTCCTTCCAGCAAAGGAATGACCTCCCCCTTGACGACCTTCTCGGTAATCCCCCACCGATCCTTGTAAACAGGTACCGGCTTGCACAGCCAGATTTTTGGCCGGGAGGGTAGCGCCTGGAAGTGATCTACCAGGGCTGCCAGGTCTACCGCATATTGCGCCTTGTGTTTCCAATTCTGCGGCTTGGAGTCGTTGGTTCCCAGCTTGATGATCACGATGTGGGGCTTGAACTCGGTGGCCGCCTTGAAAGCGCCGGTCCTCCAATAGGGATGATCGCCCTTCTTGAGCAGGGTGGCTCCGCTGACACCAAAGTTTCTGCTTTCGTACCCGGTCCCGAGCAAGCCGCCAAGCACCTTTGGATAGTTGTTCTTCCCGCGATTGGCCACACCGGCTCCATAGGTGATGCTGTCTCCCACACAGGCAACGCGAACCACCTCCTCGGCGCGAACCAGTGCCGCATGCAGGCAGATGATGGCCGCCGCCAGGATCGAATATTTTCTCATACCGCGACTCCTTATATTTCGCTCGTTGGAAGGCTGCATTCTAACAGCAGACCTGCCCTCGAATGGAAAGAAAGAGGCTCTCAGCCAATCGGGATCGCCTCGGTCTTCACCTCCTCGGCCAGCTCTTCAACCCGCCGCCGATTCAACCGACCCATGAGTACCCGGGTGAGATTGTCTGCCGCCGCCGCTATACCATAGCTGATAGCGGCCAGGGGTTCCTGGCCTTCATCCAGGGCCAGGGCAATCGCACCGGCCATGCAGTCTCCGCAGCCGATGGAGTTCACAACCTCGACGGGTAGCGGCAGAGCCCTGGCGCTGACCCCGGCGGAGGTCACCAGGACTGGCCCGGCTCCCTGGCTCACCACGACCCACTCGGCGCCCCGCTCGTTCAGCTCTCTCATTCCCTCCAGTACAGCGGCCTCATCGGCGAGCTCCCGACCCAGGGTCCATTCGAGCTCCTGCCGGTTTGGTTTGACCAGGAAGGCTCCCGCCGAGACGGCCTGGAGCAGCTCCGGGCCACGAATATCGAGCACCGCCCTGGCCGGAGTCGCCGCAAGGATCTCAGCGAAAATATCCGCCGGGACTCCAGGAGGAAGGGATCCCATGGCGAGGATCAGGTCCGCCTCTCCGGCTCCCTCGGCGCAAGCCTGGCGGAAACAGGCCAGCTCAGAAGCGGAGAGCGCGCCGGCGTTCTCAACCAGCTCCGTTGCGGAACCAGTGGAGGAATCGATCATCGTCGTGCAAACCCTTGTCGGTGCAGCGCAATCAACCCACGAGGTCTCGACCTC
Organism: Planctomycetota bacterium; assembly: GCA_965659285.1. Lineage (GTDB taxonomy): Bacteria > Planctomycetota > UBA8108 > UBA8108 > UBA8108 > UBA8108. The sequence continues at coordinate 21,041 of CBFHWB010000054.1, read as the reverse complement.
CCACCCCTCGAATTCGCGCTGAACATCCGCCCCCCGGGCTCCTCCGAGCACCGAAACAACCCGCCCCTTGCCACCGAGATGCGCGATGGCGCTCGCTGCGTTGAGAACCTTTCCCGAAGCGCACCAGTAGACCTCCGAGGCCCGGTTGACCTCGCCCGGGGACAGGCCATCGGCAACCAGGATGTGCTGCCATGCGGGAGAGAGTCCACAGGTGAGTATCAAGAGCCCTCCTCTGCTAGAGTACCAGGACCCGCCGCGGGCGACGCGTCAGCCTGCTCAGAGCTTGACCAGGATCCGGCCATCATCTTCGACCCTGACCTCATAGGTTCCCACCCTGGCCCCGGGATTGTCCTGGCAAGCACCGCTCTCGAGATCAAACTGCCACTGGTGAAGAGGACAGGTCACGGTCTTCCCCTGGAGCTGGCCTCGCACCAATGGGCCGCTGCGATGGGGGCAAAGTCCATCGATGACGAGGATCTCTCCATCAACCTCAAAAACAGCAAGACTCCTGTCAGCGACATTGACCTCAAGACGCTCATCCTCGCCAAGCTCCTCGCGGGTACCTACCTCAACCCACTCGCCCTTCGCGTCCGCCTCCGGCCCCTCTGCCGCCGTGGGGTCACCTCCCTCGCCAGGCTCCTCGAAGCCGGGAAGCTTCATGTCGAGAATCACGTCGAGCGCATCGACCACCCTCGTGAGTCCTGCGCAGGGATATGCGCAGAGCACAGCATCGATGATCTCATCAGGCGAGGCGCCTTCGTCCAGCGCCCGGCGAACATATTGCTGCAGGCCGCGGGGGGAGAGATTGATGACCTTCGTGACGATCGAGATCAGAAAGCGGGTCCTGGGCTCAAGATGCCGGCCCGATTCCCTGAAGAACCTGAGCAGGTGGCTGACCGCCTGGGGACGAACCTGCTGCAGGTAGGCAAGCCCCCTTGATTCTCCCTTGGCTTTTCCCATATACGAAGCCTCCCTCTATCCGGAGCAGTTTAGCTCTCCGGAAGCAACAGGGCAACGCGACAATTCAGAAGAGAGGCACCCCTCGACGCTCACAGAAGAAAATCGGATTCTCTACTTAATTGCCGACGTTGATACTAGTGGTGGGCTCGAGAACAATCTCCAGGAGAACCTTGAGCAGTGAAGACGAGCTGCTGTCCCAGACCCGGACACTCTGCATGTCATCAGACTGCATGTCATCAGGCCGCTCGACACCGGTATACTTGATATAGGTGATGTCGGCAAGATCCACCCCGGTCAGGTTGGTGAAGGCCGCGCGCTTGGCGACGACCACGACTGTTCCGGTGTCGTAGTTGATCGCGATCAACTCATCCCGTCCACGATCGAACATCAGCCTGTTCGAGAGGATATCTTCCTCGGCCTTGAGCAGGACAGGTTCCTCGTTATTGATCAGGACTCCACCTCCTGCCGAGCCAAAAGGATCCCTGCGATTCGAGGTCATGTTGATAGCGTTGATCACCGAGTAAGCGTTATCCTCGTTCGCCGGGAGAGTGTAATCATAGGCGAGAACCGTATTCGAACGCTCCTCAACCAGGACAATCTCCGGGTTTTCAGGGTGTGGCCAGGCCTCAGTAAACTCGAAAGCGCTTCCACGCGACCCGAGTTGGCCCTCAATCACAGAGGTTTGAACGGCCACCTCGACAACACCCTGGCCGGGGAATTTGCCGGGAACATTCAGCACGTCCTCTTCACTGAGGGGCTTGAGCCTGAGAAACTGGGAGCTCTCGGAATCAAACACCAGGGCGCTTCCATCAGTATTGACCTTGATGGGCTGGAAGCTCCCGATATCCACATCCACCTCCTGGGTGAGAAGCTTGATCTCATCAAGCGTCATGAAGGGCTGATCTCCGGCAGGTCCGAAACGCCGGAACTGGCCGTTGAGCATCCAGACATTCTCGTTGCCTCCACCGGGCGCCAGGTTGGTCCTGACAGGACGCACGCCGGCCTCAAGCTCAAGCACATGGACCTCGCGAAGAACCTCGCGGGCGAAGAAAACAAGCAGGCGATGCTTGTTCGAGTCGGGGCTCGGGTCCGGTCCAAGATCGAAAATTCGAGTAATGCGCGGCTGGGTCGCCAGGCCAAGCTGCGACTGCATCTCAGGCCCGCTGATGATCACGCTCATGACCAGGCCATTGCCGCGACCGAAGTTTGGATCATCGGGATCATTGGGATTCGAGACATTGCGATAGCCGACATCGCGGGCTCGCATGCCGACAAGACTGCGTGAGCGGGGCTCATAAGAGACAAGCCAACGATCGCCTCCAAGGCCGGCGCCGCGCGAAACATCGACAGGAACACTGGGAACCGACTGGCTGAAGGTCGGGAAAGGCTCGCCGACACCGGCCGCCTCAAGCTCTTCTTCAAAGCCAACATCATTGTAGTGAAGCTGAACCCTGGGAGCCGTCAGCTGGCAAGTACCGAGCTCACAGAGATCGACCGAGCAGATCGCGCGAAGATTCGCCTCGAAAATGAGCACCGAGCTGAAACCGCCGGGGGCGAGATTCAACGTTCCGAGCGGAAAGGAGTTCGCCTGCTGCTCGTTCAGAACAGCCTCAACCGTCGTTGGCGAGATCGACTTCAGAAGATCGATCTTGTCAGAGAGAACCTGGATGGCCTGCTGATCCACACTCTCAGTCAACGCAAGAGATTCAAATGTCGAAGTGGATACCACTCCATTGCCAATCTTGGTATCACAACCAGAGGTGAGGGCAAGCATGGCGACAAACACCACCAAGCCCGCAGCCTGTAACCGACTCAATGTTCTGACAAAACGTCCAGAGCTAGCCATTCGATTTACCTTTCAAATATTTCAGACCTGATACCCCGGCCGCCGGCCAGGAAGGTTTTACGCCCCGCTACCACAGCAATATCAAGTTTGCTGTAACAATAAAGCAAACCGCATCTGCGGTTTTTCACGATGCGGAACGTCCAACCTGTTATTTCCTCGTTATTTACAATCCAGTCGATCGGCCCGTATCAATCGTATCTCAAGGCCTCTGGGCACTTGACACTCATCAACACTAACCGTATTTCAGAATCGACACCCTGAAGAGACATGTTCCCGTTACCGGGGTTAGGGGAAGGATCTGCCTGATTTTAAGGCTCGCCTTCGCTTCATTTCAACTTTTTTCCTCTACCCAAGCATAGCACACGATTTGACTTCCATCTCACTCGAATCGCCTCATGCCAGAAACACGGAATACTGCGGGTCTTGAGCCTGCAGGAGCGTGTATTGAACCCCCTGACATCTTCCTAATATGTTTTGCCGGCATCATCCGAGTTGGAAGCCCTCCGAGCATGAATCGCCGCGAAAAACGCCGGCCCCCTGAGGCTGGCGTTAAAACCTGGCGCCGAGGCCAGTTCGACGTTCAGCTTCCGTTCGCCGCACAAGAGACCCCAGTAGCTCAAGACCTGCTCGGGATAACCCTCGATACTCCAGATACTGCCCTCCATGCCCAGAAGATCTTTCCGGCCGGACTCCGAATCACCAAATCCGAAGCCCACCCTGAAACTGACTGCTGCCAGCAGCAAGGCAGCGTGCAGCGCAGAGCGGCCGACGATCACGCGACAGATAAAGAGCAACCTCGCCCGTTCGTTTGCTGTCATTTCCACGCCGGGAAACATCTCCTGGAGCGCGGCCGATACGGCGCTGGAGCCCGGCGCAAGGCTCGCCAGAGCCGAGACCTGTGGACCCTCCGGAAACTCTTCGTCCCCGCAACCAGAATAACTGGTAAGCAGGCGGTCAAAGAGATCCTCCCCGAGATACTCCCGGCCCAGGCCCACGAATTGCTGCCGAAAGGCGTTCCCGCCTGACAAGGCATTGGTTTGAATCGGGTAGCTCTCCATGATATCGAATCGTGATTTCGTCGCCTCGAGCCCGATGCTGCCAATCTCGTAATTTATAAAATAATTGATCCGTGTCTGCCCGACCCCCGGCTCCTCATCCCCCTTGAGATGGACCGGCTCGTACCGCTCCCCTCCAACGCTGACAATACCCTCGGGGCGCACCGCGTACGGCTCCGCCAGGGAAAAATTGCACCCTGTCCCGTTGATGAAGAGACCGACCTGGGAGTAATTGTTACGCCTCCTCGGAGCGAGAAAATAATGCAGGGCCATAATCCCATCGTTGGCAACGGTCACCGGCCGGCTCCAACCAAGACACTGCTCAAAAGCATTGGCAAACAGCCCGCAAAGATCCCGGCCCTTGAGCTCGGCCGTGAAGGCTCCCTGCTGTTTCGTCATCAGGGTGGTCCGTGCGGTGAGCCCCCCGAGCAGACTCTCATCGGTTCGTTCGCTGGCTCCGGCGAAACCCCAGCTCAACAGAATATTGGCGCAGCCTGCGAGAGCCTGGAGATTGTCTTTAAACTGGTCGCAGACCGCCTCGACGATCTTCTCGATCATGGCAAAACCATCGGCTGTATCGGAGGCGTTTGGAGTCGCGCGGGTGTTGGCCTTTGCAAAGCTCTCAAGATCTTCGCCTCGCAGTTCCTCGCCGGCGGGACCGAGACCGACCACCTCGCCGCTCTCGACCCGCAGCAGAAGAGACACCATCTTGCTGCCTCCCACCGAGATGCTGAGACAATAGTCGCTGCGCAAAGGATCCTCGCCACGAGGCCAGGGAACGCCGCTCCAGAGCATTGGCGGCTCCTCGGCGGGATCATCCATCAAGGCCGCCATGCGCAGGGCATCGGCCCGAAGCTCTTCGAGAACGACAGGGTCCGCAAGGTCAAAGAGCACACGCTCCGCCTGCAGTTCTCCGCACAAACCCTCGACCCGGGGAGAGACTCCCTGCGCGGAGATGAATTTTTCACTGTCGTCGTTATTCATGAAACCTCGTTAAAAATCCGGCTACGAGTATAACAAGTGCGGAAGCCCTCGACACTTATTCGCAAGATCCTTGCAGATAGTGTGTGGATGCCGGTGGCGACTTGATGAATATTGATGTCTTGAAGGATTGGTCTGCGGGCATTGAGAACATGAAAAAATACCGAATCGGAATTATCGGCCGAAGCGGCAGAGGCGATTACGGCCACGGACTCGACGAAGTCTGGAGAAACGTTCCGGAGGCTGAGCTTGTCGGCATCGCGGATGAAAATCCAGCCGGCCTGAAGGCGAGGGCTGACCGCCTTGGCATCAAGGCACGCTACGGCGACTACAGGAAGATGCTGGCGAGCGAGACCCCGGACATCGTCAGCGTTGCTCCTCGATGGCCTGACTGTCACCACGACATGGTGCTTGCCTGCGCGGAACATGGGGCGAGTGTTTTTCTCGAAAAACCGATGTGCCGGACCCTCGCCGAGGCTGATTCCATGGTCCGTGCCTGCGAGGAAAAACACGTCAAGCTCGCCATAGCTCACCAGACCCGCTACAGCCCCAGGATCAAGACGATCCAGGAGCTCATCAAGAATGGAAAAATCGGCCGGTTGCTCGAGCTCCGGGGGAGAGGCAAGGAAGATCACCGGGGCGGAGGAGAAGATCTCTGGGTCCTGGGGACCCATGTCTTTGACCTTATGCGAATCTTTGGCGGTGAAGCCCGAAGCTGCTTCGCAAAGGTGACGCAGGGCGGGCAGGCGGTGGGGCCGGAAGATGTAGAAGAAGGCAATGAGGGTATCGGCCCCCTGGCCGGCGACGGCATCGAGGCCTCCTTCGAAATGGCGGCGGGCTGCACTGCCTTCTTCTCGAGCCATCGCAACATGGCTGCCCGACCATCCCGCTTTGGACTGACCCTCCTTGGGTCGAAGGGAGTGATCACACTACACACGGGCTACCTGCCGGATGTCCACATCCTCGAGGATCCGTCCTGGGAGCCGGGCCGAACCGGCTCAGGATGGAAACCTGTTTCCAGCGCGGGAATCAACAAGGCTGAGCCTCTCAAGAATACCGACCGGCTGGCCAGGGGCAATGGAAACGTCGCGATCGTCACAGACCTGATAGAATCGATCGAGAAGGACCGACAGCCCCTCGGGAGCATATACCATGCGCGTGGCGCGACAGAGATGATCGCCGCCGTTTTTGAATCGCACCGCCTCCGAGGGCCTGTCACGCTGCCCTTGAAAAACCGCGCCAACCCGCTGCTCTCGCTGCCAAAACGAAGCTGAGCCCAGACCAAAGGACTGAACATGGGAATCTCCATCTGTGTCTTCTGCGCATCGAGCAATGATGCCAGCCCCCGATATCTCGAGGTCGCGAGAAAACTTGGAAGGCTGATGGTCGAAAGCGACCATACCCTGATCTACGGCGGCGGCTCGGTTGGCCTGATGGGCGAGTTGGCGAGAGAGGTGCAACAGGGTGGCGGCCGCGTCGTGGGAGTCATCCCGGAACGGCTGAGCACGGAGGAGATTGCCTTCGAGGCCGCGGAGGAGCTCCTGGTTACAGCCGACATGGCTGAACGCAAAAACATCATGATAGAACGGGCCGAAGCTTTTATCTGTCTGCCTGGCGCCTTTGGGACGCTGGACGAGATGCTGGAGATCATCACACTGAAGCAGCTCGACTATCACGACAAGCCCATCGTCCTGGTCAACACCGATGGCTTCTATGACACGCTGCTGGGATTCTTCCGCCGACTGGAAGAAGAGCGCCTGATCTACAAGGAATGCCTGGAGCTTTACGAGGCCGTCTCCGATGTCGAGTCCGCCCTGGAGCTGCTCGAAGCGGAGCCCGGGAGCACGCCGGGAGCTGATCTCGGTGGGAGCTGAATCGATAGCAGAGTTCTTCGGTGCCTACAAGGGCGAGCTTGCAGGTCTCGCCGCCGCCGCCTGCTGGGCTCTCACCAGCCTCATCTTCAGCCGCGTCCCGGCCCCCGCCGGCGCGATCGCCCTGTTCAAAAACAGCGTGAGCTGTGGATTCCTGCTCCTGACCCTGCTCCTGCTGTCAGGAGAAGCCGCCGCCTTCGACTTTGTGTACGAGGCCGACCTGGCAACATGGCTCTATCTTGGCGGAAGTGCCCTGAGCGGCCTGGTTCTTGGAGACACCTGCTATTTCAGAAGCCTGCAGATCCTCGGACCTCGCAGAACCCTGGTTGTGACAACGCTGGTCCCGCCCATCGGCGCCCTCTGCGGATGGCTCCTGCTGAGCGAGACCCTCTCCTGGCTCGCCTGGGGCGGCATTGGCCTGACCGTCGGAGGCGTCATCTGGGTCATCCGGGAAAAGTCTGACCAGGATGAATCCCAGGGACATTTCCCCGGCTCAACCGCGGCCGGTGTCAGATTCGGGCTGCTTGCCTGTGCCGGCCAGGCTCTCGCCGCGGCCCTCGCCAAGGGTCCGATGAAAGATGGGCTTGGCGCCCTGGAAGCGACCTTTCTCCGAATGGTCCTTGCCGTCTTTATCGGGATCCTGGCAGCCGCGGCGGCCGGGAAGCTCCCGGCATGGACAGCCAGGATCCGAGACCGCGAGACCTGGCTCCCACTCATTCCGGCCAGTTTTTTTGGCACCTACCTCGGGGTGTGGCTCTGCATGTACGCCTACGAACACACCAAGATCGGGGTCGCGACCACCATGCATTCAACCAGCCCGATCTTTATCATCCCGCTCGCCTTTTTTGCCCTCCGGCAGAGGACCTCAGCGCGGGCGGTCCTCGGTGCGGCCATCGCGGTCGCCGGCATCTTTCTGCTCTTCCAGAGCGAAAGCTGAGCCGCCCGCCTGGCTGCAGTCCATACGCCCGGGAAGATAAATAAAACAGCAGGGAGGGTAGATTGCCGGATAAAAACCGGCTGCCGCCACCTCCCAGACCTCCGATGGCGTCAATCTTCCTTCGAATGAGGCTTGCCCGCAGAGCAAGGGCATTGGATGATCTCTCCTATTGAAAGCAAGCCCTCCGCCCCGAGCGGACCTGCGAGGATGATTCAGCGTGGACACAACTAATAACGAGGTAACTGTGAGAGACGTCCCGCTGCTGGATTTAAAAAGGCTCGATCCGGAGCTCGAGGCGGAGTTGCAGGACGCGTTTACCCGGGTTCTCAAGAGCGGCTATTTCATTCTCGGACCCGAGGTCGAGGCTCTCGAGGAGGAATGCGCGAGCTACTGCGGCGCCGAGCATGCCATCGGAGTCTCCTCCGGTACCGATGCGCTCCTGGTCGCGCTCATGGCGCTGGGCATAGGAGAGGGCGACGAAGTGATCTGCCCAGGCTTCACCTTCTTCGCTACCGCGGGATGCATCTCGAGAACCGGCGCGCGACCGGTATTCGTTGATGTACTCGAGGCCAGCTTCAACTGCGACCCGGAAGATATAGAACGCAAAATAACCGAGCACACAAAGGCTATCATCCCGGTCCATCTCTACGGCCGCTGCGCTGATATGGACCCGATACTCGAACTCGCCGAACGTCACGGAATCCACGTAATCGAAGATGCGGCCCAGGCCATAGGGGCTGAATACAACGGCCGGCGGGCTGGGTCGATGGGAGAGATGGGCTGCTTCTCCTTCTTTCCTACCAAGAATCTCGGCGCTTGCGGAGATGGCGGCCTCGTCACCTGCAACGATGAGGAGCTTGCCGAAAAGATCCGCGTCCTGCGTGTCCATGGAGGCGCGCCCAAATATCACCACGGCGTCATCGGAGGAAACTTCCGGCTCGACGCCCTGCAGGCTGCGCTGATCCGGCCGCGTCTTCGCCGTCTCGATGCATCATCCCTGCGACGCGCGGAGAATGCCGCCGCCTACACGAGCCTCCTGGAGGCTGCGGGGCTGACCTCGGGCCCCAACCCTCGGCTTCGATTGCCGGAGGCCTCGCCAGCGAGGCACATCTACAATCAATACACGCTGCGTTGCGAAGACGGAACGACCCGAGAGGCCCTGCGTGAATTCCTGGCGGCGAATTCCGTCGCATCGGAAATCTACTATCCTCTTCCCTTGCACCTCCAGGGGTGCTTCAGCTCGCTGGGGGGAGAAAAAGGAGACCTGCCCATCTCCGAGAAGCTTGCTGACGAGGTTCTCTCCATCCCCGTCTTCGCCGAGCTGGAAGAGGAAGAGGTCCGCTATGTCGCCGACCGTGTAGAGGCCTTCTTCAAAGAGAGCTGAACATCCCGCTCCCCTGACCCGGTAAAACCTCAACCCCCGACCAAGATGGCAGAGTCCCCCCTGAGCCCTGATCAGATCGAGGAATACCGGCGCGATGGCGTCACACTCCTGCCCTCCCTGCTGGACGCATCGACCCTGGGCCGACTCCACGAGACCATCGACTCCATCGTCGCCGGAGCTGTCGAAAGCGGCGACACCTCCATCCTGGAGCTGGAACCGGAAGAGGTCGATGGAAAGGCCGTGGCCCGAAGAATCTACGACCCCTGTGAACGTCACCAGGTGTTTCGCAAGCTCTGCGGCGACACACGAATCCTGGATGCCGTCGAGTGCCTGATCGGGCCTGATATCAGCCTGCACCACTCCAAGCTCAACATGAAGCCCTCACGGGTCGGCTCCGCAGTCGAATGGCACCAGGATCTCGCATATTTCCCACACACCAATGACGACCTTGTAACCGCCCTGGTCTACCTGGATGACGCCAGCATTGAAAACGGCTGTCTCCAGGTCATTCCCGCGCTTCACCATGCCTACCTTGACCATCATGATGAAACCGGCCGATTCTCGGGCTTGATCACGGATGAGGCCTTCACGAGCCGGGTCGCCCCGGCCAGGCCGCTGCCCGCCCCTGCGGGCAGCGTCATCCTCATGCATTGCCTGCTTCCGCACAGCTCGCTTCCAAACCGTTCGAGAGATGGCCGGCGGACACTCATCTTCGAATACCGGGCCTGCGATGCCGTGCCGATCCTGTACAGCCCGCGGGCGGCGGTCACCGAGGAAAAAGCTCGGCTCCTGCGCGGCCGGCCGGCTCGATTTGCCCGGCTCGCCGGACCACCGCCCCTGCTCCCCCGCCTGGATGACGACAAATCGCTCTATCAACTGCAGGAAGAAACGCTCGCCCGGCAGAATATCGAGAACCCGCCCGGCGTCTAATCGCCGGCCGCACGAGGTTTCCTGGATTCTTTCGCAGGCCAGACGACACCCCTGCGGCGGGCTTTCATTCGATAAACTCCGCTGGTCGCGGTGAGGTAGAGATCCTTTCCATCTGCGCCGCCAAAGGTGACGTTGGTGGAGAATTCGGGCATGGGCTTGTGCAACAACAGCTTGCCCTTCGGGCTGATCACGAACAGCCCGGTGGTCTTCTCCTTGCCGGCGGCTCCAAAGATGTTGCCGGCAGAGTCCAGGCACATGCCATCGATTCCCCGGTCGGGGGAGAAATTGTAGATGGTTGAACGCCCGGAAAGTCCTCCATCTACTCCCACCCGGTAACGATGAAGCTTCTGGGTGCCGCGGTCGGAGACATAGAGATGGCGATTGTCGAGGCTGATTACAATCCCGTTGGGTTTGAGCAGATCCTTGAGCAGCAGGCGAACCTTTCCCGCGTCATCGATGAGATAGACCCCGCTGGAAGGCTGAGATTTCTCAGCAGGCGGACCGTAGTAGGGGTCGGTAAAATAAATCCGTCCCTTCCGATCAATGCAGAGATCGTTCGGCGCGATAAATTTTTTGCCGCCGTAGCTGGCCGCAAGAACCGTCTCGCTGCCGTCCTTCTCCAGTCGGGCCACTCTTCGGCCCCCGCCCGGACCGGCGCCCTGGCACATGACAAGCCGCCCCTCGTGATCGAAAACAATCCCGTTCGACCGGCCGCTCGGGCGTCGGAACTCCCGGACCAGACCGGACTTCTCCAGCCTCATGATCCGATTGTTTTGAATGTCAGAGAAATAGAGCTCGCCGCTCGGACTACTCGCCGGACCCTCGGTAAATTTGCATCCATCCGCCACCCTCTTGACACCCTGGGCTGCATCGAGAAGCTCCTCGGCACTCACCGGTTGAAGCAGGACGAGAGCGAGGAGGATGCCAGGGTAGATTTTCATGATTCCTTCCTGCCAGAAAAACAGGTGGTGAAACGGGAGACCGTACGAAAAACTAATGACTCGCCATGCAGGTTATTGTGCAGGAATCAGAGCCCCGGGCGAAAGATGGAAATCGGCCTCTTTTGCGACTCGAAACCCTGGCGGGCGGAGATGCGGAGGATGTCGTAAAGTCTTCTGATACAACAGTCTCAAGCCCCGTGAAGAATAATCTTTACTTCACTCATGGCACTCGTGAAGATGCTCGCTTCTCATCTTTTACATGTAATAACGATGGCCCGGCTCTTACAGAGTGAAAGAGTCGCTCCGCCCGCTCATGACCGAAATACTCTCTAAAGTCAATCACCCCCAGGATCTCAAACCCCTGTCACTGGAAGAGCTGGAACAGCTCGGCCGGGAGATCCGTGAGCGCGTGCTTGAGATCGTGGACCGCAACGGGGGCCACCTGGCCTCCAACCTCGGATCGGTCGAGCTGACCCTGGCCCTGCACAAGGTCTTTGACGTTCCAAATGATCGCCTGGTCTGGGATACAAGCCACCAGACCTATCCCCACAAGCTGGTAACCGGTCGCAAGGACCGGTTTGAGCTGATACGAACCTACGGAGGTATCTGCGGGTTCACCAACCACCGCGAGAGCATCTTCGATCTATTCGACGCCGGGCACGCGGGAACCGCCTGCTCCCTGGCCCTTGGGGTCGGCACCGCAGACAGCCTGCAGGGCAAAGGTGAAAATAAAACCATAGCCGTTGTCGGCGATTCAGCCGCAGCCTCGGGAATGACCTTCGAAGCCCTGAACCACGGCGGGGTGAACAGGCAGAACATGCTGGTCATTCTCAACGACAACAATATGTCGATCAACAAGGCGGTCGGCGCTCTCTCCGCCTATCTCACGAAGGTCAGAACCAAGCCCGCCTACCAGGACATCAAGCGCGATCTTCGCACAGCGCTCGCCAGGATTCCCGTGGTCGGCAAACACATCGAGGAGGTTCTTGGAGAGGTCCACGACCGCTTTCGGGACAATCTCCTGCCCGGCACGCTCTTCCGTGAACTGGGCTACCGCTACTACGGGCCGGTAGACGGCCATGACCTCGGTGGCCTGATCCAGACCTTTGAAGACCTCAAGAACATCCAGGAGCCGGTGCTCCTGCACCTGGACACCAACAAGGGGCAGGGCTTCGAAGCGGCGGAGGCGGACCCCATCAAATACCACGCGCTGAAAGGCTTCCTTCCAAAAAAGCCGGAAAAAGATACGGTCGGGAAGGCTGGGGACGTCAAGAAACGGCCCGGCTACTCCGCTGTCTTCAAGGAAGCTATTGTCGAGCTCGGCCTCAAGGACAGCCGGGTCTGCACGATCACCGCGGGGATGCCTGATGGTACGGGGCTCTTGAAATTCGCGGAGCAATTTCCCGATCGCTATTTTGACGTCGGCATCTGTGAACAGCACGGCGCCGGCTTCGGGTCGGGCCTGGCCTTTGGAGGCCTGCGTCCGGTCTACGCGGTCTACTCCACCTTCTGCCAGCGCGCCTATGACCAGGTCATCCACGATGTCTGCATCCAGGAAAACTCTGTCGTCTTCTGCCTGGACAGAGCCGGCCTGACAGGCGAGGACGGATGGACCCACCATGGGGTCTTCGACATCGCCTTCATGCGCTGCGTACCGGGCATGGTCCTCATGGCGCCCCGGGACGCGGAAGAACTCGAGGTCATGCTCCAACTCGCCATTGACCAGACCACCACGCCGATAACGATTCGTTATCCCAAGGCGACCGCCCCCGAGTTCCCCTCGATTATTCGGCAGGAGCTCCGGCTCGGAAAGGCCGAGCGGATGGTTGAAGGTGAAGGCGTTGCGCTCTTCGCCTACGGATCGATGGTGGAGAACGCCTGGCAGGCTCTCGATGAGCTCTCCAAGAATGGAATCAATGCGACCCTGGTCAACGCCCGCTTCACGAAACCCCTCGATGTCGAGATGTTGAAGAGCCTGGCGGAAAATCACCATACCCTGGTCACGATTGAAGAGCATGTGCTCATGGGCGGATTCGGCAGCGCCGTGGCCGAGGCCGTCGCCGATGCGAACCTCGACTTTACCAGGGTTCTCCGGCTTGGCATCCCTGACGAGTTCATCACCTTCGGTCCCAGGGGACAGCTGATCGAGGACTGCGGGCTTGACCCGTCCTCTATCACCAGGCGGATCCTGGAGGAATGCTCCGAGCCGCAACCTTCAAAGGGCCGTGAAGACCGGGTGCTCTCCTGAGCTGAGTCCCGGGAGACCTCCCCCTCTACTGGTTCAACAGGAGAGCGGTGTTTTCGGGGTTGGCGGTCACCAGCTTCTTCCCATCGGCGAAGACCGCGAGGCCATAGATAACCGGCCTCGCCCTGCGCCGAGCCAGGATCCTGCCATCGGCAACATTCCAGGTAAGCAGGGTGCCGCTGTAATCGGCTGAGATCAGCTGGGTGCCTGAAGGCCGCAATCCGAGCCCGGTAACCCAGCCGCCGTGGCCCTCGTAGACGGAGAGCTCCTTGCCGTTCTTCACCTCCCAGCGCCTGACGGTGAGATCTGAGCTTCCAGAGAAGAGATGCTGTCCATCGGCGGAGAAGCTGAGGCAGAAAACTCCCTCCTTATGCCCCAGAAACCGACCAACCTCGATGCCATTCACCGCGTTCCAGAGCTTGATGGTCTTGTCAAAACTCCCCGAGCATAATTGCTGCCCGTCGGGACTGAAGACCAGGGCATAAACGGTTGAAGCATGGGCCTTGATTGTCAGCCGCGCGGCTCCATCGACAGCGCTCCAGGTTCGAATCGACTTGTCCTGGCCGGCCGAAGCAATCATTTTTCCATCAGGCGAAAACCTGACGGCATGGACAAAGCCTCCATGCCCGGTGAGGGTTCTCACCGACGACGACGACGAACGCTTCCAGGCCGCCAGGTGGTTGCCTTGCGCCGCGGCGTAATATTGCCCGCCGGGAGCGGCCGCCACCGCGCGCACAGGCATCGAGTGGGTGAACTGGCCCAGTGCCTTGCCGCTCTCGACGGCCCAGGCCCGCAGGGTCTTGTCGGCGCCGCCGGAAACCAGCTGCTTCCCATCTCTCGAGAAAGACAGCGAGAGCACATCCCCTTCGTGACCGGCGAGCTTATAGAGCTCTTTCCCCCTGTCGGAATCCCAGAGGCGAACCGTTCCATCCTTTCCAGCGGAGGCCAGCTTCCTGGCCACAGGCAGCCAGTCAACCGCCAGGACGGGTCCGACATGCCCAGCCAGTGAACGTAGAATTTTCGCCCCGCTGATATTCCAGATGGCGACAACCCCATCGGCGCCCGCCACGGCCAGGGTGTTGTTGTCAATAAAGACGAGATCCCGGCCCGCGGCTCCTCCCTGAAGACGGGCGACCGCCTGGCCATCGCTGAGCCTCCAGATCCGTACCATCCTGTCATCTCCGGCCGCGGCGAGGCGGCTCCCATCGAGGGAAAAGTCGACACCCCGAATCTCTCCCTGGGACCCGGCAAGCTTCAGCGGTCCCGGTTTGTCCTGCGCCGCCGGGGGGTTGGGCAGGACGGCGAACAACGACGGAGACAATACGAAGTCTGAACTCGCTGTGCTTACGTTGTGGCCCTGCAGGGCAAGGAGGTTCTCCCCGGCCTTGAGCTTAGAAAGATGGGGAGTCAGGTCGAACCGTTTCTCCACGGCATCGGCCACCGTCGCGCTGGCTCCCTGGCGAAAGCCGGGAGGGTTGCCTCCCAGCCCCTCCCGGACGACCTCCATGCCGTTCAGGAAGGCGACGAATCCATCGTCAAAAGCCACCTTGAGAATGAGCTTCCTGGCCCGCGAGGGGTCGGCGATGTTGAATTTCGCGCGAACAAAGATCGACAGGTATCCGGGTGTTCCAGCCTGCTGTCTGTCTTGCTTCATGTCATCAAGACGGGTAGTTACCGTCTTGAGCTCTGCCGGGTTGGTGCCATAGCCGAAACCCGAGGGAAGGAGCTCCCAGGCGGAAGCATCAAAGGTCCGGGCATTCCAGCCGGCGGGAGGAGACGTCTTTCCCCTCCAGAGCCTCCACTTTTCACCGGGCCTGACAAGAGGCGTCCCCTCCACCGACAGCCCCTTCTTCGCCCTCGCGGGCGGCGCGAGATTCCAGACCCTCACGGTCCGGTCGGAGCCGGCCGCCGCGACCAGGGTGCCGGATCGATCAACCGCCAGTGTCCGCAGGCCGGGCGCGGCAGGCTCGAGAACACGCTCCTCTTTTCGGCCGCCCAGGTCCCATATTCTCAGCGATCCATCCGCGCCGGCCGTGACCAGCCGCCCTGACTTCTCATGCAGGACCACAGCCCGGACCGGGGAGAGCTGCTCAGCCAGGGGCAGGCCTTGATCGAGGGGCACATCCCATAGCTTCACCGTCTTGTCTTCTCCTCCGGACACCAGCGATCGTCCATCGGGGCTGAAGGCCACGCTCATGACCTTTCCCTTGTGTCCGGAAAACACGATCCGCTCAGCTCCATCAGCGACCCTCCAGAGCTTCACCGTCCCATCCAGGCTGGCGGTGGCGACCAGGCTCCCATCCGGGCTGGAATCGACAGCGTAAACAGCGGCCGAATGGCCGGAGAATACCTGGGCGGGTTCGGCCGACAACGAAGGCGGAGCATCCACCTGGGCCAAAACGGCCATCAGGATGGCGGGTAAAAAATTCATGGGTTGCCCTGATCAATCTATTCGACAGCAGACCCGAACGCTTGCAGGTACCGACAAGCCCCTACATTGTAACAAAAGGGGGAGGACGGGCAACCAACGGCTTCCCGGCAACTGCCGTCGGGGGAGGCTCAGCGATCGCGGCGGCGAATGAAGATGAATCTCTCATCATACCCGCGGCTGAGAACCCGAAGCATGGTGACATCGCCGGCGGAAGACATGGCCTGGTCAAGCTGAGCTATGTCCTCTACCTTGCTCGAGTTCACCCCGAGAATGACGTCTCCGGTACGAAGGCCTTTGCTCCAGGCCACACTCTCGGTGTCGACATCGATGATCGCCACCCCCGTTCTTGACGGCGGCACCCTGATGCTGGCGGCGAGCTCACGAGTCAGCGTCGTAACGGTAAATCCGAAGGCCCGGCTCCCGCCGACCTGCGGCTCCGCCAGCGCCGTGACGGGCTTCGGCGCCCCCTGGCTTTCGGCCGGAGTCACCTTGAAGGTCTTCTTCTCGCCCCCTCGCAAAATCCCAACCATCACCGGTTCCCCCGGCACCTGCTCTGTAATCATCAGGTGCAGGGCATGTTGATCTCGGACCTTCCGCCCGCCGAACTCTACCACCAGGTCCATCGGCCGCAATCCGCCCACAGCGGCGGGGCTCTTCCTCTCCACATAGCGGATAAAGGCGCCGCGCGGCGCGCCCAGCTTGTAATAATCCGCGATGTCGCGGTCCACATGAACTGTCGAGATTCCCATCCTGCTGATGTTGCCTCCCTTGATCCAGCGCTCCGCCAGGGCTCGCGCCAGGCTGATAGGGACCGCGAAGCTGATTCCGTGATTTACCTTGCCGGAATGCGAATAGATCGCCGTATTGATACCGACCACTTCCCCCCTCAAATTCACCAGCGGCCCGCCGCTGCTGCCCGGGCTGATCGTGGCATCTGTCTGGATGAAATTCTCATAGCCCAGCAGGCTGAGATCTGAGCGGCCGAGCGCGCCGACGATCCCGGCCGAGACCGTCTGTAGCAGGCCGAAGGGATGGCCTATCGCCAGGATCCACTGGCCGACCTCGACTTCGTCAGAGTCACCCAGCCTCGCGACCGGAAGATCCTCCAGCTCTATCTTGACCAACGCGATGTCATGGGTGAAGTCGCTGCGTACGGTTCGGCCTGGAACATTCCGGCCATCCGCCAGGGTTACCTCAAGCGCCCCCGCGCCCTCGACCAGGTGATGATTTGTAAGAATGAAGCCCTTGGGGTCGATCAGGAAACCTGAGCCGAAGGATCTCTGAAGCGCTTTCTGAGATGCCGTCAGCTCTTCAGCGGATTTACCGTCCTGGCCGGCCTTCTTCGCCACGATGGCTACAACCGCCGGCTTAACCTCTTTTGCCACGCTGGAGAAAAGATTTTCCAGCTGGGCAGCCAGGGGCTCCACCTCAGGGGCGGCCTCCCTGAGCGAAGGAGGCGGTTGTGCCGGTAATGCTTCGGCATGCCCCTCACGCTGAGGCTCAAACGGAAAAGGAACCGAGCGCGCGATGCCAGCGGCAAAACAGAGGCAGGAGAACGCTAAGATAACCTTATTGGCGGTCAACATGCGGGATGGCTTTCGACACAAAACGAACTAAAGGGCTTTCGTCTTCATCGGCTTAAACGCACCAATCCCTTGAGTTTTTTTGCTGTTTTCCCGGGCCGTCGGCCTGGCCGCGCCGGCATGATCACGCAAAGCTCCCGGCAGAGTGAATGCGGCCCGAGGCAGGAGGCCTACTGCATCAGGCGGTCGGCGATTCGCTGCAGCGTGTTGAGATCACGCTCGGTAGGATCGACGTGATACCAGGCCGCCTGGCCCGACGAATCAAACATGATGAAAGAAGCGGAGCCCACCGTGGCATGCAGGCTCCTGAAGACCTTGTATTTTTCGGTAGTGTCAAAGCCTGCCGACACGCCAAGGTCGTTCTCCTGGAGCTCTCCCCTCAGGCTGTCAGCCCGCTGCTGGCGAGCCTGCGGAGTGATCCCCTTCGGCATGAAGGAAAGGGTGACCGCGATAAACTTTTCCGGGTTCTGCTCCTGAAGCTCATTGAGAAGCTTGAGAAATGAAAAGGCCCGAAGGTTCCTGGGTTGCCTGAAAAGGATGGCCACCACCTTGCCCGCCTCCCTGGCCGCGGCAAGACTTACCGGCTTACCCGTCAGCCACTCGACTCCGGCATCCAGGTCGAGGCTGGGAACCTTGCCCTGGAATTCCTCCAGGTATTTCTTGTAGTCCTTGGCCCGGAAATCGCGGTAGATGCGAGCGACGCTTGGAAGCTGCTTGCCTGCCTGGGCGAGTTCCTGCTCCATCTGATCAATCCTGTCAACATAGCGCTGGAAATTCGCCTGGGCAACTTCCACCTCCCCCAGTCCGTAGGAAGCGAAACCCATCCAGAAATCACAGATCAGTGACCACTGCTGATATTGCGCCCAGATGGACTTGGGAAGAGATCCGTCTTTCATGCGCTCTCCATACTCTTCCTGGACACGAATCATCAGGTTCTCGACCCCCTCAAGATCACCCAGGGCATACAGAGCCTCAAAGAGGCAGATGTTGTAGAGCACGAATTGGGCGCGGTCGCTACGCTCCTTCAGAACCTCCAGTATATGGTCCCTGGCCTGCTCATACTGACCCTCGCGCAGCAGACTCATCCCGATGTTGAAATGGTAGTCCTGGTTTCCCGCGAGAACATCCTCACATCCCGCGGCGATGTACTGGCGAGAGAGCTCGATGTGCGACTTGTTATCACCGAGGTAATTGAAGCTGAGGTCGGCCAATACGCTAAGCCCTTCACAATGCGTTGCGTCGCCCGGCCTGGAAGCCGCAAGAGCCTCCTGTCCAAGCTGCTCGATACGATCGAGATAGCTCTTCATCAGGCTCTTGACCTGGGCGGCAACCTGGGCGCGCTGGGCGCGGGTCAGCTTCGGAAGACCAAGCTGCTTGGTCAGGGCGTCCTTGTAAGCAAACTCCTGGCGCTTGTAGCGGCTTGAAAGGTGACGAGCGAACGAGGCCTTAACCTCGGCTGAATAGGCGCTTTCTCCGCAATTTTTGAGAAACCTGTCGCCCAGTTCAATCGAACGTATGAGATCCTTGTCGATATCCTCATGCGAACGTTGCAGGTCATGGAAAATATAGGGAATGCCGGCGCGTAGCTTCTTCAACTCATCGTAGATGGCCTGGCATTCTGGAGAAAGAGCGAGGGCCGGGGGCTCGGCAGGCTTCACCGCGGCAGGCGCAGTCGTGCCACCCGAAGGCGCAGCGGGCGTAGTCCCGGCGTCCGCGTCGGCACCACCCTTGGCGGCGGCGGCGCCTCCTGCTTCCTCTTCCTGAGCGGTCTCAACCGGCGCCCTGGCGGCCGGCTGACATGACTGGAGCACTCCCAGGAAGGCAAAAAGTACAGTTGTCGTCAGAAGTTTCTTCATTACTTTTGTGAACCCTTCGAAATGAACACGAAAGGTTATCTTAAGGTCAGGTTTGGAGCCTGACAAGGTATTGAATCAGCCGTCGAGAATATGCTGATCCGTTTCCCTCTATCGTATCGCTGGATGCCGACATCCGGGCCATCTTATCAGTACACCCGAGCCGAAGACCTCTCCCCCGACTATTCCCGTCCCGCCGCCCAAGCGGTCCCCTGGCGCAAGAGCGTCTTGAACGCCGGCACCTCCCTGGATTTCAGGTCATGCCCGAGAACAGTAACCAGGACGCGCCCCTTGCCGTAGGCCCGGGTCCAGGCAACAGGTTCCCGCTTGCCGCTGTATTCCGAAGGAGCATCGAGCAGAACATGAATGCGATCAACTCCCTGCAGTTTCGAATAGAGCTCATCGTCCGCGGTGAAATCCTCCAGGCCAGCGACGGCAGGATGGTCTCGGTCGAGCACCTTGACATCAAAGGGCCCCCGCGGGCTGTGACCTGAGATCTTCTTTCCGGACACGCGGCCCACCCAGACCCGGCCAATGATGTGACGGTACTCTTCCCAGCCGGGAAAGGCGAAGATAGCGAAGTGAACAACGACCAGGCCGCCGCCGGCCTTGACGTACTCAGCCAGAGCCTTGCGCGCCGCGAGCCCGGGATCCCGCGGAGGCGGGTTTCTAAAATTAAGCACGATGGCGTCGTATTTCGAGAGACCGCCGCCGGCGAGGATGGCTGGATCTTCACAGACGATCACCTCGGGCCCATCTTTGCCGGAGAGCAGCGCCCGAAGATGAGGCGTGGTCTTACGCCAGTCGTGCGCGGGGACATCATCCCCGGCAATGATCAGCACCTTCTTCTTCACCTTAGCGGCCTGCGCGGGCGAGATGGCGGCCGCGGGAGATGAGCTCCCGAGCTTCGGCAGGTTCCCGCTCTTCAGCAGGATCTCTTTTTCGTCCGGATTAGTGCGAAGATAGCGACCGGACTGTACATCTGCGCGAAGGTAGTGCTCAAAGAACGCGAGCGAGTAGGCATTGACGATACTCTTTGCCCGGGCGATGGGCAGAAACTCTCCCCCTCCGATACCATCGCCAAAGCCGGGAGCGATGGCATCCATGTCGGTGAAGCTGAAGTGTCCGCCCCGCTTCAGCGACACCAGGTGCTTGGGACCCTCACACGCCTGGTAGTACAGCCGGGCAACCGCATTCCCGGCCGCGCCCAGGGTCCGGTCCTTATCGCCAAGCATGAGCAGCAACGGCACGGAGGTCTTTCTGCCGTAGCCCACGGTCATAGAAAGGATGGCCTTCACGCGGCGGTCGGTCTCGGCAACCTTGCAGACTGTAAAGCCGCCAAAAGAGTGGCCCAGGATTCCGATTCGTTCGCTATCAATACTCTTTTGCAGCCAGTTGTCGGCCTGGGCGTTTCGGCGAAGCAGCTCCGTTATCAGGAAAGAGACATCGAGGGGTCTGTTATGCGCCGAGCGACCTCGCCCGGACCTGTCATACGGAAGCGCCCTGGACGGCAGCGGGGCGAGCCCGGCATTACCTGTATGATCAGCCGAAACGACGATGTAGCCATGACTCGCGAGATGCTCGACCTGGAAGGTGTTCTGGTGGCGAATTCCTCCATTGCCATGGGAGAAGACCAGCAACGGAAAGGCGCCCGAACGCAAAGCCGCTCCCCGGACTCCAACACAGCGGAAGCGGCCCTCGACCTCCGGCAACTTTCCTCCGAAATGATCAACGAATTGAGCCGCCTCGGCCTGGTACTTACCGAAAAACTCGCTGAAGGTCGTCTTCTTCGCCGAACGCGCGGATTCAACCGCGGGATACCACACTTCGGTAACCAGGGTCCGCGGCCCGCCAGAATAGCTGTCCTCGCGGTCCCGGTCGACCAGGACCAGAGTACGAACACCGACCGGATAGTTCCCGGGAACCGAATAATCCTTTCCCGCGGCGCTGAGAGCCGGCATCGAAAGGGCAGGCAGGATAACGAGAAGAGCTCTTAGCATCATCATATCTCCAGGCTCGGTTTC
>CBFHWB010000053.1:0-23458 GCA_965659285.1 Planctomycetota bacterium | reverse complement strand
CACGGGCTCCACCCAGGTAGAGCTGTGCTTCTGAAGGTCATCTAAACGAATCAGGCTGCCCTTCGACTCGAGGTAAGAGGCGATACGACGCCCCAGGTCACCTCGGTAAAAATGTTCGATCCCGCCGGCGGCGAGTTCACGAAAGGTCCGCCCGAGATCCGGCTGCCGGAAGATCTCTCCAAGCCTCGGGGAACGCCACTGATCGCCCTCGCGCACCAGGTAGTTCTTCGCGAACTCGGGAACCCCCTGGTGCCTCGTTCCCGAGCGCCAGTATCCCGCGATCACCTCGCTGACCGGAAAACCATCCTCGGCGTAGCGGATCGCGTCGGCGAGGATGTCCTTGAGCGGCAGAGAACCGTATTTGTCTATGAGCGTACACCAGCCGTGAAAGGCGCCGGGCACCGTCACCGCGTGCGCGCCGAAGGTCGGAATACGGTTCAGCCCCATCGCGCGATAGCCCTCGACACTCGCCTTTGCCGCCGAACGTCCACTGCCATTCAAGCCGACCAGTTTTTTCTCTTTGGCCGACCAGGCGAGCACAAACATGTCACCGCCGATGCCCGTGCTCATCGGTTCCACCACATTCAACACGGCGGCAGTAGCAACCGCCGCATCGAAGGCGTTGCCCCCTTTTCGCAAGACTGCCAGCCCGGCCGCGGTCGCCAGCGGTTGACTGGCACAGACGGCCCCCCGTTTAGCCAGCACCATCGAACGGGCTGAGCGGGTTGAAGACGGTCGATCATACGGCTGCGCTGCCAGAGGCGAAAACTCCATCAGGACCACCAGGATCCCGGCATATAGAATACGAAATAACACACCACAGCCCTCCCTTGGAGTCGTAAAGCAAACAAATATAATATCTTAAAGAAATATAGAGAATTGCCCTTGATGGGCGAACAAGTGTTCGCTATATTCATTCTTCCACGGCGAACACTTGTTCGCCCTGTATCGAAAGTCAAATGTGTCGGCAACAAAGTGTGCCGGCAGCAAAAACAACTGCCGGAAACGCCGACTAACCGGAAACACGGAAAAAACTGTAACGGAAACCGCCGCAAATTCACAAAGAATCACAAAGAAGAAGAGAAGAACATTCCATGGCACTTACAAAGAAACAACAGCAGATTCTCGACGCAATCCTGTTCCTGATCCGTAAAGGCGGCCCCCCCACCGTCCGTGAAGTCGGAAACCTGGTCGGCCTGAGCTCACCGGCAACCGTCTCAAAACATCTCAAGGCGCTGAAAGAGGCCGGCCTCATCAGCATCAACGGCAAGAGTCGCGGAATCAGGATCACCAACCAGGATCTGCTGAACCAGTTGCAGGATAACGACGATTCCTCTTCGGAACCCCCCGGCAACGACAATGTCATCCAGACCCATTTCCGATCCATCGCAGGTGAAAATTCAGGTTCGCTCCCCATCGTGGGAGCCATAGCCGCCGGGCATCCTATCGAGGCGCGCTCGGAAGCCTTCACTGAAGCCAGCGATGGAAGCCACCCCCACCTGGCTATCGATCCCAACATGTTTTCCGGAAGCGGCAACCTGGTAGCTATGAAGATCGAGGGCGACAGCATGATCGACGCGGGAATCCTCAACGGCGACTACGTCATTCTTCGCCGCCAGGAAACTGTCGAAAACGGAGAGATTGCGGCCATCTTCATCGAAGGGGAAGGAACGCTCAAGCGGCTCTACTGGGATTCGGAATCGGAATCAAACGATCAGAACTCACTCCGGCTCGAAGCGGAAAACGAGAACTTTAATTCAATGACCATTACAGAAGAGAACAGAAAGGAGGTCGCTGTATTTGGAAAATACGTGGGACTCGTGAGAGGAGAACTGCGCGTTCTGTAGAACAGACCTCCTCAGGTGGTATTTGAGGAGTGTTTCCTGTTCCTGTGAACGAACAAGCAAACTGGCAAAAATGCTGCAGTCTCTCTCACGGTCTCCATCATTTTCCTCCAGCCGACCAGAGGCTTGAGCCTCGAAGAAGTCGCCTGAAAGAAAAGACTGAAGAACGAGCCGAGAAGAAGAAACCAGAAGAGAAGATACTTCATTGCCCCACACAACAAGACACCACGGTAAGACACCACGGTAAGACACCAGAGAAAGCATGCGGGTGAAGTAAACGAGGAAGGGCCGGAGGGTCTGAACGAAAGCCGGCCGACTTAACTGCCTTGCGACAACCTTGAAAACAGAAGTCCGGGAGGTCAGCAGGGAGGCTCTGGCGCCCCCCACCCCTGGCTCTCCAGGGTCTTCAGGCCTGCTGAAGATCAATCATGAAAATCTGCATGAAAACATGCATGAAGAACAGATCAGTGAATCTCTGCAAAAAGTCTATGTGCTCTTTGAAAAAGGAAAAATTCGGCCCAGGGCTCTGCTCTGGGGAGCGCGACGCTACGATGTCGTGCAGATCAACTCGAGTTGGATCGACCGATCTCACAGACTGCCGCGACACGGCTTCTCTCTCACTGTTGACAGTGGAGAGATCTTCCAGGTTCTTTACGAAGGGAATGCCGCCTGGAAGCTTGAATACATACTGACCGATTAGAGGCGTCTCCTCCCCCCGCAGGACTCGCCGAACATACGAATCACTTCTCTTTCTATATGACTTCACTCTTCAGAAGTCACGAACCACCGCAGCCATCCCACCTTACTTTCCACACGCTGCGGTGGTTTTTCTTTTTCCCCGGCTGAACGCCGACAGGGTTCAGTCGGATCCTGCATATCGACACCAAAGATTCTTCACGCCGGCTGAACAGCTGCGAAATTGGAACCTGTGGAACCAGCCCAGTTGCCGGGCGGCAACCGGTTAAAAAGCTCCTACTCAAGAAACTCCCGATGGACGGCCTGCACGGCCTGCTCAAGCGAATCCTCTGCGACCACGCAGCTGATCATCAGGTTCGAGGTCGAGATCAGGTCGATGTTGATCTCCTCGCGGGCCAGGGAGGAGAACATCCTGCCGGCGATGCCGCTCTCACGCTGCACTCCCTCTCCGACCACGGAGACGGTCCCCACCTCCTCATCGACCAGGAGCTTGCTGGCCCCAATCTTGTCGGCAAGAGCTTCGAGATCTTCGTGGACCTGGCCGAGCATCTCGGATGAAACCAGGAAGGAGATATCGTTGTGACCTTCATGGCTCTCGGCCTGGACGATCAGCAGGATATTTACGGAATGGGTACCCAGGGTCTCAAATACGCTCCCGGCAATTCCGGGCTGGTCCGGGACTCCCAGGAGGGAGACCTTGGCGACATCCGCATTGTGGGCTACACCCCTGATCAATACTTCTTCCATCTCACCGAACTCCTTTCGTCCCTTCTCTGAAGAACATACGAGTGTACCGGGCATCTCCTCGGAGCTTGAAGAAACAATCAGCTCAACTCCGAACTTTCGGGCGATCTCGACCGAACGGGAATGGAGCACCCTGGCTCCAAGGCTCGCCATCTCGAGCATCTCGTCATAGGAGCACCAGGACATCTTGCGTGGATTCTCCACGATGCGGGGATCCGCCGTATAGACGCCATCCACATCGGTCAGGATCTCACACTGCCGGGCTCCAATACCAACGGCGAAAGCCACCGCGCTGGTATCCGATCCTCCACGACCGAGGGTCGTGATCTCGTTCTGCCTCGACACTCCCTGGAAACCGGTAATCACCACCACCCGGCCGCTGGTGAGATGTCCCAGGATTCTCTCTCCCTCCACCTCCTCAATACGCGCCTGCATGTGGGTGTCATCGGTAATCATGCCGGCCTGCGAACCCGTCAACGAGACAGCTCTCTCACCCTCCTCTTCGAGGGCAATCGCCAGCAGGGACGCGCTGATGATCTCACCGGCGTGCAGGAGCATATCCATCTCACGCCTCGCCGGCTGGCCTGACAATTCCCTCGACAGGGAGATCAGCTCATCTGTCGTCTTCCCCATCGCGGAGACAACGACGACGACGGCCTTTCCCTTGCGCTTTTCCACTGCGACACGCTTCGCCACCCGCCTGATATGATCGGCGGTAGCGACCGATGTGCCGCCGTATTTCTGCACCAGGATAGGAGTGTTATTCGCCGGGGTACTCATGATCTCAACTCTCGAATACTAGGCCTTTTACCCTCAAGGTCAATCGTAAGTCAGGCCCAGGTAATCAGGGGCCAGGATCCTGGCCTCAGCCGGAATGCCTTCCTTTGAGAACTCAGCGATTCCCAGCTCACCGAGTTTCCGCCCGTCACCCGAGGTGAAGGCGGCAACCGCAGGACCGGCCCCGCTGATAAATGCCCCGAGACAGCCTCGATGGTCGTTCAGAGCCTTGACCACCGCGCCCATGGGCGGCAGAAGGTGTATCCGGCGCCCCTGGTGAATCCTGTCTTTGACCCCGTGGTAGAGATAGGTCCGATTGTTCTGAAAGAGCCCGGCCAGCAGCAACCCCAACCTCTGGAGGTTGAATACCGCCTCCGACCGGGGAATGCTGAGCGGCAGAACCTCTCTCGCCTTCTTCGTCTCAATCTCCCGATCGGGAATCAAGACGACCACTTCGATACCGTAGGGCAATCTGAGGCTGGTCGCCTCGACCTGTTCATCGATAACCGCACTCACCGTCAGGCCTCCCAGCACGGCCGCCGAGGCGTTATCCGGATGCCCCTCCGCGGCGGAGGCCGCCTCCAGGACGACCTGGCGCTCGGCCGGCGTTCCACGCTTGATCCACAGGCCCAATGCGATACCAGCGACGATGGCCGCCGCACTCGACCCGAAGCCCCGGGTCAGCGGGATATCATTACGAATCTTCAGGTGCAATCCCGCGGGAACCGCATCCCCCGCGTGCTCTCGGATCATGCGGTAGATCAGGTTGTTCTCATCGTCGGGAAGCTGGCTCGCCCCCAGTCCTTCGGCCTCGATCACCAGACCATCTCCCTCGGCCACCGCCTCGACCTCGAGATACATCTGGAGAGCCAGGCCAACAACGTCAAACCCGGAACCCAGGTTAGAGGTCGAGGCCGGAACGCGAACTTTCATTTCTGTCTTCTCTGCGCACATGTCCCTGGCCCTCAATCCTCGGCGGCCTGCTCAACCATCTTCGAAAGCTCAGCGAGCCCATTCTCAAGGCGAATTGGAGCACCCGAGCTGGCAACCGCGCGGTCAGGATCCTTGAGTCCATGACCGGTCAGCGTGCAGACAACACGGCCGGAGAGAGGGGTATCACCCGCCCTCGACACCTTGAGCAGCCCCGCGAAAGAGGCCGCGGAGGCAGGCTCCACGAAGACTCCCTCGAGAGAGGCGAGCAGCCTGTAGGCCTCGATGATTTCATCGTCAGTGACCAGGTCAATACGCCCGCCGGACTCATCGCGGGCAGCGATGGCCTTATCCCAGCTGGCTGGATTACCGATGCGGATCGCAGTAGCAAGCGTCTCGGGTTTCTCCACCGGTTTCCCGAGCACGAGGGGCGCGGCGCCGGCGGCCTGGTATCCCATCATGACCGGCAGACTCGAGGAGACCCCCTTGTCGAGATAATCCCTGTAGCCCGCCCAGTGAGCGGTGATATTCCCTGCATTGCCCACCGGGAGAAAATGAAAATCAGGCGCGGCCCCGAAGGCGTCCACCACCTCCCAGGCAACGCTCTTCTGGCCCTCAATCCGGTAAGGATTCACGGAGTTTACAAGCGTCAGGCCAAGCTCGCTCGAAGCGGCCCGGACCAGCTTGAGCGCCTCGTCAAAATTTCCGGGGATCTCGATTACCCGGGCACCCTGCATGACCGCCTGGGCAAGCTTCCCAAGAGCTATCTTTCCTTCGGGAATAACCACCCAGCAGGAGATGCCGGCGCGAGCTGCGTAGGCGGCCGCCGAGGCGGAGGTGTTGCCGGTCGAGGCGCAAATCACTCCCCTGGAGCCTCCCTGGGCCGCCTTGGACATCGCCATGGTCATTCCGCGATCCTTGAAGGAGCCGGTAGGATTAGCCCCATCGTATTTAAGCCAGATCTCGATATCAGGAGCGCTCCCGGTCAGTTTTTCAAAATGAGCCTCGAGATTGCCGGCCCGCAGCAACGGAGTGTCACCCTCCTGCAGCGAGATGACGGGAGTCTCTTCATCTACCGACAGCAGTTCCCTGTAACGCTCGATAATCGAGAGGCGGCCGGAACAATTGCGCTCTTGTGCTGACATCACTTTTCAGTCCTCGATTCGAATTCTGGTGGTCGGCCCGTTGAGCAGATCCGTCCGTTCACGCAATTCCGCAAGAGCGGAAGAAACCACCGAATCCTTGACCTTATGGGTGACGAAAACAACCGGAACCGGCTGCCCGTGCTTTGCCTCCGGTTGCTGCATGCTCTGGATGCTGATCCCTTTCATTCCAAGAAACGAGGTCACGCGCCCCAGCACCCCGGGAAGATCTAACACCGTAACGCGAATGTAATTCCTGACAGCCACCTCGCCGATCGAGACGATCCTGGGCGCCTGCCCATTCGCCGAGTTCATGATCGGCTTGTCCCCCTTCGCCGCCCTTACGATATCAGCGACGACGCTCGATGCCGTCGGCAGGGAGCCCGCCCCGTTGCCGTAGACCAGCATGGAGCCAACCGCATCTCCCTTAACCTGGACGGCATTAACCTCCCGCTGAACGCGAGCGAGAACCTCATCCTTGTGGACAAGGGCCGGATGAACCCGCAGCTCCCAGGAACCATCTTCATTCCGGCTGCCGATCGAGAGCAGCTTGATTCTATAGCCGAGGCTTGATGAGAAGGAGATATCCTCAGCCGTTACCTGCTCGATCCCCTCGGTAAAAACCTGCTCCAGGGGAACATGAGAACGGGTAATGATCCTCGCAAGCAAGGCGAGCTTATGCGCGGCGTCCTGGCCGTTAACGTCCAGGGTCGGGTCGGCCTCGGCAAACCCCTTCTGCTGCGCCTCCTCAACTGCCTCGTCATAGCCAAGCCCCGCCTCCTCCATCCTCGTCAAAACGTAATTGCAGGTCCCGTTAAGAATGCCGCTGAGGTGGGTCACCTGGTTGGCAGCCAGCCCGTTCTGCAATATTTCGATGATGGGAATCGCGGCCGCGACGCTGGCCTCGTAATACACACAGCGGTCATTGTCTTTGGCAACCTGGAAAATTTCATCCCCATGGAATGCCAGGGCGGCCTTATTCGCGGTGACGACATCCTTGCCATTGGAAAGAGAACTCATCATCCACTGTCTTGGCAGATCGACACCTCCGGCGACCTCGACCACCAACTCGATCTCCGGGTCTTCCGTAACCTCGTCCACATTGTCCGTAAAGGTATCCGGCTCTGCGAAACCGTAAGCAGCATGGCGGGACTTTTCGATGTCTCGAACCACCACCTTAGCCACCTCAATGGAACGGCCAAGCAGGCCGCAAAAAACATCCCTGCGGCGATGCAGAAGCTCGAGAACGCCGGTACCGACAGTCCCGCAACCGATCAAACCGATTTGATAAGGCTTCTGTTCCATGACTATCCAACGGGTAAAAAGAACACGACTGCTAACAAAATGCGCTTACATGACTTATGCCCCTGGAAGCGTTCCAGAGAGGTCAAAAGAATCGCCAATTCTATCGCTTTGATTGATTGGAAATACAGGGGGATTTTATTGATGAGGGACCTTTTCAACCTCATGATAATGTTCTCTCGGGCCGGCCTTCTTATCTCACCCAACTCCAACCCTACCCTTTCGACCCAAACAACCAGGCCGGCCCGTTTTTTACTTCGGCTTAAACACCCCTTTTCGTGCTGTAAATCATGCTGCAAAGCTCCTCCTCAGTGATTTACGGAAAACCGGGTAAAAACACGTAAAACCGGCACTTCCTCACCTCGTCGCCCCCTCGCGATCTGACGGAATCAGCCACAGGATACATCTCCGCTCCGATTCAAAAGTCGGAGGGTCTATGGCACCGGAAGGTGAGGCGTTGATGGTCAAAGCCGGACCCCCTAAGCATTTTCTATTATTTGACTTATAGATAACACCAGGGGTACGAGGAGCCGGATACGCTATCAAGACCAGGGCTTTGAACTGGAGCGAGGCTCAAGGTGAGACGGTAAAACGCGGCTAAAAAAAGTGCCCAAGATGATAAAGAACGTAGCAGAGCAATAAACACTTGGCGAGAATGCTTAGGGGTAGGTCATCTTGGACACTGTAATATTTTTAGTACCCCTATTGGGAGCCTGCAACTTTATTTCGAATCCAGCCCGTAATGATTCAATACGGCTGCAGTGTTCGTAATCACAAGCCCAATATATAGTTTTACTTAAGGCCTTGAGAGAATGCTGTCCCAGTCACTCTCAACGAGCTCTGTCAGGGTGTCACAACAATGAACTCCCCCTGGAGGCTGCCCTCTTGGCCCAGGCGGCTTCACCCAGATGGCAGTTAAACCAAGTTCAACAGCCGGTAATATATCAGCCTCCAGCGAGTCCCCGACATGAAGAATGTTATCGGGCTCGCAACCGCTTTTTTCGATCGCTTCCTCGAAGATGGCCGGATGAGGTTTCTCAAACCCCACCTCGTTGGAAACAACCAATTGATCGAAAAGGTCAAGCAAGTCGAGCTTCGCAAGGGTCGCCTTCAAGCGCCGATCCCAATTGGAAAGAACTCCGAGACCTATCCCTTTGCCCCGCAGGATCTCGAGCATCGGACGAATCCCGGGATCCAGCGTCCAGGCCGAGGGAGCGACGAAATATTCATAGAGATCCTCAAAAACCCGCCCGATGTTCTCTCGGGGAATCGTCTCGCCAAAGGTATGCGAAACGATCTGGAGCCATTCATCTCGCAGGATCTCATCGGAGCAGGAAAATTGTCGCTCCCTGGAGCGCCTCCGGGAAGCTTCCCAGGCCTCGAGAAACCTCTCATTGAGCAGATCTGAATCAACACAGAAACCCAGCGCCGCGGCCCGCTCAGAATAAATAACCCCCACCGAGGGGCGAACCCGCAGCAGGGTTCCGCCGCAGTCAAAATAAGCAAACCTGATTTCACTCTCGCTCCGCCCCATCATGCCCGGAAGTATAACAGATCACTCACGCCAGGGTAGCGACGGACGCCGCAAGACGCATCATTGCACTGGCTTCGAGCCTCGGCTATCCTCCTACCTCTCAATTGGGTCCCCGTAGCTCATCTGGATAGAGCGGCGGTTTCCTAAACCGCAGGTAGCAGGTTCGAGTCCTGCCGGGGATACCATTTCTACATCCGGGCGTTTTTCGTCAATCATTCCCTCCCCGGACGTATCTCACTCAGGAGTCCCCACCGCCGGAAGCGCGTCGGCCATCGCCGCTCCAGTGCGCTTCAACTCGGCCACGGTAGCCACCCGCAATTCGCGGAGCCTCTTGCGATACGAAGGCAGCAGCGCCAGGTTTCGCAACTCCTCAGGATCGCTCTCGAGATCATAGAGTTCCTCGATCTCTCCCTCGACGAGGGTTCGAATGTATTTATACTTCCCCGTTGCCAGCGACACCCACCAGGGCACCTTAGCCGTGGCATAGAGCTTCTCTCGCTCACTGGGAACCCTGGCCGTGTCGGAGCCGAAGGACTGCCCGGTCAGGATCGTCAAGGCCGGATACTTCCAAGCGCCAGCGGGGCGCCTGAGCAACGGCGTCAGGTCATGCCCGTGCATCGTCCACGGCAGTTCGATGCCGGCAATGGCGAAGAACGTCGGCGGTAGATCTGTTCCGCCGACCGGCGACGGGCAGACACCTCCCTGGGGAATGACTCCCGGAAAGCTCATGATCAGCGGCCCTCGGATATTCGCATCGTAGGGCGCGATCTTCTGCTGAAAACCATGCTGCCCCCAGGCGATCCCCTGGTCAGCGGCAAAAACAACCAGGGTGTTTCGATCCTGCCCCGTCTCACGAAGCGTTTTCAACAATCGGCCCACAGCCTCGTCAATCGCCAGGACACCCTGGTGGTATTGCCGGACCCAGCCAGCAAGGCTGTTGCCAAACAGCGGCATATTCTTCACTGTTCTCAGCTTCCTGGACGGATTCAGCTCGGGAAGGCCTCCCTTGCCGCGAACCCAGGTATCTCTCTTGCGAACATATTCCGGTTTGCCTCTGCGCCCGGGAAAAACATCTTCGGGCACCGGCACCATGGCGCCCGCGTAAGCCTCCCGATGGCGTTCAGCAGGCGTATAGGGTCCATGCACCGCTCCGTAACAGAGCCAGAGGTACCAGGGCTTCCGCTTGTTCCTGTTTTTCCCCCGGATGTACTCATCGGCCCGGTCCGTGTACCAGTCGGTTGTATAACCGGCGACCTTCGCCGCCGGCTTGCCGTTGATCTCAATCAGCTGGTCTTCGTAATAGCTCCCCGCGTTGGCTGGATGGCGCGGGCGATTCCAGACAACCTGGTAATCCCAGTCGCGCCCGAAGCCCGTGTCGACACCGGTATGCCATTTTCCGATCTGGGCCGTTTGGTAGCCCTCCCGCCGAAAGACGCTCGGCCAGAAAGGACACTTCTCTGGATCGTAGGCGCTACCGGGATATTCTCCCTCCATACGCATGGACTCGATCCCATACTGGTGTCGGCCGGTAAGCATGGTCGCCCGGGAGGGCATGCACCAGGTACCCATGTAGGCGTGCGTAAAGCGGACCCCCTGTCTCGCGAGCCGATCAATATTCGGAGTCTTTACCCACTCGTAGGCCTCCGGGTAGCAGCTGACCGTCCGATGGGACTGGTCATCGGTAAAGATAAACAGGATGTTGGGTCTGTCGGCTGCAAAAGCGCAAGCGGGCAACAGCAACAGCGCGACAACTCTAAGTAGATTCATGGATAGCGCCTCCGGAAGCTTCGACTTGGTTGTACCTGAGAAGCAGGCTCCTCGTGAAACGAATAATGAGGTGACCCCCGGATCCACTGGAGCTAAAATACCGGCTCACCTGCCGCCACGCCGGGCGCGATTATCGCCTGGCTAACGTACATGGAGAGGCCATTCACGACCTGCTGGCATGAAAATATTCCGTTCCATCATCGTAACCTGCCTGCTTTTTACCGCCTGCGCCGCGCAAGCCAATGATTTCCCGCAGTGGCGAGGCCACAATCGAGCAGGTGTTATCAAGGATTCTGTGCCAATCGCCGAATCCTGGACAAGCAGAGGCCCCGGCATGTCCTGGGAGAGCGAAACCTTTCCCCAGAAGTGCGGCTATGGAAGCCCCGTGATCGCCGACGGTCAGGCCTTTCTCTACATCAACTGGCGCTCACAGACCGAGGTCCCCTATCGACGTCTCACCAAGGAGATCCTCAGGAGGCTGCGCTGGTTCGACCAGGGTGAGATGCCCGTCGCCCTCCTTGCTGCTATGGAGAAGGCCAGGGCAGAGCTGCCCCCGAATCTTCTTGGGCGGGCTCTCGAAGACCGTATCGATACCTGGATCGAGAAGAACCTGGAAAAAAATGACAAACGCTGGAAAAGCGTCATATCCCGGCGCCTGAAGGCAGGTCCGGAGGCGGTCCCGCTCGAGGTTCTCAAAAAGTTTGACCCTGTCCAGGATCATGAGTTCCCCAGCCAGGAGAGCCTCGATACCTGGTTCGAAAAAAACGACATCCCCGAAAAAATGAGGCAGCGTACCCTGAGGGCTATTCCAACGACGCTCAATGCCGCACGGGACGTCCTCCTCTGCGTCAACCTCGACAATGGCAAGACCGCCTGGAAATACAGCGCGGCTGGCCTGCTCGAAGATAGAACCGGATCGAGCACCCCCTGTGTACACCAGGGAAGGGTCTATTTCCTGGGGACAACCCACGCCCATTGCGTCGACCAGGAAAACGGCAAGCCTCTGTGGACGACGGAGCTGCCGAATGAAGGCGGCGCCTCATCATTCCTCGTGGCCGGAGAGAAGGCGATAGTCGTGGCCAGGCACCTGCTGGCCTTTGACAGGGAAACCGGCGCGATCCTCTGGCAACAGACGGGAGTGCGCAGCAGGGACTCATCTCCGGCCATCTGGACTCACAAAAAAAAATCCTACGTGCTCCTCAACGGAGATGGGAAACGCTTCAGCTGTGTCGATACGCAGACTGGAGAGATTGCCTGGACAGCAAAGGGCGGAGGAGTCTCGACTCCGGTCATAGCTGGAGATACCGCCGTCCTGCACACCAACGATGACGAGCTGGGGCTGGTCGCCTACAAGCTCAGCCCGACAGGAGCCCGGCCCCTATGGAATATCGCCCGCAAGAGCCGGGGTGCCGCGTCTCCGATCGTGACCGATGACACGATCTACCTGCTGGGAGGAGACGAAGTGCTCTGCGTCGCCCTGCGCGATGGATCCATTCACTGGAAACGCTCGAAAAAAGTCGATATCACCTCGCCCATCCTCGCCGATGGAAAAATCATCAGTGTCGCCAGTGGTGGCCGACAGCTTTGGATCTTTCGCGCAGACACCAGGGCCTTTGAAGAGCTCTCCGTTTCACGCCTGAGCGCCACCCGGTGTTCTTCCCCCGCCATGACCAATGGCAGCCTGGTCCTCCGGTTGGCCGACCGCCTGGCGGCCTTTGACCTGCGGCAATCAAACGGAAACTGATCTCCGCGAGGTCTTTCGCTCCTGGAAAACCGGCCGCCCGCTACCCTGGAAATTACCCGGGTTTTCTCCCTGGAGCGGCTCTTCCGCAAGCGCACGGCTTAACTCCTTCTAAAATGGCGCTTTAAAGCGTTACACGCTCAAAAAAGCCTGAGGATGCAATATTCTCGTTATTTTTTAACTTGCCATTTAAACATGTTGCATTAGAATACCGTTTATGTCTGCCAGGAAATACACCCTCAAAGAGCTCGAAAGCCAAACCGGTTTCGGCTCCCGTACCATTCGCAATTACATAGATAAAGGGCTTCTGCCCGGCGCCTATTCGCGGGGAAGGTACGCGAGCTACGGACAGGAACACCTCGACCGGCTTCTGTTCCTGCGCAAGCTCAAGAACAGGGGCAAGCTCCCGCTCGATGAGGTACGCCGTCTCCTGCTGCAGCTGGCGCCGGAAAGGATCAAGGCGATCGCCCATGGGCACGAGGACATGGCCTCCATCGCCACAAAGCCGCATTGGGATTCATCTGACCACCAGTATTCCATCGATGAATACGCGCCGACTTCCGATGAATCGATGGACCTCGACTCCATGAAACCTGACTCCAGCCCAGGCAGGTCCTACTCCGCCCCCCCTCCTGCGGACTCGGCGCTCGATTACATCCGACGCCTCCGCAGCCCGGGCAGCCCGGAACGCCCCGGCCGCAGCGACTCACGCCTGCGCCAGGCCGCACGCCAGTTGCAACGAATCACCCCCGGCCACCACCCACCCGCGCGCCGCGCCAAGGGCGAGTGGTGGGCGGCCATCGAGGTCACCCCCGACATCGAGCTCCGCGCCCGCGGCCTCGATGGCGACGACCTCGCCGCGCTCGAGAGCATTGCCGATGCTTTCCGAGCGCTTATCTCCCGCGATTTTTAAACCCCGTCGGAACTTCGGCTCCCGGCAGAAACATGGAGATCATCCCATGAAACATACAGCTATTCGTTTTGACCGTACTTTGATCAACCCCAAGGGGGACTCTGTCCGCTACCTCGAGGTAAGCATGGACGCTCCCGAGCCGGACCGCAGGTCGAAGAGGAAACGAGCCCCCATGGACCTCGCCCTGGTCATCGACCGGTCGGGTTCCATGCAAGGCGAACCGCTGGCCGCGGCCAGGGAGGCCGCCCGCGGAGTCGCGCAGCAGCTGCGAGCGAAGGACACCCTCTCGGTGGTGGTCTTCGATGATTGCGTCGACACCCTCTTCGAAGGCCTCTCTATGACCAAGGCCGGAAAGACTCGCGCCGACGCCATGCTGGCCGGGATCCACTCCGGAGGAATGACCTGCCTCTCCGAAGGATGGCTCCAGGGAGCCGAGACGGTCGCCCGCCTGGGTGAAGACGGCCGCCGCAGCCAGGTCATCCTGCTCTCCGATGGCCATGCCAACCGGGGAATTACCAATCCCCGAAAGCTGGCCGAGCACTCGGCGGCGCTGAGAGAGCGCGGGGTCTACACCACCTGCGTCGGAATCGGGGATGACTACTCCCCTGAGCAGCTCTCTGTCCTCAGTGAAAATGGCGGTGGGCTCCTCCACCGCGCGGAAAGACCGCAAGAGATCATCGAGGTTCTCATGGGAGAGCTGAATGAACTCATGAACACCTACGCGGAGGATATCAAGGTCGACGTCTTCCTGCCTGCCCACGGCATCCTGGCCGAATGCGTAGGAGAGCTCCCGACAAGGCGAACAGAGAACGGAGTTCGCTGCCACCTGGGCTCGCTCATCGAAGGCCGTCAGCGCCATCTCATCCTGCGGTTGACCTGTCCTCGCGGGGAGCCTCAGAGCTCGCTCAATTTCAAGGCACGGATCACCTTCAAGCGGCCCGGCGGGGGCGAAGAAGCCATCGAACTGGACTCGGCCCGCCTGGAGTTTGCCGGCAGCCGCGATTCCCTCAGGAAGCAGAAACGCGACAAGAAGCTCTCCCTGAGAGTCGCCGAGCTCTGGCAGTCAGATGTAGTGCGAAAGGCGTCTGGAATGAACCGCGAAGGTGAGTATCGAGAGGCATCCCGGATGGTTCGAACCCAGCTCGCCTTCTTCAGCCGCTACTGCTACGGAATTCCCGGAACCAGCAAGCTCATCAGCGAACTGGAGCTGCTCCAGGACCGCGTGCGAGGGGAACTCTCTGAACGAGGGAGAAAAGAGATGCACAACTACGCGGAGCTGCGCCGCTACTCCAAGCCCGAACACAGGGTGCACTACCATGAAGACCTCGACTCCTTCATGAACTAAGCACTGGGATGACCCAGAGAGCCCCCGACAGCCTACTGCCGCAGGTAGCCGCGCACCCAGCCGCGCGAGCCCTGCGGCGGTACGCCGTCGGCGATGTCGCTGCCGTCGGCGAGGGTGAAGGATGCCCCCAGCGGGAATCTCCCCTTGGGAGCTCCGCGGGTATAGGTACCCTCTCCCCAGAAGTCTCCCCGGGCGACGAGATCGAAGCGGGTGATTTTCCCGTTCTTCTTCTCGACATGTCCCAGCAGGCTCACCTTGTAGCCGCGTTCGCCGGAAGCCGTCTCCAGGTGAACACTTCCTCTGAGGCGACCATCCTTCAGCGAAAACTCGATGGATCGGATCTCATCAGCCTTCCACATCGGCGGCTCGCCACGGGTGTTGTCGACGAGGTGGTAGCGCGCGATGCGCTTCTGGAGGGCCGGCGGGATCCTGCCGGCTGCGAGGGCATCCTGCTCCTCCTTCGTCACCCAGAGATTGTCGCGTGAGAGCGTGTCCTGGAAAATTTTCCTCCAACGGTCCTCGGTCTTCTCATAGCCCCCAAGAACCTTTGACTGCACCCGAACGACCAGCCCCTCCTCGGGAGGCTTCGGATTGTAGCGCGCATCTACCTTGCTGCGCTTGATCACCGCGGCCGCCGGAGCCTCGAATCCTTCGAGCGCCTTCTTCATCATGCGCCGGATGCGGTCCCCGCCGCGGTTGTTGTTGTATCCCAGCAGCTGCCCCGATGCGGTGGCGAGATAGAGCCCCTGGGTGGTGCCCTTGAAGTTGTTGCGCGGACCCTGCCCGGCGATCTTGCGGTAAAAATCGCCCTCGGTGTCTTTCTGACGTCGCTGGTAGGCCTGGTCGATCGCCACGGGAATGAAACGGGACTTCAGGAGGCTGACGATCTCGGGGTCTTTGAATGTTGACTCACGGTCAAGCACTCCATTGTTTCATGTACAGCCGAGAGGGTGCCCGTCCATGGCCCAGATAAAGATCGGCTTCTTTTCGCTGACCGCGGCACGCTGGGCATCGAGCAGCGAGATCTTCCAGGGGATGGTTCGCCAGGTAGCCTTCCCGGACACCTGCAGTTTCTTGTGCAGCCGGAGAAAATCGGCCTGGGAGAGTGTTTCCCCGGCCAGGAGCCCTGAACTCAACAGGAAGACAAAACCCAGCACCAGGGGGCAAATCAAACGTTCCAGGACGGCTCGGATATCCAGGTCAGATCTCATAGCTGAAAATACCTCGGTTGTTTTCCGCGGACTGCTCACCTAAGCTTCCACCACCAGCATATTGAAGCCTATTTGCCGGGAGGCGTCCTGTACAATCTCGGCTCTTCCCAGGGTGCAGCAGCAGGCAATTCGAACCGAGATGAGCAGAACCAGGATAGCAATCATAGGCGGCAGCGGCCTGGCCGACGCGTTTGGCCAGGAACAGGTGGAGAGCCGCGAGCTCGACACCCCGTTCGGCAAGCCGAGCTCGCCGGTAACTCTCCATGACCTGGATGGAACCGAGGTGGTCTTTCTCAAGCGCCACGGCGAGGGCCATATCCACAACCCCGGCGCGGTTCCCTACCGCGCCAATATCTACGCTCTCAAGGCTCTCGGTGTTACCCACATTATCGCCAGCGGCGCTACCGGGTCGCTGCGGGAAGAAATCCGCCCCGGGGACATCGCCATCACCGACCAGGCCATCGACAAGACCACCTCCCGCGCGCGCACCTTCTACGAAGGAACCGCGGTCCATGTCGAGTTCGCTGAACCCTGCTGTCCCGTCCTGCGCTCCTGGCTGATCAAGGCGGGGAAACAGCTCGATGGGATCACCGTTCACGACAGCGCCACCTATGTCTGTATGGAGGGACCCGCCTTCTCAACCCGGGCTGAATCGGAGATGCACCGCGCCTGGGGAGCTGATCTCATCGGCATGACTCTCCTGCCCGAGGCCCGGCTGGCGCGTGAAGCCGAGATCGCCTACGCCCACATCGCCCTGCCGACCGACTACGACTGCTGGCGGCCGCGAGAGGAAGGACAACCCGAAGATCTGCTCAAAGAGATCATCGGCAACCTCCAGCAGGCCACCGAGAACTCAATCCGGCTCATCAAGGCGGCCCTCAGTGACATCTCCGCCCTGGAGAAAACCCCCTCGCCGGCCCACGACGCGCTCGCCCTGGCCATCTGGAGCGACAAGGCGGCCATACCACGTGAGGAGATCGACCGGCTGCACGTGCTCTGGGGGAGGCACTTCAGCGACGAATGATAAACCTGGCGGAAGCTACGCCTCAGGCAGCTTCCTGCTTGCCATCGAGCGCCGACGATGCATCCTTCGCTTTACGCAGAAAATACACACCGCTGAGGGCGAATAGAACCGTTCCAAGAATGGCCATCCCATAGGTGAACAAACGAAGGAACTGGTAATAGTCGAGCTCGGATTGGCCGAGATCCTTGTACAGCTGCATTCCGACGGAGCCGGTGTAGCCAATCGCATCACTGAGATAGATCGCGAAGACCGCCGTTCCCGCGGCTTTTGTCGAGGCCATGATCCGCTCGAATAAAACCGCCCCGAATGGAACATAGGCGAGGTAGGCGCCGAATCCGACCAGGATCATCCACCACAGCCCATTGATCACCTCGAGATCCATGAGTACCGTCGCCCCTCCCATCAACAGCATCCCGCTCATCATGACCGCAAAAACGGCTGTCAGCCCCCGGCGATGGTCCTTCGCCAGGTTGAGCAGGGCCATCACCACCATGATGCCGAAGGCGATCGGCCAATCAGCCTGGGAAAAGAGAGTGGGCGACGGCCCGTAACCCAGGACCTTGAAGACCTCCGGCATGTACATGTCACGGACATCTCGATAGGCCGTCAGGAAGAAATAAAGGACAAGGAGCATGATCATCCCGCCCATGAACTGCCTGAAGAAAACAGAACGACTGCCACGGTCCATGACCGTGCGTTCACTCCGG
Source organism: Planctomycetota bacterium (assembly GCA_965659285.1). GTDB lineage: Bacteria > Planctomycetota > UBA8108 > UBA8108 > UBA8108 > UBA8108. Next base: position 5,781 of record CBFHWB010000053.1, on the reverse strand, counting down.
CTGGAGATGTCCTCGGGGCTGGGGTCGGGTAACTGGTTCAGGAAATAGACCGCTATGACAAAGGGGATTAAAAAGAGGCCCCCGACAGCCGCCGGCATCCAGAACTCGGTCACTCCGGCCTGCATGACCCAGCCACCTATGGTCTTGACCGAGCTGCTGGCGACGATATAGGAGCAGCTCAAACCGGCGAACAACAGCTCCGCTGTCTTTCTTCCCTCAAGGTAGCGGGAAACCAGGCCCCAGACCATTCCCAGGGGCAGGCCGTTGATGAAGATCGCCAGCACCTTGAGATTCCCCGGAAGCAGGGCGAAGCCGAGCAGTGCTGTCTCGGCGATCACAATCATCAGGACCAGGGCCTTCGCCTGCTGGCTGCGGCCGATCTCCGAACAGTACTTACAGCCATAGTACTTTGAGAGGGTGTAGCCAATAATCTGCCCGATCACGAAGGCGGTCTTGAGATTGATCCCCCACAGGAACTCGAGACCCTCAAAGGTTGCCGCTCCGAAGGGCTTCCTGAAAGCGTACATACAAAAGTAGGTAGCGAAGGCCCAGCCCATCGCATAGATGCTGAACTGCCAGGATGGTGCCTTGTCCAGCCGGGAAGTAATCGAACTGTTATTGCTCTGTTTTTGCTCTTCCATCTCTGCCGGGGATTATACTGAGGACAGGTCCTCTACCCGGTATTTTTCCGCTCATTCCTGCCCGGGACTTCATGCACAGACCGCGTTATTGTATCTTTCAAACGGGAAAGCACGCGGAATTGCCACAGGAGATAAAACCTTGAAAGTCATCGTCACCGGGGCCAGTGGTGGAATCGGACGGGGCATAGCGAAGGTGCTCGCCGGGGACGGCTGTGCCGTGGGAGCCCTCGCGCGTTCGGGAGACAAGCTCGAATCACTCAGGGATGAGATCTCGGCCGCCGGAGGCACCTGCCATACCAGCGCCGTGGACCTGCGCTCGCAGGATGAAACGGCGGCGGGCATCGCCGCCCTCACCGAAGCTCTCGGTGGAGTCGACGCGCTCATCAACAACGCCGGGATCGTCATCCTCAAGAGCGCCCTCGAGCTCGAGCTCGATGAGTGGCATGCCATGGTTGAAACCAACCTCAACGGGCTCTTCTACGCCACCCGCGCGGTGCTGCCCGGCATGACCGAGAAGGGCAGCGGTCACATCGTGAACATCTCGAGCATCTCGGGCTACTTTCCCCTCGGCGGCGGCAGCGGCTACGCCGCCACCAAGTACGCTGTCACCGGTTTCTCAGAATCCCTCTTCCACGAGGTTCGCGAGCACGGCATCAAGGTGACCACGGTCTTCCCCGGGTCGGTTGACAGCGACTCGCACCGCCACCAGGGCGACGATGGATCCTGGAAGGTGAAACCCGAAGAGGTCGGCAAGGCCATCCTCGACCTGCTCAAGACCGATGCCGGCAATTGCATCAGCCGGCTCGAGATCCGCCCGCTCAGCCGTCCGCCAAAGTCCTGAGAGCGCCTCTTCAGGAAAAGCTGTCGAGAGCGGCGGCGACCGCGCAGCCGATCGCATCGACCAGGCCTCCGGTTTCTTCACCTTCCCCCAGCGGCGGCACGTGCAGAAAGGTCGCGCACTCGAGACCGCTTCCAGGGACGGCCGCGGCCCGGCAGAGATGGTAGAAGACGTGATTGCAGAGAAACCCACCGGCTGAATCAGAGAAGCGCCACGGAAGCCCCTTCTCCTCCAGCCCGCGGGCCAGCTCGGCATGCGGATAAGGAGCGGCAAAGGATTCCGGCCCATCTTCAATGATCCTCAGCGAGCGTCTCACCTCGCCCTTGTTGTCGGGGACCTCGGTGTCATCGAGGTTGTGGGCAATGCGCTCGATGCGGTAGCGCGGCTCATCACAGATCCCCACCGAGATGACGGCCCGCGGCTTCAGTTCGTCGATGGCCTCCCCGAGCCGCAGGGCGACCTCATCATAAGCCACCGGCAGGATCCGCCACGAGAACTCTGCCCGCTCACCCTGGTCGCCACCCTCACAGAACAGGCGAACACCCTCAGCCGACACATTGAATGGCTGCCCTGAAAAAGGCTCGAATCCGGTCAACAAGACAACTGGCTTCTCAGGCAAGCTTCACCTTTCCTTCGACACCGGGGCATAAAAAAACCGGCCAGCTTGGATTCGCTGGCCGGCAATCGTTTCGTTTTTTCCGGGGCGGATCAGCCGGCCTTGGAGGGTTCTTCGACATCGAGCCCGGCCGCTTGTTCCTTCTCCTGGATCTCTTCCAGCGAGAGAGCGCCTTCGAGCTCATCGACCTTCTCGGTGATGACCTCTCCGTCCTCGTAGAGCTGTTCGTTCTTGTCCACCCACTCCTCGAAGCACTCGGGGAGCTCATCTTCAGGATAGATGGCGTTGATCGGACACTCGGGAACACAGAGCTCACAATCGATACAGGTGTCGGGATCGATGACCAGCATCGCCGGATCTTTCGTCTCGTAGAAGCAATCGACCGGACACACCGTACAACAATCGGTATAGCGGCAATCTACACACCGCGCAGTCACTATATGAGCCATCTGGATTTCCCTCTTGGCTAACTTATCTTCGGTTTAATGCCTGGGGCCGCATCGACGGCCTCACCTATTACTTTTTCGTCAAGAGCCACGGGGGGCTGTAGAGGAATCTTGTCTTTTATTGGTCAACCCGGCTGGAAATCAACCGGCTTTCGAAGGTTCATCTACGCTGAATCCTTCGGCTTTCTCCTTCTCCTGGATCTCGTCAAGATCCAGGGCCTCATCCAGAGCGTCTTTTTTCTCGGAAAGAACCTCTCCCTGCTCAAAGATCTCGGCGTTCTTTTCCGTCCAGTCAGCGTAACAATCGGGCAGCTCGCTCTCGGGATAGACCGCGTTGATCGGGCACTCCGGCACGCAAAGCTCACAGTCGATACAGGTGTCGGGATCGATCACCAGCATCGCCAGATCCGTTACTTCGTAAAAACACTCGACCGGACACACCGTGCAACAGTCGGTGTAGCGGCAATCGACACAGCGCCCTGTCACTACGTGAGTCATCAAACTCTCCTCAAATCCAGGTCAATTCTGCCAGCCGGGCAAGCTCATCCGTCGCCGCCTCAACTGCATCGAAATCTAGAAAGATTAAATACTACCCTGCCCGCTCGATCAATATGCAACAGCGGTAAAAAGTTCTATCGATGGAGGCTGCCGATAATCCGGCCTCCCCTGCCCGTCTCAGTCGAGAGCCTCGAAAACCTTCCTGATCGCGTGCTCTTCCCGCTCATCGAGGCAAACCTCGAGCGCTGCCGCATTTTCCTTTGCCTGCAGGGCGTTGCGGGCACCGACGAGAGCCGCGGTAACTCCCGGCTGTGAAAGCACCCAGGCGACGGCCATGTTGCCGAGGGTCACTCCCTTTTCGAGACAGATCGGCTCAATCTCCGCAAGAGCTGCCAGGATCGCCTCCCGGCGGCCGGGCTGAAAATCCGGCAGCTTGGAGCGGTGATCGCTCGGCGGGTATTCGTGTGTAGCACTGATCTTCCCCGTCAGCAGCCCCCGCCCCATGGGACTGTAGGGAATCACCCCTACCCCATTTTCCCTGCACCAGGGAAGGATCTCCGATTCGATCGATCGATCCAGCAGGTTGTACTGCGGCTGGCAGCTGACGATAAAACCGGCCTCCCTTGCCGTCTCCAATTGTTCTACCGAGAGGTTGCAGGCGCCGAGATAGCGCACCTTTCCCTCGTCCCTGAGCTTGACCATCTCGCCGAAGGCATCATCCAGAGAATGACGTGGGTCCGGCCAGTGCACCTGGTAGAGATCGATGCAGTCGATCCCGAGCCGAGTGAGGCTCGCCTCGCACTCCTCGCGGATGCTGTCGGGTTTCAGGTTGTAGTAGATCGGCTGCTGCGAGCCATCCGGTCCGTGGGAGACAAAACGCAGCTCCCCGTCATCGCGGTCCCAGCGCAGTCCGCACTTGGTAAAAATCAGAACCTCTTCGCGACGGCCGCGGATCGCTTTGCCGACGATCTCCTCGCTGCGACCGAACCCGTAGACCGGGGCGGTATCGATGGCGGTGATGCCGGCGGTAAGGCTCGTTTCGACCGCCTGCAGGGAATCTTCTTCCGACTGCCCACCCCACATCCAGCCGCCAAAGGCCCAGGCTCCCAGGATCACCCTGGTGGGCTCGAGTTCACTCTCTCCAAGTCGCATGGTCGTCATAGCAGGCAGACTCCAGGTTTCTGTTCAGCCGCCTTTTCGACGGTGAGGGGTGATGGCTCCAGCCACAAGCGAGCGCAGGCCGGCCGGGCCCGAATTGTAGCGGATAAATCGGCCCTGAACAGGACCAGGAGTCCTGGTTTTTTGATATTGACCTGCCCCACATAAAAAAGGAAACTACCGATCAGATCGTCGCCTGGAGATGGCCTCCATTCGGCGAATTTACATCCATGAGATACTGATTCAAGGGGAGCCTTGCAGGAAAAATGAGCGAAGCTGCAGCAGCTACGCCTGGTGATGCCAGCAAGCAGGTCCTGGGAGTTACCGATGGCAAGATGGCCATGTGGATCTTCCTGGGCTCTGACGGCATGTCCTTCATGGGACTCATCGCGGCCTATGTCGTCCTGCGGTTCAACAACATGGATACCTGGCCCTCGCCGGCTGAATACCTCGGAATCCAGCTGACCGCCTTCAACACCTTCATCCTCATCTGTAGCAGCGTCACCATGGTCAAGGCGTTTGAAGGAGCGCTTGCCAATGATGTCCCCAAGCTGAAGAAATACCTCCTTCTCACAATACTGGGAGGCGCAGCCTTCCTGGGAATGCAGGTTTACGAATACTACCATTTCTTCGCCAACACCCACGGAGTTGACGGAGCGAATCCTTTCCGGGTATTCCTCAGCGGGATCTGGGAAGGAGAGCTCATCGACGGCGCGTGGACCTGGTCGCACTTAAAAGGAAGCACGCTCTTCGGCTCCACCTTCTTCGTAATGACAGCCTTCCACGGCTGCCATGTTTTCAGCGGGGTGGTATACCTCTTCTTTATCTATATAGGCGTATGTAACGGTAGCTGGAATAAGAACCGGATCGAGATTGTCGGTCTCTACTGGCACTTTGTCGACCTGGTATGGATCGTCATCTTCACCATCGTCTACCTTGTCGAAACAGAGGTTCCGGTCCTAACAACATGAGCGAAGACCACAAACATCCTAACTATATGCTGATCTGGGTAGTTCTGCTGGTGCTGACCGTTCTGGAGGTCGCGGTGGCTTTTTTCCCGAAGTGGCTCCCGGATACGGAGCGGATCATCGGAATCACGATCTTCCTCCTCCTCGGGATGGCCTTCGTCAAGGCGGGCCTGGTCGCCTGGTACTTCATGCACCTGAAGTTCGAACAGAAGAACTTCGTCCTGATCGTTTCCTTCCCCCTGGTGCTGGCCTGTGTCCTCGTCATCCTGCTGTTGCCGGATGTAGCCTACGGCTAATCGACCCTCCTCAACTGACGGACTCCCTGCCGCAGCGGCTGACCGGCGCCTATCCCAGGAACTCGAAGCTGCCCTTTGTCAACAGCTTCGGAGGAACCAGCCAGCGAAGCTGCCCACAGCCGGGGGCTACATCCTTCCAGGAATCGATCGCAAGGTCGACTCTTGCCATCGCCGCGGTGGGGAAACGAACCATCGCGCCCGCGCCGGGCAGGGCGCAACCGCACAGGAGGCGCACCATTTCCGAGGAGGTGGGTTCATGCCCCACAAGCATGAGCGATTTCCCATCACCTGTGAACTCATGAAGGAGATCGAAGACGGTG
>CBFHWB010000052.1:0-23690 GCA_965659285.1 Planctomycetota bacterium | reverse complement strand
GCTACAGTACTTCCGGTCTCCATGCTCATCGTATATATCTTCCTGATCATGTACTTCAAGGGCCGCGGTGGTTACAAGCCGGTTGAGCTCGATGGAGGCGATGACGATGCCGATGGAGGCGACGATGCCGGCGGAGGCGACGATGCCGGAGACGGCAAAGCCGAATTTGCCGACGGAGGCGACGATGCCGGCGGAGACGACGATACCGGTGGAGGCGATGATGCCGGAGACGGCGAAGCCGAAGTTGCCGGAGGAGGCGACGATGCCGGCGGAGGCGATGAGAGCGACAAAGGCTGATCCAGCCTCGGCTCTCTGATTCATAAGATGTCAGGGGAAATTCCTCCGGCGCGATGGCCGTGCCGGGGGAATTTTCTTATTCCCGGGGACGTCCGTAGACCTCGACCTGGTCGTCTTTATAGAGGGGCTTACCCCAGAGCGTCCTGAGCGCTTCGCCGCATTCGTCGAGCTTGGCGCGGAGGTTTCCCTTTGCCGGGTTGAAGTCGAGCTTTTCGGCAAGCCCGCTGGCGGCATCTCGCTTCGCTTTCAGCTCTTCGTAGCTGCGGTTTGTGTGCAGCACCACCACTCCGATTCCAATGGATTCGTCCGAGAAGAGCGTATTGAGTCCTTCCAGGGCGGGTACCGGCTCCTCGGGGTAGGTTCTGCTGTGTTCGGCTTCGAAGATACTTCTGAGGAACGGATGACGTTCGAGCAAACCCTTGACGTGTCGCGGGGTAACCGAGACATAGCCGCCGGTGATGGGACGGCCGTGGAGGGTCTGGAGATACATGTCCTCGGCGGCCCGCGCCCGGTAGCCGCCCGGGATATTCAGGAGAGCGCCTTCGGGAGCCTTCGCCGTCTCCTGGATCCAGTCAGGCTTTGGCAGCTCCCGCAGCGGATAGGGGACCCAGAGGAAATCAAGGATCACGGCGGCGATGAATATTCCGAGAAGGCGTTTCGGATGGGCCGAGTCCCTCAGCCAGAGACAGGCTCCCGCTCCTGCCAGGATGGAGATGCCCAGCATGGCCGGCACCAGGAAGCGGTTGGCGACCCGCAGCGAGCTGAAGACCGGCAGCTCTCGAAACAGGGCGAAGGGCAGGGGCAGGCCGGTGTCGGCTTTGAGGAAGCGCAGCTCCGCCCCGAGTCCCAGCAGGAGAAAAAAGAGAGCGAAGAAAGACCAGAAACGCAGGGAAAGTCGGGGTGAGTCGTTCCTGAAGCTGTCAAAAGAATCCCGCCGTTTGAAACGGAAGAAGAGAGTCGACATTGCCAGCAGCATCGTCGCCAGTCCCAGGTAGGCGGTGAAGCCGACCGAGTTGTAGCTCCTGTATTGATCGTGAATTCCGGAAACCAGGGAACCGAAGAGGGGGTGCTGCGCAGAGGGAATCGCAAGGAAGGCGAGGTCGAGGGGCTTGTTCACCTGCGGCTTGGCGGGCGATCCGGTTCCTGAGCGGAGCTCGTTGAGCATGTCCCAGGCAAAGGGCAGGCAGGCGAGGATGGCTACGAGGGCGGCGATGGTCGCTCCAGTGATGACCAGCTTGCGTTCGCTCAGGCGCTTGCGCAGCTCGTTGAGAAAGAGCGCCAGTGCTCCGGGCAGGAGCAACAGTCCGTTGTGCCAGGCAAAGAGACAGTTGAGGGCGAAGAAGAGGCCGCAGTAGATCCACGACCTGCTCGATGGTTCGCGGATGGCGCGGATCATCCAGAGCAGGAAGAGCGGCATCGCTCCGTAGCTTGCGAGGTTCAGGTGCTCGAGGCTCTGCTCGAAATGCTGGGGAAAGAAGGCGAAGATTGTCCCCGCGAGAAACGCTCCGCGCCAGTCACCCAGCAGCTCCTTCGTCAGCAGGTAGGCGCCGAAGGCGGCGAGGATAAAACCGCAGAGGGTCGCGAAGGACAGGGCGGCGGCCTCCCCGAACACCAGCAGGAAGGGCAGGGCCAGCAGGGTATTGGCCGGCGAGTGGGTGTGAAAGGCGAGCGAGGTCTTTGTTCCCGAGAAGAGCAGCTCGGTTGAGTAGGGGGAGGCGCCTTGCTCAAACAGCGATGTCTTCCATAGCCAGAGATTCCAGTAGTTCTGGAAGAGGTCGTTGTTGCCGCCGGGGATGTGGTTGGTGAGATTCGCCGCGAGCGGCCAGGTGAGGGCGATGGCGAGCAGGACGTAGACCGCGAGGATCATCCGCGAGTGGGGCTCTTTCAGCTTCTCGTCAGGATTCATTTCGCGTCGCTCCTCTTCTTTCATACCGGCGGATAGCGGTCGGCTTGCCGGGGAATTGGACGACAGCCGGCTTCCCGATATTCACCCGGGACATTGAACACCAGTGAGCCCGGCGCGACAATAGACGAGGTAGCGGGCGATTCGTCCAGGTTCTTCGGCCGGGTTGAAAAGCCCTTGAATAGGGCTTTTTCAGCGGCCTGCGGCGGTTTCGGCCTGTTCTTCAAGCAGGACCGCTATGTCTTCCATCAGCCGGATTGTTTCCAGTTCGCAATGGCGCCTACCCCAACCACACAAAGTAGAGCACAACCGTATTTGAGCGACAAAGCCTATATGCATTCTCGATGCCTGAAGCGAGTCGCCCCGGTGTTTCTTAGCAAAAGCTCAAACGAGCCGACTTAATCGCGATTAAATGAGGCTGCATGTTCGGCCCCTTGCACGCCGCCTTCAGGCGGTGATACAATCCGCTCTCGTCGACCATCGAGAGCGGGTGTAGCTCAGTGGCAGAGCGTCAGCTTCCCAAGCTGAATGTCGAGGGTTCGACTCCCTTCACCCGCTCCATTTTTTCCACGCGGAGGCTGGTTCGCGCCTCGCGAGGGCGAAAAAGCACCTATTTCGGGGGCTCTCCAGGCCCAGGGGCTTCCTCTGTAACAGAAAGCAGGCTGTCGAGTTTCACCTCCTCGAGGCGCTGGGTGCTTCCACTGGCAGGCCAGCGAATCTCGACGAAGACGATCCGCTGGCATTTACCGAGCCCGATGAGCTGCGGCAGGGGGCTGGCCCCGAAGCTGCCGCCGCTGGTCACGCTGCGGTAGATCGAGCTTCGGACTCCGTCGGTTTCGACCTCTACCCGGATCCGGGTACCGATGGCCGAGCGGTTGGACCTGGTTCCACGACAGCTGATCCGGATCCAGCGATTGTCGAAGCCGGGGTTTTCAAAGAGCAGGTCGCGGTAGCGGTCGCCGATGTAGGCGCCGCCCATCTGCTCAAAAACGTCCACATCTCCATCCTGGTCGATGTCGGCGAAGGCGATGGCGTGTCCCTTCTGGAGATGGCCGAAGCCGCCGGCCATGGTCACGTCGACAAAGCGGTCGCCTCCCCGCCCAAGCAGCATCAGGTTGGGCATGATGGAGGCGTATTCCGGGTCTCCCGTGCCGAGGTAGAAGTCGAGGAAACCGTCTCCGTCGAGGTCGCCGAAGTTCGAGCCCATCGGCAGCATCGGGAAATCCAGTCCGACCTCGGCCGCCGTATCGGTGAAGCCGCCCTTGCCATCACCTCGATAGAGTCTCGCCGGCTCGTATTTTCCGGGTTTGCCAAGCAGGTGCCGCGCCTGGTCCTGGGTCTTGCCATCGTAGCTCGAGGCGAAGATGTCCAGGTTGCCATCGTTGTCGTAGTCCCAGAACCAGACCGGGAAGCTCTTCAGCGGCCGGGTGACTCCCGCCTCGGAAGCTATGTCGGTGAAGGTCCCGTCTCCGCCGTTTCGGTAGAGCCGGTTCTCCGCGCCCAGGTTCGAGACATAGAGGTCCTGGTCGCCGTCGTTGTCGATATCGCCCCAGGTGACTCCCTTCGTAAAGCGGGAGTTCAACACCCCGGCCTCCGCCGCCACATCCTCGAAGACGCCGTTGCCCGTGTTCCTGAAGAGTTGGCAGGGCGCGGCCAGGCTCTTCGAGGTCTCGTTTCCAATGTAGAGGTCGAGGTCGCCATCGTTGTCGTAGTCGGCCCAGCCCGCTGTCTGCGTCGGGTAGTGCGCCTCGCCGAGGCCGGCGGAGAAGGTGACGTCTTCGAATTTCAGCCCTCCGAGATTCCTGACCAGGGAGTTGGGGTGGCGCCCCTTGTCACCGAGCCAGGCGCCCCGGAGCACGAGGAAGTCCAGGTTGCCATCGTTGTCATAGTCTCCCTGCACGAGGTTGAGGCCGCCGAAGAGCCCCTCCAGTCCGCTGCCTTCGGTCTTATCTTCAAAGGATTTTCCAGCGGAGCTGATGAACAGGCGAAGCTGACCGCCCGGTTCCCAGGTGGAGCTCAACACGTCAAGGTAGCCGTCGTTGTTGAAGTCGTCGATGACGACTCCTCCCGAGCAGTTGAAGCGGTCGAGTCCCAGCCGGGGCGCCACGTTCTTGAACCGCGGTATTTCGAGCTGCGAGCGGAAGGCGGATTCCGGGATGAGATAGGGCAGCGGCACCTTGGCCGGATAGCCGTCGATCGTCATATAGGCGATGTTCAGCAGCCAGCGGGAAGCCATGTAGATATCGCTGTCAGGAGGCAGCAGTTCCATCACGCGTGCGAAGTACTTGATGGCTTCCCGGGAGCCTGTCGGGTCGGTATGGATTCCACCTCCCTGGATCGGGAGAATGCAGCTCTCCGGGGTAAAGCGGGCGCAGCAGTTCAGGGTCTCACCCCGCCGCATATGTCCGACCCCCAGTCGGAAGATCGTTTCAGCCGTGTAGTCGCGGCCGATCCGGGAGCCTACCCTGGGCAGGAGGCCGACGGCCGCCTCCAGCAGCTTGATCCCTTTCTCCTCGTTGCCGGCCCGCAGATCGGCGACGCCCGCGAGGCGGTAGAGCTTCCAGCGGCTTTCCAGGGGAGAGCTGTCGGGCAGCTGCTTGAGTTGCTCGCCGTAATTCCGGGCGAGGCTGTCTCCGTAATATCGATTTTCAGCGCGGGCGATCTCAGCGTACCTGGCGAGGAGCTTCACCATTCGCTGGTGCCCGGGTAATTCGGAGTCTTTTTTTTCCGCGGGCTCAGGCCCGGGAGAAGGCGGCGGCGGACCGCAGCCTGTGATGGCCAGCAATGCACAGAAGAGGAACGAGGGACGGAAATAAAGGCGAAGGCGCATATGCTCTTATCGGTTATCTGACAGGCAGCCTGAGCGACATTCGCTTGTTGCCTCGGAGAATTTTAACGGGGACCAGGTCTCCCGCTTTTCGCTTCCGGAAGATGTGCACGAGGAGCTCGCTTTCGGTGAGTCGCTCGCGAATTCCATCGAACTCGATGACGATGTCGCCCTTGCGGAAGCCTGCGTCTTTCGCAGCCCGGTGAACTCCGTATTGCCCGACATGCCGGACCCACAGGGCCAGTCCCTCAAGCCCTCTTTTCTTGCGGTCGCCATCCCAGACGTCTTCCAGGCGCATTCCGCCAAACCCCATGCGCCGAAGCGGCCAGGTGCTTCCTCGCCAGGAGATATCAGTGCTCTGTCTCCAGTCGGCATTGAGCTCGAGCTTCAGCCGAATTGTTTTTTCAGCCCGTTTCACCACAGCCGTGAGCTTGGCCGGGGCTGGAGCGTTGTGCAGAACCCACTGGATGTCCGCTGTCGACAGGATGGGCTGGCCCTCGAGCGACAGGATCCGGTCTCCGTGGCGGAAGCCGGCCTCATGGGCCGCGGAGGCTGGGGCAGCATTTACGACCAGGGCTCTCTCGGCCGGGGAGAGCTGCAGCCCCAGGGCGCCGGGCAGGGGCCAGGGGTAGAGGATCTTGTCGGGAAGCGGGGCCTTCTTCGACCTGAGAAGCTCTATTTCCGCCGCATTGATCATGTGGCAGTGCAGGCAGCTCTGGGCGACCTTGCCTCCGTAGTTGAGCAGGGGAGTGTACCTCTTGAGGGTGGGGTAGCGTTCGGGGGTCGGGTAGCGCGGCTTTCCTCCCTGCTTGCCCGCAAGGGACCGCCGGTTTTCCGGGAAGCTTGTGTGCAGCTCAAGGGCGCCTTCGATCGCGCTCACGAAACCCTGCATCGAAATGTCCCGCTCGGGCTTCTCCTGGCTGGAGCGTGTACCGTAGCGTCCGTAGATGGTTCGGTCCGCGTTCATGAAGAAGGCGGCGAAGGTGAGGTCATAGTCGAATTGAAAAAGCTCCAGGTTGAGAGCGTTTCCCTGGACCACCCGTACGCAGACGAACTTCTTCAGCAGCCGTTTCAGTCTCAGATCTTGGGGACGTGCAACCTGCACGTCGAAGCCTTTGCAGGCGTGTCACGGGATTCAGCGAAAGACGATCAAGAGCGGCCTGGCGGTTTTACGGGCAAGCTCGAACGCCTTCTCTACATCGTTGTAGATCCACAGGTCGGACTCGCGCATCTCGCTGAGATCGTCCCGCACCAGGGTGTCGCGGTCCTTTTTGTCTTCCGCAGCGATGACTCCGGTAAAGAAGAAGGCCGCTGTCGACAGCAGGAGAGTGAGTGCGAGTTTTCCAGTCATCTCGATTCCTCCGGGTTGGTTCCAGTCAGGATTCGCTGCAATCCAGTACAAGCTTACCAAACTGCTGGTGGTTCTTCATGCAATCAAGCGCCTGGTTTCCATCCCGGAGCGCGCAGGCGCTGTCGATGACAGGGCGTAGCCGTTGGCTCGAGATAAACTCGAGCATGGCCTCCATCTCTGCCCTGGTGCCCAGGGTGGAACCGATGATCCTGACCTGCTTCCAGAAGAGCCTGAAGAGATCGAGGCTCTCCGGAGTTCCCGCGGTGAATCCGTAGCTGACGATCCGGCCCGCGGGCCGGGCGAGCTCGAGCAGGCCCGAGTAGTCGCTCCCACCCGCTCCATCCACGATGAGGTCGAGTTGCCCGTGGCTGGAGCGGAATTCTTTCGCCCACCCCTTCTCACGGTAGCTGATCCCCGCGCTCGCGCCCAGGTCGAGGGCGCCCTTGATCTTTTCTTCGGAGGAAGAGGTCACGAAGACCTCGGCTCCGGCGGCGATGGCGAACTGGACGCAGAAGAGCGCCACGCCTCCGCCGCTGCCGGTGATGAGCACCCGCTGTCCCTCCTGGAGCGCTCCCTGGGTGAAGAGGGCTCGCCAGGCCGTCAGCCCGGCGATGGGCAGAGCCGCGGCCTCGAACATGCTGAGGTGTTCAGGCCGCGAGTGCAGTTGGCTCGGGGTTGTGAGCAGATGGGTCGCGAAGGTTCCATCTTCCGGCATTCCGAGTACTTCGAAATCTTCTCCCTGGGCGCCCGGGTCGTCTCCCCAGTTTTTCGCCGGGTGGATCAGGACCTCGCTGCCCACCAGTTCATCGTCGACTCCTTCTCCCGCCGCGGTAACCACCCCGGCTCCGTCGGAGCCGAGGACCACAGGCATCCTGATGCGGGGATAGAGTCCCTGGGTGATCCAGTAGTCTCTGCGGTTGAGGGATGCCGCCCGGAGAGTGACGACCACCTCGCCCGGTCCGGCTACGGGGTCCGCGCGCTCTTCCAGCTGCAGGGGTCGCTTGAGCTCTTCAAGAACGAGTGCTTTCATGCCTGTTTACCTTTTTTCTTCCGGCGGGATTCTATGGGATCCACGCTCCGGGTTCCACAGCCGCCCGTGGTTGGCTCGAAGGTCGTGAGCTCGTTTTCCTCGTAAAGCTCACAAGCGACTACGAGCCTGGAGATTTCCGCGCCGCTGATCGCGATCTCCATCAGGCGGCGGATTCGAGCTCTCTTTCGACGGACTCGGCTTCTTCCGATTGAAGCGCGTGGAGCTTGTTGGAGCGGGCCTCGGCCATTACGTGCTCCGGTACCGGGCGGAGATTCCAGACGATTCCTACCCAGGAGAGGGACTTGAGGATGTAGTAGGTGACATCGAGTTCCCACCAGCGGAAGCCCTGGCGGGCCGAGCTGGAGTGGTGGTGATGGTTGTTGTGCCATCCCTCGCCCAGGGTGATGAGGGCGAGCAGGACGTTGTTGCGGCTGTCATCGCTGGTCTTGAAGCGCCGCTTGCCAAACTGGTGTGACAGGGAGTTGATCGTGTAGGTGCCGTGGTAGACCGCGACGGTCGAGATACAGAATCCCCAGACAAACATTTGCCCGGCGCTGGTGGCGAACCCAAGGCTCTCCAGGAGGGCGCCCGCTCCCAGCAGGCAGCCGGCGAGCAGCACTCCCGCCAGCCAGTAGTAGTCGTTGATGAATCTGAGTTCCGGCACCTTCAGCCAGTCGGCTACGTATTTTTCGTCGGTCGGGTTGTGTTCGCGGGTCATGAACCATCCCATGTGACTGTAGAGGAAGCCTTTTTCCCGCGGCGAGTGGCGATCGAGCTCGGTGTCGGAGGTGCAATGATGATGCCTGTGATGCGCCGCCCACCAGATGGGTCCGCGCTGGAGAGCCGCGCAGCCTCCGAGGGCGCCTACGAATTGGAAGGCGCGGGAGGTTCTGAAGCTCCTGTGGGAGAAGTACCTATGGTAGAAGCCGGTGATGAAGAACATGCGCGCGAAGTAAAGCAGCAAGGCGCACCCAACCGCGATCCAGCTGATGCCTACCTGTGGAAGGAAAACAGCCAGGCACCCGGCATGGATGACGATGTAGGGGATACTTCCAACCCAGTCTACGCTGTATTTTTTCGAGTCATCCACCGCGGGTTGTTCCCCGTTCTGGCGACTCGTTGACTCCTGTTGAAGATCGGAGCCAATCTCTTCCGGTGTGTTTTTCATCTCTTCACTTTAGAATTGCTGAAGCTGCAGATGGAGCAGGGAGCACCCCTGCTCCTCAATGGATGTGCCAAGAGGGTAACAGCCTGCGAGCGTTCATCATAGCCTTGATAGGATGTAAATGAGAAAGACTGTTCGCCGGGCTTGCCCGGGCCGCCACCTTGCGATTAGCATATACACGTTGTTTGTAGGTGATCGGTGTCGATCGCGCTGAACCAGGAACATTTAGGAGTTGATTCATGCTTAGACATCTGGGGTTTTTCTCCGTTACGGTTTATTTGTCCTGTATTTTGGTCTTCAACGGCGGCGAGCTTGCAGCGCAGGTCAAGCCGGATGTGGTCAAGAAGATCGAGGCCGCTCTTCCCAAGAGCGCCCCGGCCAAGGCGAAGAAGGCCCGCAAGGTTCTCATCTTCAGCAAGACCAATGGTTTTCGCCACGGCTCGATCGCAGTGGGCGCGAAGTCCCTCGCCATGTTAGGTGAGAAGACCGGCGCCTACACGGCCGTTCATTCCGAAGATGATTCGATGTTCGAGGCCGACAAGCTCAAGGAATTCGACGCGGTCATCATGCTCAACACCACCGGTGAGCTCTTTCGTCCCCGCAGGCTTCCCAAGGACGCCGAGAAGAAGAAGGCCGCCCTTGAGCGCGAGGAACGTTTGAAGAAGAACCTCGTCGACTTCGTCAAGAGCGGCAAGGGACTCGCCGGGACCCACTCCGGTACGGACACCTACAAGAACTGGAAGGAATACAATGTCATGATGGGGGGCGCCTTTGACGGGCATCCCTGGCATCAGCTGGTGCCGATCAAGAACCTCGAGCCGGACCACTCCGTCAACAAGTGCTTCGAGGGCAAGGGCTTCGAGGTGAAGGACGAGATCTACCAGTTCAGGGGGCACACGGCGCTGCCCACCGACCGCCGCATGCTCCTGGCTCTCGATGGGGACAAGATGGATCTCAAGCGCGGCAAGCGCAAGGATGGTCTCTATCCCATCAGCTGGGTCAGCACCTACGGCAAGGGGCGTACCTTCTATTGTTCGCTTGGACACAGGAACGAGATCTACTACAACCCGCTCGTCCTGAAGCATTACCTTGCCGGCTTCCAGTACGCCCTGGGCGACCTAGAGGGAGATGGATCTCCTACCGCCAGCGGCAAGTAGGTCGGCGGCCGGAAAGTGAATGGATGAGGCGAGGATCCCTCAGGGGGTCTTCGCCTCGTTCCATTTCCAGGCCGAGAGGCCATCGCGCTCACGGATGAAGAGCTGGTCTCCGGCGATCGCCAGGTGCGCCCAGGTATCTGACTCGCTGACCTTGAAGCTTGAGAGCAGGTCGAATTTCTCGGGGGTGGCGCGGATAAGATAGAGGACACCCTTCTGGTCGAGAGCCAGGATCCTGTTGTCCTGGAAGACCATCGACCAGTATTTCCCGAAGCGTTCGGTGGTGGTCCACTTCTTCTTCCCGGTGGCGAGTTCGAAGCAGGTCACTCGCTGGTTCTTGAGATGAACATAGGCGTGTCCGTCGATCAGGACGGGGTTCGACATATAGCCCTGGGTCGGATGGTCCCAGGAGCGCTTCGCCTGCAGTTTCTTGTCCTTTTCAGTTATGTCGAGGATCATGGTCTTGCCGCCATAGGTGCTGGTGAAGACGGAGTCGCCCTGGAAGCTCGGTGTGAGTATGTTCATTCCCCGGAAGGCCTCCACCTCCTCAGACCAGAGAATGCTCCCTTTTTCCATGTCGACTCCCGCCAGCGTGGTCCGGGTCTGTACCACCACCTGTTCCTTCCCTGCGAGGGAGGCGATGGCCGGAGAGGAGAAGGCGCTTCCCCACAGGCCGCCTCCATCATCGAGAGTCTTCCAGATGATCTCGCCGGTTTCCTTGTTGAGCTTGAGGAAGCCCGCTGCGGCCTGGACGTAGAGCGCGTCCGTGGTAACCAGCGGCGAACAGACAAACCCGAAAGAAGGCAGGGGAGTGCCGGCCTTCTTGGGAAAGTCTACGAGCCATTTCTTTTTTCCCGTTCGCGCATCGAGGCAGGCCAGGACGTCTCTCATTCCTGCGACATAGAGATTGTCGCCATCAAGGGCTGGCGTGGAGCGGATCCAGGAACCGTTGGAGCGCGCGAAGAAGGGAACCTTCATGGCCCCGGGCCATTTCGCCTGCCAGAGTTCTTTGCCGGTGTCCCGGTCGTAGGCACGAACGACCTCGTTCTCATTATTTTCACTCTCGGTGGTGTAGACGATATCGGGGCTGACGATCGGTCCTGAATAGCTGGGACCGAGCTTCACCTTCCAGAGCCGCGTCAGTGATTTTGCGTCGACGGCGGGTGGCCATTTCGGGCCGGAGTACTTCGCATCCCGGGTGGGGCCGCGCCATTGGGGCCAGGTCAGGCGATCTTTTTTCTCGGCGGTGGGTATTGCCTCCCGCCCTGGACCGCTGGTTTCAATGGTGATGAGAAGATCGCTGGGAGTGCCCGCGGCGCAGCCGAGAGCGACCAGGAGAACCGGTAACATGGAAGATAGGGGTCTTTTCAGTTGGTAGAGCATAATTTTAGAGGCTCTTTATCCTAGCTATGGCGGCCGATTTCAAGTTTCACTTTGAAGGAGAAATCAGCCGGTCCGCGCCTCCGCTAAGCCATTCGAGACTGAAGGTAGCGAGGCAGAGAGATTTCGTCAGGCGGCCGGCCTTTCCCCGTTCATAGAAGCAGTAGATCGTTCCATCGGGACCCACCGCGAGGTCGGTGTAGGCGCTGGGGCCAGCCTCGATGGCCTTCATGACAGGCCAGGTTTTCGCCTCATCGTAGCTCAGCTTTACGGAGACGTTCTGGCGCTCCCGGCTGGCCGGATTGTGGGGGTTGGCGAAGAGGATGCGGTTCTTTCGGTGGCGGGGCCGCTCGCTCAGGCGAACGATGCTCCCCATGCAGATCGGCTCGATGAGGGCATCGTCAAAATGGTAGCGGCTCCACCCGGAGATTCCATCGGCGCTGGTCGAGATAGCCCGTCGCCGCCTGGCCGATTCATTGCGCAGGTTCAGGAGGATGCGGCCGTCCTGGAGCTGGACCGCCACGGTTTCTCCCGGATTGCGGATCTCCGGAATGCCGGTGGCCCGCAGGGCCTTGGTGGATGGGTCGGCCGCCACCAGTTCGCCGCGTTTCCAGTTGTCGCCGCTGTCATCGCTGTAGATGACCGAGACGGCGGAGGGTCGGTGGGCGTGACCACCGCTGCCGGCCGACAGCCAGACCGGTACGATGAGCCTCCCGGAGCGGGTTCTGAGTCCATGGCCGGGCCCGGTGGCGAGCACCTTCCAATCGTAGTCTTTTCGGAAGAGCTCAAAGGTGTCTGTGATGTCGATCGCCTTGCTGAAGGTCTTTCCGTCATCGACGCTCTTTCGGTAGTAGCAGCGCGCGTATTCGATGCAGTGGAGAAAGTGGATGGCGTCGGCCTTCGCGTCGGGGATCATGACCGGGTTGTTCATGGTCACCTCGCCCGGTTTTGCCAGGCCCTTCTCCAGGGCCACCTCGTTCTGTTGCACATTTTCCGGAGGCTCGGAGATCTTGCGGGATCTCTCCCAGGTCCTTCCTTCATCGAGGCTCCTGCGCATGCGGATGTCGATGGTGCTCCAGTCGCCTCCGCTTCGCGCCTCGCAGAACACGATGATGGTTCCCTTCGGCGAGACGATGACCCCGGGGATCCGGTAGTGCACGTATCCATCCGTTCCGGCCTCGAAGAGATTGATCTTGGCCAGCCCGGGCTCGTCAGCCCGGCAGCGGCCGATGCCGGGGTTCAGCAACGCCGCCCCCAGCAGAAGGATAGAGAGCTGTTTCATTATCGTTTCCCGCTTGTCGCGGTCTGTTTTTGAAAACACGATGATTGGCAGAGGGCTGTCGACCTTCTCTATGAGAGGGCCAGGTAGGCTCAGGCCTCGGTATTCGCGGTGGCGCTTTTGTCGGGACCGACCGTCCCGTCCTGGAGCATCCGTCAGCCGGCCTCGCTGCGTTTGAAGACCAGTGCGATCACCGCTCCCGCCAGTCCCCAGCCGAGCAGTGTATCGAAGAGATTGACTACCATGTAGGTTCCTGAAAAACTGTACCAGGTCCAGCCTGGAAGCATGAATCCGACGAAAGCGAAAAGCGCCACCATTTCCACGAAGAGGATGCGTTGGAGGAAGGTTTTCTGTCCCTGGCAGCACAGCAGCAGGGAGATGATCAATGAGCAGACCAGGCTGCCGAGGAATTGGAAGCCAAGGCTCTCTATCATCGATTTACCATTGCGGATCCCCACTGCCGCAAAGAGGGAGATCCGGTTTTGCGCTGCTCTTCGGCGTCTTCCATTAGGACCTGGCCCTCCGCGGCCGATTTTCCTTCCAATACGGGGTTGGGCAGCATGTAGATACCCGCCTCAGGACTCTCCTTCTCGATGACGGCCTTTACCGCTTCTTCGTTTTTGAAGCGAAGATGGTAGGAGTCGTGCCAGTCCAGCGGTTCGTGGGAGACGAAGCTCCAGAAGAAGAGGGTGACGGCGCCGGCAAGTCCTGCCACGATGATTTTTTTCATCAGGGATTCCTTTAGCTTCGGGGAGGTCGGGGTCTCAGAAGAGCTCGCGGATGGGGTTTCCATCAGTGATGAGTTGGCTCAGCTCAGCCGGCAGGTCAGTTCGCAGGCGGGTCTCGCTGACATCGAAGAGGGTCTGGAGCACCGTCGCCATCAGGTGTTCCGGGGTGTAGGGGGAGGATGAGGGATTTCCGCCGATACGGTCCGAGCGTCCTATCACCTGGCCCATCTGGAGTCCTCCGCCGGCGAGCACCAGGGGCGCGAGATTGCCCCAATGACCGCTGCCTCCGCCCTTGTCCTTCTTAGGGGTTCGCCCCATCTCGGAGGTGATCACCAGGAGGATCTCATCGCTGAGGCCGCGGCTCTCCACGTCCTCGAGGAATGCGGCGACCGCGTGGTCTAGCTGGGGACTGAGCGCGTCCATGCCCATCTTGACGGGCGGGTTGTTTCCATCGTTGTGGAAGTCCCAGCAACTGTCGACCACGGTAACGAAGCCGCAGCCCGCCTCACAGAGCCTGCGCGCGAGCAGCATCTGTTTTCCGAGCAGGTTGGTGGTGCGGTTGAAGTTGTTTCTGTACCAGGGACCGCCGCGGCGAATCATCTTCATCGGAACGAGTCCGCTGGTGTCGTATTGTTCGAGGACCTTCGGGTCTTCCTTCGAGAGATCGAAGGCCTCGGAGATTCCCCGAAAGAGGACGTCGTAGGCCTGCTGCTGGGCGGCGCTGGCGCCCTTGAGTCCGGGAAGGCTCTCGAGTTCGCGGCGCAGACGACTGATCTTCGACAACAGCTCCCGGCGGTCATCGAAGCGTTTCCTGGGGACGCTGAGCTCGAGGTTCTCCATCAGCTGTCCTCCACCGGCGGGATCGAATGGCTGGTACTCGGAGCCGAGCTTGCCGGGGGTGCAGAAGTAGCGCCGCGTCTGGTTGTAGGTGAAGGCGCCGCTGGGGGTGCCGAGCTTGATGTCGGGGTCAATCGTTTCGGGCAGGATGATCGAGTTGGTCGGTATGCCGGTGTCCGGGTTGAGGCTTCCCGCGGCGCGTGAGTACAGTGAACCCATGGTGGCGTCGAAGGGATTCCTCAGGCCGTTGAGCAGGGCGGTGTAGCCGTTTTCGTGCGAGCCGCCGGCGGCCCCGATTTTGAAGGAACGCACGACCGCCATCTTGTGGGCCAGGCTGGCCATCTTCGGCAGGCCGCCGCCGAAGTAGACGCCGGGCAGGGAGGTCTTCACCTTGCCTGTGACGCTGCGAATCTCGGACTGGCCATCGGGCTTGGGGTCGAAGGTCTCGATCTGGGGCGGTCCGCCCTGCAGGAAGAGGAGGACGACGGATTTCTTTCGCAGGCTCGTGGTGGCGCCGGTGGCGAGGTTCGAGAGACCGAGACCTCCAAGCGCCAGGCTTCCAATCTTCAGAAAATCGCGGCGGCCGTACGGTGTGGATTCAGAAATCGAAAACATCTATTCCTCCCGGCTTTCAAGGAGTCACTTCTTTTCTCCAGGGCAAGATATCTGCAGTCCGGGCGGAGGTCAAATCCTTCACCTCGGGATGGGTTTGAGGTCGGGTGAATAGCCCCGAAAGCTCAGTTTCCGCAGTCCTTGACCGTCTCGATGCAGCCAAGAGCCTCGTCGGAGGGACGGGCGAAGCTACCGCAGACCGGGAAGGGAGCCGGGGGCGGCGCTCCGCCGAGGAAGCTGAAGCTCAGCAGGTAGAGCGCGTCGGTCACCTGGCCGCTGACTGAGCCATCGCCATCGGCATCGCAGGCGGCGATGCAGGCAGGGGGCGGGCCGCCGGTGAAGTTGTAGTTCAGGAGGTAGACCGCGTCGGTCAGGTCAATCACGGCGTCGGTGTTGCAGTCTCCGCGGATGAAGCGGCCGGCGGGGGGCTGGCGAAGCCCCTCGTGCAGTACGCTCAGCAGTGAGCCCGCCTCATCGTCGGAGCTGAGATCCCAGAGCATGACGCCGCCGAGGCGCTGCTCGTTGACGTAATCGACCTTGAGGGCGAGGGACTCGGGGTCGTCGTAGGTGATCATGATGCCGGTGTCCGGGTTGTAGAGCCAGGGCACCTTCGCCTCCTCGTGCCAGTGGCGCGTATAGGTCGGCAGGTAGTTGTCGACGAGATCCGAGTAATCCAGGACGCCGTTTTCCCAGGTGCCGTTGGATACGCCTCGATGGGCCTGGTGAAGGCCGTTGTTGACGTTGGCGACGCCGCGCCAGCCGCGGCCGTAAAAGGGAACTCCCATCTGGAGCTTCACCGGCGGAACCCCGGCGGTGAGATAGGCCTGGAGAGCGTCGGCGGCGTTGGGCCCGGGGATCTTGTCTTCGTTTTCCGACGCGGCGAAGAGGCCGGCGTTGAAGCCTGTCCGGTCGCTCCAGCCGCCGTTGAAGTCGTAGCTCATCAGGTTGATCCAGTCGAGCAGCGGGTGGATCCGGTTGATCTCTATATTGGCGTAGGTTCCCGACCCGGCGGGCGCGGCGATGGTGAGCAGGTAGGTGCGCTTATCGGCGACGCCGCGCGCGCCGATCTGCCGGCGCAGCTCGGCCAGGAGCAGGGTGAAGTTCTCGCGGTCCTCTTCGCGGGTGCGGTTCGAGGCGAGCCCGCCGCTGACGGGGTACTCCCAGTCGAGGTCGATACCGTCGAATCCGTAGCGGGTCATGAAGTCGACGCAGGAGGCGGCGAAGCGGCTCCTCGTCGCCTCGGTCAGGGCGACGTCGGAGAACCGGCCGGACCAGGTCCAGCCGCCGACAGAGATCAGCGTCTTGACATGCGGATGACGTGCCTTGAGGTTGAGCAGGGCGTTGAAGTTTCCCCGCAGGGGGTCATCCCAGGAGTCGCCCGGGTAGCTCTTCTCGATGTCAGCCCACCGGTCGCCGAGAACGACGTCGCCGGCGGCGGAGATGTTGGCGAAGGCGTAGTTGATGTGGGTCAGCTTCTCCGCCTGGATGTCGGTGACGAAGAAGTTGCGCGCGTAGATGCTCCAGGCCGTGTAGTAGGCAACGATGCGTTTACCTTCCTGTTGCGCGTTGGCCGGCGCGGCCAGCGAGCCCAGGGAAAACAGTACCGCCGCTGTAAGTAGAAAAGACCTCATGGCTATCCCCGTCTCAACCCCCGATTTTAATGCTCCTGCCCGTTGAGGGACCAGCCGGGTCCCTGCCAGGTTCTGCATTTATTCAACCTTCTCTGATGCTTGCTGGCAAGGTGTTCTTCACGTCAAAACAGCCGCTTCAGCCCGGGGCGAAATAGTTGATTTCTTCGGCATTTTCAGTTCTTGACGCTCAGAAAAACCATCCTTAGCATTGATTTTGTGGGAGCCGGATAAGGGGCATGTAAGTTTCCGGCTGACCCGTCGGGCAGATAAGTGGGCTTTAAGGGATGGCAACCCCGCGCCGCCTGGCCCATGTTGTTGGGAGGGCAGGAAAGATGATACAGAGAACCTGTATCCGTTTTGTGGTGAGTTTTTGCAGTCTGCTGGCGGCCGGGCAGGCCTGGTGCCAGTGCGAGGATCAGTTTCCCCTGAGCAATACGGAGGGGGCGGGTACGGTCATGTGTCCCTGCTTCGTGGAGGGGGAGGAGGCCGGCGTGGTGCTCGATGTGCCGGCTGAGGACTACCCGATCGAGATCATCCGGATCGGCGTGGCCTGGGGCTCG
Source organism: Planctomycetota bacterium (assembly GCA_965659285.1). Taxonomy (GTDB): domain Bacteria; phylum Planctomycetota; class UBA8108; order UBA8108; family UBA8108; genus UBA8108. Next base: position 6,936 of record CBFHWB010000052.1, on the reverse strand, counting down.
GTGCTCGGGGATACGCCCAATACGATCCAGTCGGCGCTTCACATTTACGAGAACGGGCTGCCGGATCCCGGCGTTCGCCTGGCGAGTCTCGAGGGACCCGCCTTTGTCGATGGCTTCGTCAACGAGTTCAACCTTGAGGAGCAGGGCGGGGTTCGGATCGAGTCTGGTCCCTTCACGGTGACCATGGAGTTCATGGACACGAACGCGGAGATGCTGACCGCGGCATCGATGGTTCACGATGGAGATGGCTGCCAGCCCGGAAAGAATGTCGTCAAGGCGATTCCCGGCGGTTGGAGCGATGCCTGTGCCCTCGGCTTGACCGGCGACTGGGTCATGCACGTGATCTACCGCCCGGTGGAGTGCGGCGGCGAGGAACCCGGCGGAGGCAAGGAGCCGACCGAGGAGATGTTCATTCGCGGTGACGATAACGGTGATGGCAACGTCGATCTCTCCGACCCGATCTTCAGTCTGACCCACCAGTTCGCCGGCGGTCCGGCGGCCGGCTGCATGGAGTCGATGGATTCCAACGATGATGGGCAGCTCAACATTACCGATTCGATCTTTACATTGACCCACCTCTTCGCAGGAGGTCCGGCGCTCCCGGCACCCTACCCGGATTGCGGCGCCATGACCGGAGGGGCGAGTCTCGGCTGTGAGACCTCGTCAGAATCCTGCAATTGAGTTCTTGAGCGCCTCCTGGCGCGGTTCTCCGGGGAGCGTCCGCTCGCCCGGAGGATTTCAGAAGCGGGGGGCCCCCGGCTACGGCCGGGGGCTTTTTTCCCCATCTCGATTCCTGCCTGGAGGCCGATGGTCCCAGGCAGAGTGTTCATCGATTACCGGGAGCCTCCGATGGTCCTGGCCGGCCTCCGCCGACGGGCCTCCTCAACGAAGGCCTTGACGAGGCCAAACTGCAATTCGTCGCTCACTGTCATCTCCGGGTGCCATTGGACGGCGATGGTCCATTCGTCTTCGATCTCCGAGACCTCGATGGCTTCGATGGTCCCGTCCGGTGAGCGGGCCACCGCTCGCACGCCATCACAAAGGCGTCCCACGGCCTGGCGGTGGTAGCTCGTCACGTTTTCGACTTTTCCCGGGCGCATGAGTTTCGACAGCAGGCTTCCCTCCTCGACCTCGACCGGGTGTCCCCTGGCGTTGAAGTGGATCGCCCTCAGCTCCTGGTCGCCGTCTAGGTCGATGAGCCCGCCGCCGAAGGCCACGTTGAGGATCTGCGCGCCTCGGCAGATTCCGAGGATCGGAAGCTTCATCGCGCGAGCTTCCCGGATCAGGGCGAGCTCGAAATCGTCACGCCCGCGGTTGACGAGTTCGGCCGTGTCCGGGTCGCCCCCGTAGAGCTCGGGGTCGACATCGCCGCCGCCGGACAGCAGCAGCGCCTCCATGCCGGCGAGCTTCTTCCTGGCCTCGGCCGGTTCTATGGCTCCGGGTTCATCGGGGATCTCCAGCTTCACAAGCCGTCCACCCGCGCGGCTGAAGATCTGGTCGTAGGTCAGGGCGGTGAATCCCAGTCTCGCGATCCAGCCATCGTCGGGCGTCATGGCGATCCTCGGGGCGTCCTCGGGGAGCGAGGCGTTCCACAGGCGCAGTCCTCCCCAGAAGATGAGATAGGAGGCAACGCCGGCCGTCAGCAGGATGAAGACCAGCAGCAGGAACCGCCGCTTCCGGCGGGGATGGGCACTCTCGCCTTCGCTCATGAGTCCTCGTCGCTCTCGTCAGCCGCCTTGGGGGGACCACTTTCGGAGGTCAGTAACTCCATGTTGATCTTGCCGTGCTTGAGGAAGACGACGAGAGGATAGAGCGCTCCGAGCATCGGCCTGGGGTCATCGGATGAGAAGAGGTCGTTGACGGTGTTCTTGTGCACCTTGAAGAGTTCCTGGACTGTCTCGGAGCGGCCCTTGACGTCGACGAAGTCCTTGAGCCCGCCGAAGAGCTGGCGCAGTCCCTCGCGTTTGGAGCCCTCGTTGAACTCCTCTCGCGCGCCCTTCCAGGCCTCCTTGAGGTTATCGCTGTGGGTGGAGCTCTTCGAGATCTCCTGCAGGGTGGCGAGGAGACCGACGAGCGGCGCCTCGGTTTTGACGTCGTAGCTCACGTCCTCTGGCGAGTCGACCTCGCCATCGACCGCCAGGCGGTAGAGGAGCCAGGGGTAGTCCCAGCCGGACTCGACGGCCTGGGTCAGGCCGCCCCAGAAGCGCGGGTTGACCTCGATGAGCCAGGGGTCTTCATTTAGGTCGCCGGTCCAGCGGAAGTCGATCTCGGCGACGCCGTGCCACCCCTTCGGGCCGAGGAGCGCTTCGCAGACCGATTCCATCTTCTCGGCCTTGACCGTCTCGCGCACCACCCCCGCGCCCTTGTCGGCGGGGAACTGGCGAATGTTGCGGTAGGTCATGCAGGCGATGAGCTTGCCCCGGTCAAAGAGCGTGGTGACGCAATAGTCGTCGCCGGGCACGCCCTGCTGGACGATGGGGTAGTCCTCCGGGGCGAGACCGTAGTCATCGACCAGGCTCTTGAAGTAGCTGATGAGTTCCTCGCGTGTGTCGACCTTGGCGATACCGACGCCGGCGGCCGACTCCCGCAGCTTGACGAAGGCCGGCAGGCTGATCTCATCGGCCCGGCTCTCGAGTTCTTCGATGCTCGCCGGGAAGATCGTTGGCGGGGCGCAGAGACCATTGTCCTGGGCGTAGGCGGCGAGGGTTCCCTTATTGTGCACCTCCTCGATCTGCTCGATCGAGGGAACCGGCACCCGGATATGGGCCTCGAAGCGCTCACGGTGCTTCGCGATGAGGTAGGTCTCCTTGTGGATCGGCATGAGCACGTAGGGCGTGTCGGGATCATCCGGCTTGTGCCTGATGATTTCGCTCTCGAGCTGGTCGAGGAACTCATCGGGGTTCTTCGAGCAATCCGGGTAGGTGAAGCTCGCCGTTGAGTATTTCGAGAAGGAGGCCGGCGTCATGGCAACCTCGTCGGCGGTGATAACCTCCACGCCGCGGCGTCCGAGGCTGCGGGTGACCGCTAGCGACTGCCAGCCGCGAGCGTAGGTGACGATGACTCTGCCAGCCTTTTCACTGCTCATTCCAGGAACCCCCTTGGTATTTATTGTGTCCCCATACTAATCACGGAGCGAGAAGGCTGACAATACGCAAATTGGCGGCGGGTGGTCATCGAATTCGTATTCACCCGGCGGTGAGAAATGATGTCGACCTTGTAGCGGCGCGGCAACTTCAACTCGCGGCGGGTTTGTACTCGTTTCCCGGCAGTCCCGTGGTTACCGTTTCAGAGCAGGCCGGGGATGGGGTGGCCGTCGGTGATGAGCTCGCTGACGGTGGAGGGGATGTCGGTGCGAAGGCGCATCGCGGTGGTATCGAAGAGGGTGTGCATGACGGTGGCGAGGAGGTTTTTCGGGCCGTAGGCCTCGGTCGCCGGGTGCGCGCACTGGCTGTCGGATCGGCCGATGACCTGTCCCATGTTCAGGCCGCCGCCGGCGAAGACCAGCGAGGTCAGGTTGCCGTAGTGGTCGCGTCCGCCGCGGCCGTTGATCTTGGGCGAGCGGCCCATCTCGCCGGTGATCACCAGCAGGATCTTGTCGCTCAGGCCGCGCTCCTCGAGGTCTTCGAGGAAGACGGAGACCGCGTGGTCGACCTGGTTGCCAAGCGGTTCCATGCCGGAGAGGCGGGGGAGGCTGTTCTGGTTTCCATGCATGTCCCAGCCCGCGTCGGCCACGGTCACGAAGCCGCAGCCTGCCTCGCAGAGCCTGCGCGCCATGAGCATCTGGTGGCCCAGCAGGTTTGATGAGCGGTACATGTCGTTGTAGCGGTTGAGCACCTTCATGTCGAAGAGCCCGGTGGTGTCGTAGCGCGCGATGGTCTTCGGGTCTTCCTTCGACAGATCGAAGGCATCGCCGACGCCGCGAAGAAGAATGTCGTAGGCCTGCTGGCGGTAGCGATCGACAATTCCGAGCCGGCCGCTGTCCTCGACGCTTCTGCGCCAGCCGTCAAGAGACGACAGCAGGTTGCGGCGGTTCGCGAAACGGGACTGGGGCAGCTGGAGCTCCATGTTGTCCCTGGCGGCGCCGCCGCCGACCGGGTTGAAGGCCTCGTAGCTGACGCCGAGGGAGCCGCCGGCGGTGAGGCCGGGCAGGGCGTTCTTTTCAAAGTTGCCGCGCAGCTTGAGGTCCGGCTTGATCGCCTCGGGCAGGATGAGGGTGTTCGATGGCAGCCCGGTGTTGGGGTTGCTGGTCCCGGCGGCCCTCGCGTAGAGGGCGCTCATGCTGGCCTTCAGAGAATTGCGCGCGCTCACCACGTCCTGGTAGGTGTGACCGCCGTTTTTCGACTGGTAGGAGCGGACAACCGTCAGCTTGTCGGCGAGCCGGCCCATCTTAGAGAAGGTGCCTCCAAAGGTGATTCCCGGCAGCTTCGTGGGTACCTCACCTGTCGTCGAGCGGATCTCTGAGGGAGCCTCCATCTTCGGATCGTAACACTCGATATGCGATGGCCCTCCCTGGAGAAAGAGCAGGACGACGGAGACGTCCCGGACCGAGCCGCCAGCGGCGGCGACCTCTTCCCGGGCTCTGAGCAGATCCGGGAGGGTCAGCCCACCGAGTCCGAGCGCTCCGATGCGGAGCACCTCTCTGCGGCTGAGGCCGGCGCAGCTTTTGTGAACACTCGTGTCTGTGAGGTTGAGCATCCGAATTCTCCAGGAGCCTCGCGGAGCAGGCTGCGAAGCGCGTTCTGTTGTCTCGATGTGCAGCGGGCGGTGCCGGATATCCCGGCGACCTGCCTCGCTGCTCATAATCTAAAACCCGCGCTGCTACTTGTACAGATTTATGTGTCGAACCTCGCTGAAACCGCCTGATTCGGGAGCTTTTCGGGGGAGCATCTTCCCGCGGGGGGCTTGGTATGCGCATCTTCCCGGGCTACGATAATCAGCCGCGGCGGCCCTGTCGCTTCACCTGGAGCTGAAACCAAGAGAGAAAGGTACAGGATGAATACCCGAGTATTGCTTGCAGCGTTGATGGTTTCCCTTGTTTTCTCGGTTGACTCGCCCGCGCGAGCCGACGTTAAGCTGCCCAGCGTCTTCGGCAGCAACATGGTGCTCCAGCGCGACATGCCGGTGCCGATCTGGGGCTGGGCCGAGCCGGGCGAAGAGGTCACGGTGCGTTTCGGCAGCACGAAGAAAACCGTCAAGGCGGATGACCAGGGCAACTGGCGCGTTACCCTCAAGAAACTCAAGGCCTCCAGGAAGCGGGGCAAGCAGTTGGAGATCAAGGGGAAGAACAGCAGCATCGTCCTGCAGAACATTCTTATTGGCGACGTCTGGGTCGGTTCCGGCCAGTCGAATATGGAGTGGCCCGTGAGGGCGACTCGAAAAGGCGGCGATATGATTCGCTCGGCGAAGTATCCGGGAATTCGCCTCTTTCACATTCCCAAGGTGCAGAAGGGCGCTCCCGACAAGAACGTGAACGCGTCCTGGCAGATCTGCACCCCCCAGTCGGTGGTGCATTTTTCAGCGGTGCTCTATTATTTCGGCCTGAAGCTGCAGACCGATCTCAAGGTGCCGATCGGCCTGATCGCCAGTTCCTGGGGCGGTTCCCGCATCGAGCCCTGGACGGTGAACCCCGGCAGTACCGCCGGCGGCGGGATGTACAACGGCATGATCGCCCCGATCGTCCCCTTCGCCATCACGGGCGCCATCTGGTACCAGGGTGAGTCGAATGTCGGTAACGGCGTGGGCTACCACGACCTGAAGAAGAACCTGGTCGAGGGCTGGCGCAGGGTGTGGAAGCAGCCCCTGCCTTTTTACTATGTTCAGATCGCCCCCTGGTCCGGTTACGGCGCCGGGCAGCTTCCGGCGCTCTGGGAGGGACAGACCAGGAGCCTGTCAATTCCGGATACCGGCATGGCGGTTACCACCGACCTGGTCGACAACCTGGGGGACATCCATCCCCAGTTGAAGCTCGAGGTCGGGCGCCGACTCGCCCTCTGGGCGCTCGCGCGGACCTATGGCAAGAAGAAGGTCGTCTTCTCCGGGCCGCTGTACAAATCGATGGAGATTGAGGAAAACAGGATCCGGATTCATTTCGCCCACACCGCGGGAAGGCTGGGCTCTCGCGATGGAAAGCCCCTGAGTGAGTTCCAGATCGCCGGCAGTGACGGCCAGTTTTATCCGGCGACAGCCCTGGTTGACAAAGAGACCGTGGTGGTGAGCTCGCCGGAGGTCAAGTCTCCGACCCAGGTCCGCTTCGGCTGGCACAAGCTTGCCAATCCCAACCTGGTCAACAAGGCGCTGTTGCCGGCGTCGCCTTTCCAGACGAACAATTGGAGCGGCGGCACCGCTGAGGTCTTCGTGTCATCGGACCCGGCCAAGGCTTCCAGCGGAAAAACCACCACCGGCGGCAAAAAGAAATGAAAGCCGCTCTCGCTGTACTCTTTGTCGCCCTGGTCGCCTGCTCTCCAGCGGCGGCCCAGGATAAGTCTGCTCGCCGCGAGAAGAGTGTCGAGCTGCTCGAGGAGTTCGGCGCCGGCTACAAGATCCATACCACCCGGCACTGGATTCTCGTCTACAAGGCCGATGTCGAGTGGGTGAAGGCCTGCGGGGAGATGCTCGAGCGCACCCATGACACCTTTGTGGCGACCTTTGAGAAGGCCGGCTTCAAGCTCAATAAGCTCGAGGAGGACCTGGTGGGGGTGCTCATCGGCGATGAGAAGGACTTCCGTGAGTACATGGAGCGCAAGCGGTCGCAGAGCGGCCGTTCCGGTCCTCCCCGGGGAGGCGGGGGGGTCTATTCCGGGCGTACCAATCGCATCACCTTCTTCGATGATCGAACCCGGCAGCGGTCCCGCTCCGGATCAAATTCGCGTCCGTCCGACCTTGTCAATATGAGCAAGGCGGCGCACGAGGGAGCCCACCAGCTGGCCTTCAACCTCG